>JAPLWX010000001.1 GCA_026396415.1 Microcaldota archaeon
CAGAAAACGAATTGGTCTTTTGCAGAGAGAGCCAACCGACAATCAGCAAAAAGAGGAGTGAGGAATATAACATTTTAGGTGAAAAGAAGGGCTGGGACTGAACCGTTGAAATTGGGGAATTTTGAACCGTTGTTTACACATCCCCCCCGCACAGCTTAGCGGGTCGGATAAACCTCTTGACGCGGCAGAAAAATATGGCTACGGAAAAACAAACAACTTTCCCAATTCGATTGCAATATTGGGCTCGTCCGCCGTCTGCATAGACTATACAAACATTGCCGCCGACCTTCTCAACTCGCTGGGAATCCCATCGCGCAGCATCGTGGTGGCTTCCCACGGAATCAGGCCGGATGACGTCAAAACAGCAAGTTCCCTCGGGCAGCTGATAAAAAGCATAACGCACTCAATTGTCGAAATCAATCTCCCCTCAGGAAACAAGTACTTTAATGTCACTCCCATGTACACCCGGGAAACAAGCGAGCTGTCGGCCAATGTATTGGACATCCCTGACCCGTTCGAATACATCCAAAGCAGGCTGGAGTCAAGATATCCCGGGATAAAGGTGCTGCGGGTGGCCTGCTTCAGGTCGATGCCTTCGGAATTTTTTGCGAAATTCCCGAAAATCAGGGCTGCACTTGACGGCGACATATCCACTGCCCACTTGGCAAGCAGCGCCATCATGGCTGACACGAAGCTGTGCAAAACGCTTTACGAAATTGGAAGCGACTACAATCTCCATTCGTGGGACGTGATGATAGACCTGATGAACACCAACCCGGAGAAGTTCACAGGGCTTCATGCGCCCTAGCCGCCAGCAAAGCTTCTTTAACCTTAAGCCTAACTAAATCAGAATCCATTCTGCGGTTGTAGTCCAGCCTGGTAGGATATGAGCTTCCCATAACCCTTTTTGCCCCTCCCGAATGTTGGCGGAAAATGCATGGGGGTTGGAGAAAGCTCGAGACCCGGGTTCAAACGCCCTTGTCTGGCGACAACGTGTTGCCAGCCTTCGGCTGACAATCCCGGCAGCCGCATTTTATTATCATCGCATGTCGAGGCAATTGCATGAAGCACATACACATCGCCGCGCTCGAGCCTGACTCGGAATTCGCGAAAAAGATAGGCAAGAAGGGCAGCGAGAGCGATTTTACCATCTACAACTGCAAGGAAGGGGACAGGGTGATCTGCCTCTACCAGCCAAGCAAATATCCCGAGAAAATCCAGCCCCTGCTCTATGCGCTTTCGCTTTGCGACGCCGCATATTTCCGCCCGAACGCTATTGACAAGTTCGCAGGCGAGATGCTCGTGGCGTGCGCGGTTTTCGGCAAGCCCCTCATCGTGGTTCCCGACATCGTGGGAAGGGGCGACATCGAGCCCCTCATCAGGTCCGCAGGCGTGCAGCAGTACGAATTCTTCGAGGGCGACGCGAACGCGCTCCGTGAAAAGCTCCTGTCCCTCCCGTCCATGCGCAAGCCCGACGGAAAGACTGAAGTGATAATCGACTCATGCTTTGCGGTGAAGGGCATAGGCACAGTGGCGCTTGGCATTGTGCAGCAGGGCACGGTGCGCGTGCACCAGAAGCTCTCCTTCCTTCCGTCCGGCAGGGAGGCGGAGATAAAGTCCATCCAGGTCCAGGATGTGGACGTGCGCGAAGCCGAGGCTTCCAGCCGCGTGGGGCTTTCGCTTCGCGGGCTCGAGGCTGACGAGGTGGGCAAGGGAGACTTGGCTGTCGAGGAGAAATTCCCCTCGGCAAGCAAAATAGAGGCAAGCATCTCGCTCACCAAATTCTACAAGGGCGACATCACCGTGCCGCAGTTCTTCGTGCTTTCAGGCTTGAAGTATGTTGCCTGCAAGGCAAAAAGGCTCCCGGCAGGGAATTTTGAAATAGATCTCACCGCGCCCATGTGCCTGAGGCAGGGCGAGACGCTATGCGTTTTCCTCCCCGAAGCCATGCCGCGCGCGATAGGGAGCGCGAAAGTGGAGAAAATAATACCTTAAAGATACTCTTTCTTCACTCCATATATGTCCAGGAAAATCCTGGTCAGGCGTGCCTGGTCATACTCTCCAAAAAGCCTGCTTATGCCGGAGCCGTCCTGGAATTTCACTTTCGCCGTGCCATCTATGAACTGCACAAACTGCTCCCCTTCAAACATTTTTCCCATCACAAGCTGTTTTATCATTTCTGGGCCCACGATGTGCGGAATCCTTGTCATTATTTTGATGAGCTGCTGGTCAAAGTACGGGGATTCCAGCCGAATGCCGTATTCTGCGAATATCTTGCCCATCCTTGCAAGCGCGTGCTTTGGCAGGCCTCCCCTGCCCAGCACAAGGTCGCTCATCTTATCCCCAAACGTCAATGCCATCCTGAACCAAACGTCCCCCCTGTCCTGCGTGGAGTAGCCGTACGCCTGCGGGTTAAAGCAGTAATCATTGAACATTTCATTCGGTCCCTCCCCGCAGAAAACAGTGCTTATGCCCTCTGCCACGACTGCCTTGCCGATAAGGTACATTGACAACGAGCACAGTGCATTGTCCTTTTTCGGGCTGCCGCCTACAAGGAGGGTTTTCATGACCGCCGCATCAACATCAATACCACTTTCAATCTCTTTTTCATAGATGAGCTTCCTGCCTGGGGAATATTTCTGCACCGATATCGAAAGCCCATTGCCATTTCTCTTCACGCAAACTTCCGACAGTTCCAACCCGAAAACGCTTGCGAACTGCCTGCTTTTGACAATGTCCTGGTCGTTTTCATTCACTTTCAAGGTGAACGCGGTAATTTTTCGGTCCTTAAAGCCTGAAAGCACGTAGCCCACGCTCATGCTGTCCAGCCCGCCCGAAAGCAGGAGTCCTATCTCCTTCTCAGGGATTGTGGCGAGCCGCTGCTCTATTGATGCCTGGAAAAAGCCCCTCAGCTTCGGGCAAGTTGCCTGGAAGTTGCTCGGGTCAATGCCGGCAATATCGCTTTCCTGCAAGGTAGGCATTATTTCCTCCTCCATGGGGCAAAGCGAGTCAAACGCCCTGCTGTCAAATGTGATGCGGGTGTTGTTATGGACTGCGCGCACGCGCTCCCATGAGAATTCCGCGCCGTTCTCTTCCCGGTACTGCTTGATGTCGCAGATATTGCTTGCCACGACAAGCTCCTTCCTTTTCACATCCTGGTAAAAGTGGAGCGGGTTTTCGCCAGGCCAATCCCTTGAAAGGACAATCTTCCCATCAACGACTTTGATGTTTCCATACCGGTAGGCGTTGTTCGGGAAAGCCTTCAGGTTCATGATGTCCGTGGCTACAAAGCCTTTCGCCTCGATTGTTTCTTTCCTCATTATCATGATGACCACCTCAATGTTATTATTGGTGGTTTAATGTAGATATAGTGCTTATTATAATTATTTATTAGATTTTTTGTCAAAACCGCCTATATTATAAAATATAACTATAAAAGATTGAAATATGGTAATAAAGCTGGACCTGAAGGACAGGAAGCTCCTCTATGGGCTGGACAGGAACGCACGCGCTACGTATAGCGAGCTTGCCACGCGCGCAGGGGTTTCAAAGCAGGTGGCAAGGTACCGGCTGAACCTTCTTGAGAATCAGGGGGCGATAAACACCCATTTTGCAATCATAGACGTGGCCCGGCTCGGCTATACCATCCGCAAGGCTTTCATAAAGCTGCAGAATGCCGATGAAAAACAGGAAGGGGAACTGATAGCATGGCTGAAGGAAAATCCCAATGTGGTATGGCTGGCATCATCGGACGGTCAATTCGACATCTCTTTCGGCATGCGCTCCATCAACATCGAAAAATACACCGAGCAGCTTGCGGAAATCGACAATAAGTTCGGGCACCTTTTCCTGGAGCGGCAGATTGCCCCCATTGTGAAAGGGCAGTACTTCTACCGCGATTACCTGATTGGCAAGGAAGCAGGCACTGAGCGTGAGCTTGCATTCGGCTCCGTGCCCCTTCCGCCCAAGCTGGATGGCAAGGATTGGGGAATCCTCGTGGAACTTGGGAAGGATGCACGCACGCCAGTTTCCGACATTGCAAGGAAAATCGGCCTTTCGCCCGACGCCGTTTCCAAGCGGCTCAAGCGCCTGGAGGAAGTGGGTGCAGTGCGCGGATACGTGCTGGTCCTTGACAATCCCGCTCTCGGGCAGCTGCATTACAAGGTGCTGGTGCGGCTCAAAACCGTAACCCAAAAAAGATACCAATCCCTTGTGGAATTCTGCCGAAGGCACCCAGATATCTTTTACATAGTGAAAACATTCGGGGTGTGGGAATTTGAAATCGACATGGAGGTTTCAAACGTCGCGGCATTCAGGAAAATCATGCGGGATATGAAGGGAAAGTTCTCAGACATCATCCGGGACTATTCGTACATCAGCATATACAAGATACACAAGTACAATTTCTGCCCAAGCAAGCCCGAAGTCAGCATCTAGATTTTCTTCTGCATGTACGCGCCCTCAAGCGCGTAGCCTGATTTCCTGTAGTAGCCCCTCGCGCCAGGGCCTGAAAGCACGCTTATTTTTTCCAGCCCGAATTCCCTGCGCGTGATTTCCTCCGCCTCGTGCAGAAGCCGCGCGCCCAGCCCCCTGTGCTGTTCCTTCTCTGCAGAGCGCTCGCCAATCAACGCCTCCTGCCCGTAGACATGGAGCTCGCGCACAACTGAAGATGATGCGAGTTCAGCGCGGTGCGGCTTATGGGGCACTCGCAGGCGCAGGAAAGCTGCAATCAGGTCCTTTTCCCTGTCCTCAAACGACAGGAAGATTTCCTTCCCCCCTGATGCAGCATAGTCCATGCGGCAAAGCCCAAGCGAGAGCTTGCTTGCTGCAATTCCCTTCCTCTCCTCGCTGCCAATCTCCCTGCAGCGTATGCAGCGGCACTTTTCCCCCCGCTTGCGCAGAAGCTCATCCACTATCTGCCTCAGGTTCGAGTTTTTCACGCCTGCGGCAACAAGGGGCGAAGGGATGTCGCGCTGGATGCGCGGCACCCTCACATAAGGGGGTATGAAGCGCGTGGCGTCGGCAATCACTTCCGCAGCCTCTTCAGTGGTGTACGGCGAAAACTCGCCGCGCTTCCACATGCCATATAGGGGAGTGCCCTGCATCACCAGCACAGGGTAGATTTTCACCATGTCAGGCTGGAAGCGCGGGTCGGAAAATAGAGCGCGGAAATATCCCACATCCTGCTTCGGCGTTGCAAAAAGCCCGGGCATCATGTGGTAGCAGATTTTGAAGCCCGAGTCGCGGAGCACTGCTGTGGAGCGCACAACATCAGACACGCTGTGCCCGCGGAGCACGCGGCGGTACACTGCATCTGAAAGCGCCTGCACGCCAAGCTCCACCTGCGTGCCGCCCATGGCAAGCATTGCGTCAGCCTCGCGCCTCATGCCAAAGTCAGGCCGCGTCTCGAATGTCACGCCGATTGCGCGGTGCGGCGCGCGCTCGTTCGCATCAATCGCAGCTGCAAGGCCGCCTGCTTTCTTTCCATTGAGCGTGTCGAACGCCTCTTTCATGAATCCCTCCTGCGCCTTTTTCGGCGAGCAAAGGAAGGTGCCGCCCATCACGATGAGATGGCACTTGTCCGTGCCATGCCCCTGCCCTGCATACTGCGCCAGGCGCGCCTCCACCTGCTTCCTGGCGGAATAGCCGCACTCAATCGCCCTCATGGTGGCGGGCTCAAAGCCGGTGTATGACTGCGGCGCATTCTTCCCCCTGGGGCAGTAAATGCATTTGCCCGGGCAGGGGAAAGGAGGAGGCATGAGCGCGAGCGGCGACACGCCCGACAGCGTGCGCGTGGGCGATTTGAGGAGTGCGCGGCGAAGAGCAGGCTGCGTGCGGGGGACAAATGCAAGCATTTCTGAATTCTTCAGGTAGCTTATGCCGTATTCGCGCGATATCCTGTTTTTCAGCCGCTCCATGCTCTGCAGGGGCTTTTCCAAAAGCGAAACCGCAGCTTCCCTTGCGGCTTCCTTCCTGCCCGCGCTCTTTTCTCCGTTGGCCGCGCTTCTTTTTTTTGGGGAAAACTCAGGCAGGCTGCCGTCTTCCTCCATCAGCCTTGCGGCTGTGCGCGCATTGCTTGCTTTGGCAGCCAAATTCACACCTCAGGGCAAGAAGTTCGAAAGCAGCCCCACGATGAAGTACAGCGGCGCCTCGGCTGACGGGAAGAGGAGCACGCCGCGGCTCACTGACTTGAAGTCGGACAGCAAATCCGTGTTCACGCGTAGCGCCACAGGCACCTCCGCCACTATCCTGTCGCTCGAGGACGAGCGCGCCCATATCGTCACGTCATAATCCGCTTCGTCGTCCCCCACGATTTCGTATGTCAGCGTTTTAGTGGTCTGCGAGGGGATGTATATGCTCCTGCGGAACTCCCAGGTGCGGACGCCCGTGGAGCCCACAACGAATATGTCGTTTGCCATGCCCTTGTTTGAAATCGTTATCGTGTACCTTGCAGGCTGCCCTGCCCCTGTGCTTATGCTTACCGGGGAAACCGTCATGTCCATCACGTCGTGCGTGACCGTCACGCTTGCCGTGAATTCCACGTCGGGGCCAAGCCCCTTGTCCCCTGCCTCGTCCCAAAGCTTGAGCACAACCGCATAGTCGCCGTCAGGCGCATCCTTCGGGACGGTGATATCCGCCTGCAGGGGGGTTGCATAAAGCTTGGAAGGCGCGGAGGCCCATCCCTCTGGAAGGGAGCTTGCCGAAAGCCGGTCATACGCGCCGCCGGTGCCATACGGCCCCCCTGTCGCCACCCGGGGGTCCACCACGATGGAGAAAGTCTGCCCTGGCCCCACATTGCCTATGCTGATTGCCGAGCCCTGCCCGACCTGCGCAGACACGGGCGCAAGCACGCTCAATGCGAACGCGCACGAAAGCAGCGCGGCGAACGCGGAAATGAAAACCAAAAGCCTCATAACATCCACTCCGGGTGGATTCCTGCGAGAAGGATTAAAACCATTGCTGGCAAAATGCCTCCATGGGTTTCTTCCGCATCCTTGCGCTGTCCCTCCTGCTTTCCCCCGCCCTGTTTGCCGCCTCGCCGTTTGAGATGTTCCTTCACCGCTCATTCGAGCCCGACTCAGGCGTGCAGTACGTTTCCCTTCTCTCCAATGGCGGCTATTACCTGGTGAGCGCGGGAGGGGTTGAAACATACGTGGTGGATGCGTCGAACGGAAGCATTGTGGATGGCATTCCCGCGCTGACTGCCCTTCTTGAGCAGGATGCAAAGAACCGCGACTCGTTCGACTCCAAACTCTCATCCGCAATCGCCTTCCCCTCCCAGGCCAATGCCGCAAAGCAGGCAAACGAGTCAAAGTGCCTGCAGTATATAGGCGATGATGGCGACCCTGGCTGCACTGACAAGCAGACCTGCATAGTTTCCTGCTACTCCTCCCCCCAGTGCTCGCTGATAATACAGGCGGGGGGCTTCATCGAGGCCATGATGGGCTGGGACGATGGCCGCAAGGCGTATTCCTCCCTCCTTTCCGCCTACTCGGACGGCATAGACTCCATACGCGCCGACCCTGCGCAAATCGACCGCAAAATCTCCATCCTCCAAAATCTCTCGGCGCTTGCATCGAACTTGACGCAAAGCACGCTGTTCCTCACCAAGGACGACCCGGGCTGCTCGGGCAAGAACGCCACGCTGCGCTGCTACGAGTACTGCCCAAAGATAGATTACTCGTCCTCGCTCATCTCCTCCGAAATCCAGGGCCTCGCCTCGCTGAAGCTTACGCTCTCGAAAGTCGCGAACCAGCGCGCCCGCGCGGAGGCAATAGTGGAAAGCGGCGCTGAAAATGACGCCTACCTCTCCTCGCGCGGCAGGGACTATGAGAACTTCCGCCTGAAAATGCTCAACGGCATCCGCAGCCTCAAGGCGCAAAGCGCCGAGCTTGCAGAAACCGTGAACGATTCGTCCATTGCGCCCATGATTTCGGGGCTTGAGAACATCTCCGCTCTTTCGCAAAACCTGTCAGGCGCAGGCAACTACAGGCAGGCGCTTGCCCTGCGGCAGCAGTTCGATTCTCTTTCCAACAACGCATCCGCCGCCATCGGCTCCGACGGCAAGCGCTACTCCGCGCTCGTGCAGGCCATGAACGGCTATTCGGACAAGGTGGCAAGCAGCGCCTGGCTCATCGGCAACGCATCCGCAAGCGCGCACCTCTCGCAGCTTGCCTCGCTGAAGGCGAATTACACCGCCCCCCTGACTCCTGCGAAAATCTCCGACGCTTCCGCCGCCCTTTCCGGATTAAGCGCGGCGCTTGACGCGGAAATATCCTCCAAAGCTGTTTCTGCAGGCAACTCCTCCGCCCCTCCGCCCAGCCCCCCCTCTTCGCAGCCCCTGCTTCCCTGCCTTCCCGCACTCATCCTCCCGCCTGCCCTGATTTTCGCTTTTGCACGCGGGCGGCGCAGAGTTTAAATAGACATGCCCCAATAGATGACGCATCCGCACAGGGATTATAGGAGGGTTTTATCATGAAAGGCATTCTTGCAGGCAACAGGCGCGGCGTCCACACAGCGTACACCAACCAGTATGTCGTGGAGATTGACGGCGTTGCGGACAGGGCATCCGCAAACGGCGTGATAGGCAAGCGCGTGTGCTGGAAAACCTCGACCGGCAAGGAAATAGTCGGAAAGATAAGCAAGGCGCACGGGAACTCCGGCGCGGTGCTTGTGCGCTTCGACAAGGGGCTCCCGGGCCAGGCAATCGGCACCGAAGTGGACATTTCCTGAGTTTTTTTCACTTAATTTTCTTTCCCTTTCTGTTTGTGATGCAATGCAATCTGAAAAGTACCGCTTTCTGGAGCACACCGCGGACATAATGTTCGAGGCGTACGGGAAGTCCTACGAGGAGGCGCTCCAGAACGCCGCGCACGCGATGTTCTCGGTTTTCGGCGCTGCGGGGGAAAGCGAGCGCGCAACCTTCCTTGTAACCGCGCACAACATCGAGGAGCTCACCGTGCAGGCGCTGGCGGACATGCTCGCCTACATGGACACGGGCGAAATCATCTTCTCGCGAGCATGCGTGCTTGAATACGACGAAAAGCGCCATGCAGTGAAAATCGAGGCATTCGGCGAAAAGAAGCGGCCTCGCGACTCTGTAAAGGCTGTCACCTACCACGAGCTCATGGTTTCGCACGGCAAAGAGGGCTGGACAATCAGGATACTTTTGGATGTTTAGCAGAATTATTTTTTCCCGTTCCCTTCCTTTCCCTGCGCGGCTTCCGGCGCCTTTTTCTGGACAAGGGGCAGCTTCACGTAGTATATCTCGTCCTCGTCCTTGAGCACCACGGGGCTTTTGGAAATCGCATTCACGTCGAGGAGGAACACGCCCTGCGTGAGCACCTTGATGTTCTCGATGTCGTCGTTGGTGAATGATGTGCGCGCGAAGTAGGATTCCGGCACCCTCCCCTCCTGCCCGCCGGGAGCTTCCTGCGCCCTTTCCTTTGAAGTGCCAGGCACTGCAAAAGTGGATGCTGCGCCCATGGCGGCTTCTGCAGGATTCCCGTTTGCCCCTGCTACAATGCCGGCTGCAGAGTTGTGGTTTGCCCCTGCCATGGCGCCTGGTGCCGCAATGTTCCCGTTCCCGCCTGCGCCCACGGCGTTTCCCGCCATGCCTGCCGCACCCTCCGCAGGAATCCCGTTGCCGCCATTTCCCAGCGCGCCTCCATCCCCTTCCAGCGCAGCAGCCTGCGCTATCTGGCGGTCGAAAATGAAGACCTTGGAGCCGCACGGGCAGCCCGCGTCTATCTCCTCAAGGCTGGTCGCAGCCCTTCCGCATTTTGAGCATTTGTGCATGTCAATCCCTTCCTGTCTAGGCGAGCTTGTTTGCTATCGTGGAATAAAGCTTGTTCAGGTTCTCGCCCGTCATCGCAGAGACTTCCACGAACTCGTAGCCCGGGAACGCCTCCCGTATCCTCTGCGTGTTGGCATTTGGCAAGTCTATCTTGTTCGCCACCACGACGATGGGTATGTCCCGCGCCTCAATGTTGCCTATTATCGTTATGTTCACCTGGGTATACGGGTCTTCCGTCGCGTCAATGACGAAAAGCGCGGCATCTATCTTGTCCAGGCTCCGCACGGCCTCGACAACGCCAAGCGTCGCCTCCCGCGCCCTCTTCTGCGCATCCTCCTTTGAAATGCCGTATCCCAAAAAGTCGCGGTAATCCACCTTCACCGCAATGCCGGGCATGTCAAGCAGGTTCATGGAAAGCGTGAATCCCTTAAGCTTCAGGGTCATGTTCTCCTTTTTCTGCACCCGCCTCGTCTCGTGCGGCACAGGGCTTACCGCGCCCATGGGTTCGTCCGCCAAATCCACGCAAATCCTGTTCGCAAGCGTGGTCTTGCCGACGTTGGGGCTTCCGTATATGCCAAGGCTCACCGCCTTCCTCTTCTTGAATATGCCCCTAAGCCAGCCAAGTATCTTACCGAGCATTAAACCACGTGTGTGCTTCTTCATTGCTAAAAAATTATAAAGCAAGGCGCGCAGCCTGCGGTTTTCGCCACCGCGCTCTGCGCGCCGTTTGCTTCCTTCAATACCCATTCCAATGGCCAATCCTTGTCTGATACAAATACACCCAATTGTCCTCAAGCTCCTTCAAAATCCCCTTTTTTTCATCTTCGCTTGCCCCATGCCTGAGCAGGTCTTTGGCAAAAACAAGCTCGAAATGCACGGCTTGCAATTCCGCATACAACCTGCCGTTTTCGCCCATCACAACCCTTGGCCGGATGCCGATCCTGTATGTCCATCTGTGGCCTGCCTCGTGTACCAGCGTGAAGGCAGTTTCCAGGCCAGCCGCATCCTGGCCCGAAATCGATAAGCTCATCATTTCCCAAATCGGGTTGATTATCAAGGTTCCGGTCTTGCTATTCATGCGCGTGGCGCCCAGGCGCGCTTTCCCGTCCATCCTCACTTTCCTTATGTTTGACCTCAGGAACTGGCCCCACGTTTCAAATGGCAGGATTGAGCACGGTATGGAGTCCGCCCGCGCCAAAACGGCGTCGATCCTGCTGATTTCACATTCCGCTATCCCGGCCTTCCCAGGAGGCTCCATCCTGAACCCATCCAGATTCACTGCCTCAAACTCAATCTTACTGATTTTGCTTAGGCTCCTGACAAATTCCTTGGTGGGCAGCAACTTCGGATTTATGCTGGTGTTTTCAGCCAGCCGCCTGAAAAATTCCATCGCCGCTGTGTCCTTCTTTGCCTTATCATAGGGCATCCTGACGTCATGGGTGTCCTGCTGGCCCATATTCAGGGGCACGCCCACATGTCCTGGCCTGTTGGACCCGGCAATGGCCAGCGTGCCTGCTAGCAAGATTCCGGCTATCGCCTGCTTCGCGCTCAGGTAGGCCATGGCATTCTGTTATATAAAATGTTTAAAAATAAGTGTGTCGTCAGGGTCTTATCTCGCCCCGAGCGAACCTTCCCACCACCTCGGGCAGCCCAGCATGCTCGCGTTCCAGTATCTTCGCGGCAGTCTCCTCCGCGCTCTTGCAGTGGGAAATGTCCACCTTTTCCTGGTGTATTATCCTCCCGCCGTCAAGCGATTCGTCCACGAAGTGTATTGTGTAGCCAGACACCATCTCGTGCGCGTCGAACGCATCCTTCTGCGCATGCGCCCCCGGGTATTTCGGAAGCAGCGACGGGTGGATGTTTATCATCCTGCCGGAATAGCGCGAAAGCAGCTCCCTGCTCTTTATCACCTTCATGTAGCCTGCAAGCACCACAAGGTCAGGCTCAAGCTCGGACAGCTTTTTCATCACGCCCTCATCCAGCTCCTCGCGCGAGGCATGGGGTATGAAAAATGCGGGTATGCCGTTCTTTGCAGCGAGCTTTGCCGCAAGGGCGTCCGGGTTGTCCGTTATCAGGCCCGCTATGGAAATGTCAAGCTTCCCCCCCTTCACCGCATCGACTATGGACAAGAAGTCGCTTCCCCTGCCTGACGCCAGGACGGCGACGCGGAATTTCCTCCGTGCGCCTGCAGCCTCGAGCTTCCGGCACACCATGGTTTCGCTCTGCGTGACCACCATGTCGACCGCGACATCGTGCGGTTCATCAGGCACATGCTCCACAATCTGCATGTCGTATGCCAGGCCCACCTTGCACCCCTTCACCTTCTTCAGGAGCGAGTCATAATAGCCCATGCCATACCCAAGCCTGTGCCCGCGCCTGTCAAACGAAACTCCCGGCACCACGACAAGCTCCACCTCTTCAGGCTGCACGCGCCTCTCCTGGCTGCGGGCAGGTTCCATGATGCCAAACGCCCCCTCTGACAGCTCCTCCATGCTTTTTATCTCGTAAAGTTCAAGTGCATGCTCTTCCTTCATGGAGACCGGAAGCGCGACTTTCTTGCCAAGCGAAAGCGCGGAGAGGATTATCCCGTCGGTGTGCACTTCCCCCTTCCTGGAGGCATAAAGCAGCACGCAGCGCGCGGAATCGAATTCAGGCAGGTGCAAAAACCTGTCCATTATGCCTATGCAGTTCACATGCCCCCCTGACGAGTGGTGCGCCTCGCGCTTCGCAATCATTTCGCGCCTCAAGCCATCTTTCATGTTCCCACGCCCCCTTATTGCGCCAAACGTATTTTTATGCTATCCTTGCCGAACAGCTCGGAAAGCAGGTAAATCGAGCCTGCCACGACGGCCAGCCCGGTCTTCCCCGCAATCCTCCTCGCGCGCGCAAGCGCCCTTGCTGCAGCCTTTTCAAGCTTGGCATGCCTCGCGCCTGCCTCCTTTGCGGCTTTTGCAAGCTTGGCGATTTTCTCCCCCCTCTCGAGCTTCACTTCGGTAATCACAATGTCATCAAACAAAGGCGCAAGGGTGCGCAGCACAGACGGATAGTCCTTGTCCCTCATGGCGGAAAACAGCAGCACCTTCTTCCCGCGCACCCGAATGCGCGCCACTTCCTTCGCAAGCGCGGCAGCGGCTTCGGGGTTGTGGCAGCAGTCGAGCAGCAGGTTTCCCCTCCTTTCCAGGCGGTATTTTGGCCTGCACTTTCCCAGCCCCCTTTCAATCGCCCTTTCACCTACCCCCAGTTCCCTGCAAACCCCGGCTGCAACCGCAGCATTGGAGCGCTGGAATTCCCCCGGCGCAGCGAGCCTGAACCCGCGCCCCAAGGGGCCGGCGATTTTTATCTTCGCCCTGATTTTTCTGCACTCTTTTTCCACCGCGCGCCTTGCTTTTGCGCCCAGCTTTGCGCAAACAAGCACCCTTCCCTTCCTTGCAATCCCGCACTTCTCGTGCGCGATTTTCTCAATCGTATCCCCCAGCACATCGGTGTGCTCAAGCGAAAGCGAGGTGAGCGCCGATACCTCTGGCGAAACTGCATTTGTGGCATCCAGCCGCCCGCCCAATCCCACCTCAAGCACTGCATATTTCACTTTCCTCGCAGCAAAAATAAGCAATGCCATTGTGGTTATCACCTCGAAAAAAGTGGCATCCTGGGCAACTTTGCCGGCAGCAGCCCTCACCAACGCATAGGCATCAGCAATTTCGCGCTTGCCCGCATTTTTCCCATCCACCCTGAACCTTTCCTCAAACCGCTCTATCTGCGGCGAAAAATAAGTGCCAACTTTTGCGCCCTCCTCCTGCAGGATGGCGCCAATCATTTCCGTGGCGGAGCCCTTGCCATTGCTCCCTCCCACAAGCACGCATTTGTATTCCTGCTGCGGGCTGCCAATCTCGCGCAAGATGGCGCGAATCCTAGTAAGCCCCAGCCTGCTTCCGAATTTGTCCAATGAGTAGATTTCCCCAAGCGCGCGAGAGTAGGTAATCGCCACAATCTCACCAACAACCCAAGCCCGAAGCCCCCCGATTCGAGCCTTTGGCTCGAATGGGCCCCTTTTTGCCCGAAGGCAAAAAGTGGGACGCCTTTCAGGCATGGGTAAAGGCTGATTATCTTCCGCACGCAATTTTCTACATCTATCAGCAAGCCCAAGCCTTTAGCTTGGGTTGTTGACCATCTGCCCGGTCCGCTCCCTTCGCAAAGGGGTCCCTACTTCTTTCTCCTGTTTTCGCAGCAAACAAGCGTGTTTTCAATGAGCATGGCAATCGTCATGGGCCCCACGCCGCCCGGCACTGGCGTGATGAGCGATGCTTTCTTGCTTACAGCGGCAAAGTCCACGTCCCCCACAAGCTTTTCCGCCTCCTTGCTCGTGCCAATGTCAATCACGACCGCGCCTGCTTTCACCATGTCTGCAGTGACAAGGCGGGGCTTTCCGACTGCAGAGCAGATGATGTCCGCCATCCTGGTAATCGCGCCCATGTCCTTTGTTTTGCTGTGGCACACGCTTACCGTGCATCCTTCGTTAAGAAGCAGCAGCGCAAGGGGCTTCCCAACTATCCTGCTCCTGCCAATCACAACCGCGTGCTTCCCGGCAAGCTGCACGCCGCTCTCCTTGAGCATGTATATGACGCCCTTTGGCGTGCAGGGCGCAATCTTCCCGATGCCAAGCGCGAGCTTCCCGAAATTCTCAGGGTGGAACCCGTCCACGTCCTTTTCGCGCGCCACCGCGGCCAGGACAGCGTCCTCGTCCACCCCTGCTGGAAGCGGGAGCTGCACAAGTATGGCGTCCACCCTGGGGTCTTCGTTGAGGTGCTGCACCTGCGCGATTATCTCCCTCTGCGTAGCGTCTGCAGGAAGCTTCACATTCCTCGATTCCATCCCCACGCGCGCGCATGCGTCGTGCTTCTTTTTCGTGTACATCAACGAGGCAGGGTCATCGCCCACAAGCACAATGGCAACGCATGGCTTGAAGCTAAGCGCGGCGATTTTCAGCGCAGCATTGTCAAGCAGCGCGTCAGCCATCTTTTTCCCGTCGATTATCTTCGCAGCCATAGGAATTACCCAAGCTCAGGGTAAAGCGGGAAGCGCGCTGTCATCTCAAGCACTTCCTGTCTCACCTTCTTTTTCAGCGCCGCATCCGTGTGCGCGGCGCACACCCTCTTTATCATGCGCGCGATTTCCTTCATCTCGCCCTCCAACATGCCGCGCGTGGTGAGCGCGGGCGTGCCCAGGCGTATGCCGCTTGTGACAAACGGCGACTGCGTTTCAAAAGGAATCGTGTTCTTGTTCACGGTTATGCCTGCTTCTTCAAGCGCGAGCTGCGCCTCCTTGCCGGTGATGTTCATGTTGCGCAGGTCTATGAGCAGAAGATGCGTGTCGGTGCCTCCTGACACAAGCGTCATTCCCTGCGCGAGGAGCTCCTCTCCCATTGCGCGCGCATTCTTCACTATCTGGTGCGCGTATTGCGAAAATTCCGGCTGCATTGCCTCATGGAAGCAAACCGCCTTTGCGGCAATCGAGTGGTCAAAAGGCCCGCCCTGCAGGCCTGGGAAAACCGCCTTGTTAATTGCCTCCGCCCGTTTCTCATCATTGCAAAGTATGATTGCGCCGCGCGGGCCTCTCAGCGTTTTGTGCGTGGTGGAGGTCACCACGTCAGCATAAGGGAATGGCTGCGGGTGCGCGCCTCCTGCTATCAAGCCTGCGATGTGCGCCATGTCCACCATGAGCAACGCGCCGCATGCATCAGCAATCTCGCGGAACCTCTTGAAATCGACCTGGCGGGGATAGGCAGTGAAGCCTGCAACGATGAGCTTGGGCTTTTCGGCAACCGCCTGCTTTTCCATTGTGTCAAAGTCAAGCAGGTGGGTTTTCGGGTCCACATTGTATGCCACTATGTTGTATGCCTTCCCGGAGAAATTCACAGGCGAGCCATGCGTGAGGTGCCCGCCAGAGGAAAGGTTGAGCCCCATCACCTTGTCGCCAGGTTGCAGAAGCGCGAAATAAACGGCCATGTTTGCCTGCGAGCCTGCGTGCGGCTGCACATTGGCGTAATTTGCATGGAATATCTTCTTCACCCTCTCAATCGCAAAGTTTTCGCTTCCGTCCACGAACATGTTTCCCGCGTAATAGCGCTTGCCCGGATATCCCTCGGAATACTTGTTGGTGAGCACCGAGCCCTCAGCCTCCAACACTGCCAAAGAGGCAAAGTTCTCCGATGCAATAAGCTCGAGGCCCTCGCGCTGGCGCTTAAGCTCGCTGCGCACTATTCCGTAGATTTCCGGGTCGATCTTTTGCAAAAAGCTCATCTTCCCACCTCCCATTTCCATCAGTTTCCTGCGCCAAGGCATTTCCTGCACGTAGATTGGCAAGTGCGGCAAGCCCAGATTCTTCTTGATGAAGATCATGCTCTCCCGCCATCATTCCTTTAGCGCTTCCTCCACTATCTCCTTTGCCTCGCCTATGTAAGTGTGCGGGTCGAACAGGCGCGCCAATTCCTCCTTCGGAATGAGCTTTGTGACCTCCTTCCTCGCGCAAAGCACATCCAGGAGCTTTTTCCTTCCCTCGAACGCCTCGATGTTGCAAGTTCTCATAAGCTCATGCGCCTCCTGCCTTCCCATTCCCTTCACGGTGAGCGCAATCATCACCCGCTCGGAAAGCACCGCGCCCCCAGTGAGGGCAAGGTTCTTCTCGATGTTCCCCGGGTAGAACGTGAGCCCGCCCAGTATATTGTTCATCTCGCGGATGATGTAGTGCGTGAGGATGAAGCTGTCCGCGAAAATGAACCGCTCGTTCGCGGAGTTGGTGAGGTCCCGCTCATGCTCAAGCGCGATGTTCTCCATCGCAACCGCCACATTGCCCCTTATGAGGCGCGCAATCGAGCACACCCTCTCGGACTTGTGCGGGTTCCTCTTCTGCGGCATGGTGGACGAGCCCACCTGCTTTGCGCCGAAAGGCTCTGCAACCTCGAGTATCTCGCTCCTCTGCAGGTTTCGGAGCTCCTTGGCGATTTTCTCAAGCGTGGCGGACGTGAGGGCCAGGGCGAAAATCACCTGCGCATGCCTGTCCCTCTGCACCACCTGGTTCGACACCTCGGCAGCTTTCAGGCCAAGCTCTTTCATCACAAGCTCCTGAATCTTCCTTCCCTTGCCGCCAAACGTCGCCATAGTGCCTGTGGCGCCGGCCATCTTGCCGACGGAAATCATTTCCTCGGCCTGCTCCAGGCGCAGCAGGTCCCTCCCTATTTCCTTGTACCAAATCGCGAATTTCATGCCATATGTGGTGGGCACGGCGTGCTGGCCATGCGTCCTTCCTATGCAGACAAGGCTGGCGGTTTCCTTTGCGCGCTTCCTAAGTATCGCCTTTGTTTCCAGCAGGTCTTTCCGCAGCTTCCCAATCGCGCGCTTCATGGTAAGGCCTGTCGCAGTGTCCTCTATGTCATAGGAAGTCGCGCCCAGGTGCACAAAGCCCCCGTACTTGGGGCATTTCTCTGCCAACGCCTTCACCATCGCCATCAGGTCATGGTGTATGTCTGCCTCGATTTCATTCACGCGCGAAAGCTCCACCTTCTTTGCCGCAGATGCAATCTCGTCAGCCGCGGCGGATGGCACGTCGCCAAGCTTGGCATGCGCGCGCGCAAGCGCCACCTCGACTTCCATCCAGGAGCCTAAGCGCGCAGACTCGTCAAAAAGAGAGTTCATGTCCGTCCTGTACCTGCTTTCGATAGGCGAAACCACCATGGAAAAACCTCCGACAGTGGAAAAAGTCCTCAGGCTAGACCAAACAAACTATCCCCGGACCCCCACAATGGCTTATGGCGGCAGCAGAATTTAAATGTGTGCCCCTTCAGGAGTGGGAAAAAATTTGCGGATGCCGGGATTTGAACCCGGACCTTTGACTTTCTTCAAGCAGAGCCAAAAATATGGAAGGCCAAAATACTAGCCAGGTTATACTACATCCGCCTTTTGATACTTTCTTCCACTCATAGTCTATCCTACGAGCCAACAGTATCCTGAATGGAAAATAAATAAAGCTGATGGTACTATGATGGCTCACCGCTAAACTTCGGAAAAAAGTGCCACGTGCTATGCCTAGCCGTTAAAAAGCTTGTTTTATGGGCAACCCCCATTTCTTATGTTCCATTCACTCCGCTTTCACATCTGCCCACCAGTCATGCGCGAAGATTCGCAGGGCGACCTTATGTTTCTGTGCCAGAAGATGTTCGGAACTACTGTGTTATTCGGCGAGTGGAACTTTTATTAATGGTGCGCACGAATTCAGACGGGTGGGAATATGGCAAAAGAGGAAACTGGCGTCAAGAAGCTTTACCGCTCGAAGAAGAACAGGATGTTTGCGGGCGTGTGCGGCGGCATTGCGGAATATTTTGGCATTGATCCGATGCTGGTAAGATTGCTGTTTGTGCTCGCTGGCTTTGCGGGCTCTGCAGGGTTAATAATCTATCTTGTCGTGTGGTTCATGATACCTGAGAATCCGAACCAGTAGCTGTTGCGCCTTTTTGCTAACGACCCACGAGGTTCTGTGGTTTGTCGTCAAGATATGCCTCGATGGTCTTGGCAGTCGTCTCAAGGATGCGCTGCAGCGCCTCGCTGCTGTTGAATTCGTTGTGCGGGGTGATTATCACATTTGCGTGGTTGAGAGATATATTGTGTCACGCCACAACCATGCTTTATCGAAATTTCCATCTTCTATTTAGTTCAGCCGGTTTCAACCGCGCACTGCCTGCAAGAAGCCATGCCGCATCCGTTTGCCGCTCAAGGCAGGCGCTTGGGAGCACCGATTCGCGCATACGCAACTTTTCAATGCATAGCCTTATATATTATTACTAGCATATTACATTAGTAATAAGGTGGGTGGCGTGGCATGAAATGCCACAGCAGACGGGGGGCGTATTTTATCGCTAAGGGAAAAGAAGGCAGATTCAGGATAGATCGTGAAAATTGATTGGAAACCAGAAGATGAAACCAGGAAAATCAGGTGATATATATGCAGGAAATCAGGGTAATGAACAAAGCGTATAATTCGGGCATCAAGATGCAGTCGCTGCTTGGCAAAAAGGTCCGGGATTCGAGCGGGAAGGAAATAGGGTCTGTAACGGAAATCCGATTGGATCCAGCCACGCTAAATTTGGATGGAATCGAGCTTGATCGCGGGCTATTTGGCACATACACTTTCATTGGGCGCAAGTACATCACGTCTCTCACCGAAGAGGGGGTGGTGCTCAACATGAGCCCTGTGATGGATTACAAAGGGATGAAGGTCTTTGACTCCAACGGGAAAGAAGTCGGAACAGTGAAGGCTGTTCAGACTGAAAGGAATACGAACAACATATCCGCCATCGTTGTGGGGACTGGAATCCTCAAGAACGATGCAGACGATCTAGTATTCTCCAATTCAGACGTGAGGGGCGTGGGCGAAAGCATCATGCTCAACGTCGTAGTCTAGCTCTCGCCATTGAAGAGGGCAGCCGGCCTGGATTAGGCATCGTGCAGTGAAACATAGGGTGGGCTTTTGCAGAGGGTGTTTGGATGGAAGGCGATGACGAAGGAAAGCGGCAGATATTGATTCAGACAAAAATGGAGGATGACATGCGGGCAGCCGCTGATCAGGCCAGGGAGCAGAGCCGGGCGGCGCAGGAGACAGCTGTGGAGCAGTCCCGGGAACAGGACAGGCGCGCAACCCAGGAACGGGAAGTAGCGCAGGCACGCCAGAACGAGGAAAGCAGGGCGAGGGAGAATGCTGAGGCTGCCCAAAGGGTGCGGTCTGCGAATGAAATGGACCAGGCGCAGCGCCAGGCTCAGGATGACATGCAACGCAGAGCGAACGAAGATGCAAGAATGGCAGGGGCGGCCCAAAGGGCGTCTGAAGAGACCGCCAGGCTTTCGCAAAATATTGCAAAGGAGGCCTCGGACGAGATGGCAAAGGCGCAGCAGGAAATCCGGACGGAGGCAAGCAATTTGGCGGATGACGCCAGGAATGCGGCAAAGGCAATAGTTGACAGGGCGGCAGGAGAGGAAAAAAAATCAGAAGAGCGCTCGCACAAGCTCAAGCCGGATTAACGGGTTAAACGAGGGCATAAGAGCGCTTAGGCGGTGTTTGGCATGGCTAAAAATGACAACGATGACACCTATGATTACGGAAAAACCAAGCCTCCGGTGAGGAAAGGGAAGAGGGACATTGAGGATTCGGCCGATAATGACCGCCTCCCAACCCTG
This sequence comes from Microcaldota archaeon, assembly GCA_026396415.1. GTDB lineage: Archaea > Micrarchaeota > Micrarchaeia > Anstonellales > Anstonellaceae > UBA10161. Next base: position 20,017 of record JAPLWX010000001.1, read on the forward strand.
CCAAACCCCGGGCAGGTTCTGCTGCGGAAAAATGGGAAAAAGGATTGAGCGGCCAAGCGCTGCCCATCCGATTTTACCCAAGATACGGCGCCCCAGGGCAATCAACGGATGTTATGGTGACTTGGATGCAGGGCCAGCCCGAAGAACAGGAGCGCAGCGTAAAGCCTTGCCCTGCCTGCAATGGCATTTGGCAATTTCATGCATTCCATTCCATCCGCCAGCCTTAAATTTCTTGCCCCCAAATGTCCGTTATGGCATGGAAAATGGACGAAATCGACCGCAAAATACTCGAAATCCTCCGCGAGGACGCGCGCATCGCGAACGTTGCGCTCGGGAAAAAGGTGGGGCTTTCCGAGCCTGCGGCAAGGAGGCGCGTGGCAAACCTCGCGGCGCGCGGCGTGATACGCCGCTTCACTGTGGATGTGGAGGAGGGCGGCGCCGTCCAGGCAATAGTGTTCGTCACATTCCTCCCCTCTGCCCAGTCGGAAAAGATAATCCGCGAGCTTTCGCGCGCGCCAGGCATCACCGCGCTTTTCGAAATCTCCGGGGACACCGACCTTGTTGCGCGCCTGGCAGCCCCCGACATGGACGAGCTCAACCTCAGGATAGACGCCCTGCGCCACCACCCCGAAATCACCGCGACCAAGACTAACATGGTGCTCAAGAAGTGGAAGTGAAGGCTTTTCTACTAATTTCGCCATTATTTTAGCTCTTTTTGCCGTTTTTAGCTTCATTTTTAGTAAAATGCGCATATTTTAGTTGCAAAAATGCGAAACAGGCGAAACGTATATAAAACATTCACCCCAGAGGACTAGACGGAGGCATGATACCATGGCAGATGCTGAATGTCCCGAATGCGCGTCACCAATAGCAATCGCTGCGAACACCGAGGTAGGCGAAATACTTTCCTGCCCCGACTGCGGCACGCGCCTCGAGGTGCGCGCCCTGGCGCCGCCCAAGCTTGAGAAGGCACCAGGAGTGGAGGAGGACTGGGGCGAGTAAGGAGTGGGAAAATGGAATTTGTTTGGAACGAAGAGAAGCAATGGGGCGACGACGAATGCGGCTAGCCCTATGCTACACCGTAGTCTCGGCAGAAAACAAGATGCTTCTCGATTCCGCGAAAAAGCGCGGCTTCGAGCTTGAGCGCATCGTGGACGGCGAGACGCTGCTTGCAATCACCGGCAATGGCAAGAAGGAATACGATGCGATTCTCCAGCGCTCTGTTTCCTACTCAAGAAGCCAGGCGCTCACCTATTACTTCGAGCGGCAGGGCACGCTGGTGATAAGCTCCTACAATGCCGCGCGCATCTGCGGGGACAAGATGCTCACGTCAATCGAGATTGCAAAGGCAGGCGTGCCCACTCCCAGAACATACGTCGCCCTCACGCCGGAAACGGCAAGGCAGGCGGCACAAAAGCTCGGCTTCCCCCTGGTGATGAAGCCCACCATGGGCTCATGGGCGCGCATGGTGCACAAAATCAACGACAGGGACGCGCTCGACGCTGCGCTCGAGTCGCGCGAGGAGATGGGCAGCCCCTCGCAGAAAGTATACTACCTGCAAGAGCACGTGGAAAAGCCTGGCAGAGACCTGCGGGCATTCGTGGTGGGGGGCGATGTGGTTGCCGCAATCTACCGCCACTCGACTGAAAAATCAGGGTGGCTTACCAACACCAGCCGGGGCGGCACCGCGAGCAACTGCGCAGTCACGCCCGAGCTTGCCGAGATTTCCCTCAAGGCGGTCTCCTTCCTGGACGAAGGCATTTATGGCGTGGATTTGATGGAATCTGCAAACGGGCTTGTCGTGCATGAAGTGAACCACACCACTGAATTCCGCAACTCCTCGCCTGTCACGGGCGTTGACATAGGCGACAAGATGATTGAATATTTCATAAAACGCGCAAAGAGGTAACCTACATGTCCAGGAAAAAAATCGCAATAATCGGCGCATCAGGCTACACCGGCGGCGAGCTTCTGCGCTGGGCGCTTATGCACCCTGAAATAGAGGTGTCCCAGATAACCTCGGAGCGTTTCGCAGGCCAGGCCGCAACGAAGCTCAACCCCAACCTGCGGGGCTTCACCTCCCTTTCCTTCGTGCCTGTAAAGGCGCTTTCGACCGACATCGACGCGGTCTTCATCTGCACGCCCCACAAGGCTGCGGCGCCCTATGTGAAGCAGTTCTGGGAAACAGGCGCAAAGATAATCGACCTGTCCGCAGACTTCCGCATCCACGACAAGGACACCTACGCAAAATACTACCAGGAGCACCCTGCGCCCGAGCTTCTTGACAAGTCCGTGTACGGCATACCTGAGCTTCACCGCGAGGAAATCAAGGGTGCCAAGCTTGTGGCATGCGCAGGCTGCCTTGCAACATCGGTGATACTTGCGCTTGCGCCGCTTGTGAAAAGCAAGCTCATTGCAACTGATGGCATCATAGCAGACGCAAAAATCGGCTCTGCTGCAGCAGGCGCCTCTTACGATATTTCCACCCACCATCCTGAAAGGAGCGGAAGCGTGCGCTCCTACAAGCCGCACGGGCATCGCCACACTGCGGAAATCGAGCAGGAGCTTTCTGCAATCGCAGGCGCGCCAATCTCAGTGGGACTTACCCCCCATGCAATAGAGATGGTGCGCGGCATCATGTCCACTGTGCATGCGCGCGTTTCCCCTGAGCTTAAGGATGTGGATGTTTGGAAAGCGTACCGCAGCTTCTATGCAGGCTCACCTTTCATACGCCTGGTAAAAGACCAGGGCACGCTCTACCGCTACCCGGAGCCCAAGCCCGTGGTGGGCACGAATTTCGCCGACATAGGCTTTGAAATAGACCCTGAGAAAAAGAGGATAATACTCATGAGCGCAATCGACAACCTGGTGAAGGGAAGCGGCGGGCAGGCGCTGCAGTGCTTCAACCTCATGAACGGGTTTGACGAGAAAATGGGGCTTTGGTCCCCTGGCTTCCACCCGCTCTGATTCCAGAAAAATAGGGGCGCATGCGCAACAGGTGCTATCATGCTTGTAATGAAAATCGGCGGCAGCATGGCTGACAATGCCGGCAGCCTTGCCTCGGACATCGCAGCGCTTGTTTCCTCCGGGGAAAAAATCGTGCTCGTGCACGGCGGCGGGCCGCAGGTGACTGCGCTTGACAAGGCGTTTGGCAGGGAGCAGAGGTACATTTACTCAAAAGACGGCTTCAAGTCGCGCCTCACTGATGAAAAGACCATGCAGAGCTTCGTCATGGCCGTGGGCGGCGGGGTGAACACTTCGCTCACATTGCAGCTCCGCAAGGCAGGCGTGGACGCAGTGGGCGTTTCCGGGGCAAGCGGCATAATTTTCGCAAAGCGCAAAATCCTGGTGAGCGTGGAAAACGGCAAGGAGAAGATGATACGCGATGACTATTCCGGGAAAATCTCCCGCATTGGCAGCGCGCCGCTGCTGGCGCTGCTGGAGCGCAGGCTTGTCCCCGTAGTCGCGCCAATCGCGCTGGGCGAGGAATTCGAGCCCCTGAACGTGGATGGCGACCGCGCGGCAGCCGCGCTCGCAGTCTCCCTCAAGGCGGAAAAGCTCATGCTTTTCACGGACGTGGAAGGATACTTCCGAAATTTCCCGAACGATTTGGTAAGCAAGGCAGCAGCCTCGGAAATTCCCGGCTTCCAAAAGGGCGCCTCGGCAGGCATGAAGCGCAAGCTCGTCGCGGTGTCAGAAGCGCTGGCAGGCGGCGTGCCTGAAGCGGTAATCTGCTGCGGCACAAAGGAAAAGCCGGCAAGCGGCGCGCTTGCGGGCGCAGGAACGCATTTCGTGAAATGACAAGTGATATTATGAACAACTCAGAACTTTGCGCAAAAGAGCTCCAGTATGAGATGAACCTTTACGGAAAGCGCGGCATTGCACTGGAGCGGGGCGAAAAGGAATTCGTCTACGATGTTGAGGGCAAGCGCTACATCGACTGCAACACAGGCGTGGGCGTTGCCATACTGGGGCATGCGCACCCTGCCGTTGTCTCGGCAGTGCAAAAGCAGGCAGGCAAACTGATGTCCTGCCAGTCCCCTTTCGCAAACCAGGAGCGTGCACGCCTTCTTGAAAGGCTCAGCGCGCTTTTCGGCACTCCCAGCAAGGTTTTCCTCTGCTCAAGCGGCACCGAATCAGTGGAGGCGGCGCTAAAGCTTTCGCGCAAGAAAACAGGCAGGAAGGCATTTGTTTCAGCAATGAACGCCTTCCACGGCCGCTCCTCAGGCGCGCTTTCAGTCACCTTCAAGGAAAAATACCGCGCTCCATTCGAGCCTCTTCTGGGGCCGGTGGTGCGCACGCGCTTCAATGACATCGAGTCCCTCAAGGCATCAATGACAAGTGAAACAGCCGCGCTCATACTCGAGCCTGTGCAGGGCGAGGGCGGCATCCGCCTTGCCACGCAGGAATACCTGAAGGCGGCGCGCGACATCTGCACAGACAGGGGCGCGCTTCTCATCTGCGATGAGGTTCAGTGCGGCACAGGGCGCACAGGCAAATTCTTCGCCTACGAGCACTTTGGCATAAGGCCTGATGTCGTGTGCCTTGCAAAGGGGCTTGGCGGAGGCGTGCCCATAGGCGCCACCATCGCATCAGAAGACGTTTCAGCATTCACGCCACTTGAGCACGGCACCACGTTCGGGGGCAATCCCCTTGCCTGCGCTGCGGCAAACGCGGTGCTTGACGCAATCGAGCGCGAAGCGCTTCTTGCCAAAGTGGCAGCAGACGGCGCCTACATGATGGAAAAGCTCCGCACTTCCCTCTCAGGCAAGCAGCAGTTCCGCGAGGTGCGCGGAATGGGGTTCATGATTGCCATAGAACTCAAGGTGATGTCAAAGGAGCCGCTTGCAGCGCTCCTTCAAAAGGGCGTGCTGGCGCTTCCTGCAGGCGAGCAGGTGGTCAGGCTGCTTCCTCCCTATATCATTTCACACGAGTCGCTTGATGCCGCAGCTGCGGCAATTTCCGGGGTAGTGCAATGAAAATGGACGAAGTGGATTTCCTGGATGCGCTAGTCTCCACGCCCAGCCCATCAGGGCATGAGCAGAAGGTGGCAGGCATCTGCGCGCAGTACCTTCGGCAGTTTCCATTCGAAAAAGTGTGGATTGACGCAGCAGGCAACGCGGTTGCCACCAACTATGCTCACCAGAAGGGCGACTCGCCCGACTTATTGCTCTTTGGGCACATGGACACCATATCCGACCCCCTGCCCTACAGGCGCGCGGATGGCAGGATATATGGAAGGGGGGCAGTGGATGCAAAATCCCCGCTTGCCGCGCTTCTCACCGCGGGCGCAGAGTGCGCAGGGGGCACTCCTCTCAAGATAATGGTGGCAGGCGTGGTAGAGGAGGAGATAACCACCTCCAAAGGCACGCGACATCTCCTCACCTATGCAAAGCCGAAAATGGCGATAAACGGCGAGCCGTCGAATACCAACGGCATCACAATCGCATACAAAGGGAGGCTGGTGCTTGGCTGCCGCACGCACGGAAAAGCGCTCCACGCAGGCATGGCATCCGAAAATCCCATTGAGCGCACATTCGAGTTCTACACCCGCGTGCGCTCTGCCTACCCCCAGCGCGGCAAGTTCGACAGCGTGATCATCAACCTCACCAACATCCACGCCGGCTCGGCGGAGGCCATAAACGTGGTGCCCGAGAACATGGACTTTGTGCTTGACGTTCGCCTGCCGCCCTCGATAAAAAATGCGGCTGTGGTGCGCAAATTCAGGAAGCTCGCCCCCCAGAACGTGACTCTCAGCGTGCAGGAAAGCATAGCCGGCGTGGAGACCGACACCAACCACGCGCTTTGCCGTGCAATGATTTCCTCCATGCGCGCAAACAATCTCGCGCCGCGCTACGTGAAGAAAAGCGGAAGCGCGGACATGAACATCACAAGCCACGCGGGCATTCCCACCATAGCCTACGGGCCTGGCGACTCCGCGCTTGACCACACGCCCAACGAAGTGATTGACATCGCGGACTACAAAAAAGCGGTAGCGGTGCTGAAAGGCGCGATTGCGAACCTGAATGGCGCGTTCTAGCCAAGAAGCCCCATTACTTTCTCCACCATCCCGCCTGTTCCCGCGCTTCCGCCCACGTCGCGCGTGGTCACTTTCTGCAAGTAGCACTCCCTTATTGCGCGCGCAAGCTTTTCAGAGGCCTCCTTCTCGCCAATGTGCTCCAGCATCATCGCAGTGGAGAGGAGCATTCCCGTGGGGTTCGCGCTGTCCTTGCCCGCGTACTTTGGCGCCGAGCCGTGCACAGGCTCGAAAAGCGCGCGGTGCGCGCCATAGTTGCCTGACGGGGCGACTCCCAGCCCGCCCACAAGCGCGGACGACTCGTCGGAAAGGATGTCGCCGAACAGGTTGGTGGTCACAATCACCTGGAAGTCCTGCGGGGACTTGACCAGCCTCATGGCAACCGAGTCCACTAGCGCGTCATCGCAGGCAATGCCGGGATACTGCGCGGCAACCTCGCGCGCGGTTTCCAGGAAAAGCCCATCCGTCACGCGGAGCACGTTTGCCTTGTGCACAATGGTCACTTTGGAAAAGCCCATGCGCGCGGCATAGTCAAAGGCAAACCTCGCAATCCTTTCGCTTCCATCCTTTGTTATCACGCGCGTGGCATAGGCAGTGTCACCTTCCCTCTTCTCAATGCCTGAGTACATGCCCTCGGTATTCTCGCGCACTATTGCAAAGTTAAGCGCGGGAAAAGGAACTGGCACATTGGGAAGCGTGCTGAATGGGCGGAGATTGGCGTAAAGATCCAGCTCCTTGCGGAGGGACACGATTGGGCTTTTGTAATTGGGAATGTTGGGCGGCGTGGTGACTGCGCAGAAGAGTATGGCATCGCACTCCTTTGCAGCCTGGAGGGTTGCATCAGGAAGAGGCGTGCCTGTTTTCTGGTATGCGGCAAAGCCTGCCTCTCCCCGCATCCATTCCACCTTTGCAATGCTATCAACAACGCGGCGCGCGTGAGCCATAAGCTCAGGCCCAATGCCGTCGCCATCAATGTATAGGATTTTTTTCATATGCAGCACCCGGCCGCCCCTTTGCTGCCAATGCACAGTATTTTTTTCATTGCTGCACCTGCTCCAGCTCGTCTATTTTGTGCGTCTTCAGGAAAGAGAGCAATCCGCCGTGCTTTTGCAGGGCAAGCAGCATGGGCGAGACGCCTGCGGCAGCGCTTTTCCCAGTGGTGAGGTTCACCACCGAGCCATCGCGCATCTCCAGCTGGTGGCTCTCCTCCACTCCGGAAATGAACGCCTCATCCGCAGTGACTAGCAGCAGGCCGTTGTTTATGGCATTCCTGTAGAATATGCGCGCAAAAGAGGGTGCGATTATTGCAGCAACCCCGCACTCCAGAAGCGCAGTGACCGCAGTCTCGCGCGAGCTTCCGCAGCCAAAGTTCCTGCCTGCAACTATGAAGTCCCCCTTCTTCACCTCGCGTGCAAACTCGGGGCGGTGCTCTATGAATGCCACCTTGGCAAGCTCGCGCCTGTCTGTGGTGATGTTGTACCTGCCCGGAGTTATCAGGTCAGTGTTTATTGCGTTCCCGAATTTCCATACGCGCATAGCATCACTTCAAATATTCCCTTGGGCTTGCAATTGTTCGCCTCCATTTACTCGCGGCTGCACTGCTTCCTTCCATTTCTTCTACTTCAAATACTTCCTCGGGTCGGCGATTTTCCCCTCAAGCGCCGACGCTGCAGCGACCGCAGGCGAGGCAAGGTAAATCTTCGCCTTGGGCGAGCCCATCCTGCCTGTGAAATTCCTGTTCGAGGTGGACACGCAGACATCGTCATCCCCAAGCACGCCCATATGCCTGCCCAGGCAAGCGCCGCAGCCAGGCGGTGCGATGGTGGCGCCCATTTTCGAGAATTCCATGAGAAACCCGTTTTGCAGCGCCTGCTCGTAGACCTGCCTGCTTGCAGGAGTCACAATGAACTTCACGCCTTCCATCACTTTCTTGCCTTTCATTATCCTATATGCAACTGCCAAGTCCTCAATCCTGCAATTCGTGCACGAGCCCAGGAAGACCTGCGTTATCGGCGTGCCTTCCACCTGCGACACAGGCACGCCGCGGTCAATGTCAGGCGGCGTGGAAACAGTGGGCTCGAATTTTGAAATGTCGTATGTGAGCACCTTGTCAAATTCAGCATCGGAGTCAGAGCGAAGCTCCTCAAACGGCTTGTAGCGTCCCTGTTTCTCCAAGTAGGCGCGCGTCTGCGCGTCAGCAGGCACAATGCCTGTCTTTGCCCCAATCTCCGCGCACATGTTGCAAAGCGTGAGCCGAGAGGGAACGTCAAAATCCGCAATTGCGCTGCCGCCGAATTCCACTGCTTTGTAGTTGGCACCTTCAGATGACAGGTCTTTTGCAATGCCAAGTATGACATCTTTGGGATAAACGCCGAACGGCAGATTGCCTTCAAGGTTTATGCGTATCGTCTGCGGCACCCTCACCCATGCCTTTCCCGTTGCCATTGCAACCGCCGCATCAGTGGAGCCGAAGCCGCAGCACATTGCGCCCATGCCCCCGCCTGTGGGAGTGTGGGAGTCTGCGCCAAGAAGGAATGCATTAGGATAGGTGAACTTCTCCGCCATGACCTGGTGGCACACGCCGTCAAAGTGCATTTTTATCCCCTGCTCCTTGCAGAATGCGCCTATTTTCCTGTGCATCTCCGCAAACTGCGTGCTTGGCGCAGGGAACGCATGGTCGAAGAAAATGAATATTTTCGAAGGGTCAAACACCCTCTTGGCAATTTCGTGGAACGGCTCGATTGCCCAGGCGGTGGTGGTGTCGTGCGCCAGCACATAGTCCACGGAAATTACCGCCGTATCCCCAATAGCAAGCTTCCTTCCAGCATGCGCCGAGAGGATTTTCTGCGCCAGTGTCATTCCCGCCATTGCATTCACCAATCATTGCCAAAGGCTGAGCGCCTTTGTGCGCCAGCCCTGCTGTCATTTACACCAATTCATTCGTTCTTCGTGGTCTCCAGCACCAGGTACGTTGTGGTCTCCTTTACCCCGCTGCACGCGCGCACGGCCTCCACGATGACGTTTATCTGGGGCAGGCTGTCGCTTTGCGCCATCACCATGACATCAAGATTCCCTGTAAGCTCGTATATGGCCTTTACCCCTGCCACGCCGCGCAGCCTCTCCACTATTGCAGCCGTCTTGACTTTCTCGTCAGTCACCGCTCCGATGAATACCGTTATCCCGCTTTCCATGAACACACCCCATTATCCGAAAAATCATGCCCTGGCTTTTTTCATATTGAAAAATCAAACAAGTCCCGCTCCTTTTCCTTGAGCCGCGCCAATGCCCTTTCCACCTGCGCATCGGTCATCTTCATCCCAAGCGAGTCGGAAAGGTAGCGGAGCACATTCTTCCCGGAATAGCCGCCCACGACGAGCCTTCTTTTTTTCCCAATGCTCTCAGGCGAGTATGCCTCGTACGACCTGCCCTCGCGCAGCACCGCGGCAAGGTGCGTGCCTCCCTTGTGGCGGAACACGTTCTGCCCCACTATGGGCGCAAAAGGGTCGGTCGGCAGGCCTGACATTTTGGAGAATGTTTCCGAGAGCGAGGCAAGCTTTTCCACGCTTATGTCCTTCCTCTGCCCGTAAAGCACCTGAAGTGCCATCGCAACCTCGGCGATTTTCGGTATTCCCGCCCGCTCGCCTGCGCCGTTTATCGTTGCGTGTATGCAGGTGGCGCCCGCCTCTATGCCTGCGAGCGAGTTTGCAAGCGCAAGCCCCAGGTCATTGTGGCAGTGCAGGTCAATGCCCGCCTTTGTGGCGGCGCGCACCTCCTTTACAACGGAGAACATGGCAACAGGGGTCATCATGCCCACCGTGTCCGTGATTGAAATCCTGTCCGCCCCAGCCTCGGACACCGCACGCACCATGTCAAGAAGGTAGCCCCTTTCCGTCCTCGAGGCATCCTCGCAGGTGAAGCGCAGCTTCAGCCCGTGCGACTTTGCAAACTCCACCATCTCCACCGCGCGCGACAGCGCCTTCCCGCGCGACAGGTGCAGCTTGTGCGCCAGGTGCACATCCGATGTGGACAGGTAGATTGCAACGAATGGCGGGTCAAGCGCAAGCACGGACTCGATATCCTCCTTCCTGGCGCGGCAGTGCACCACCACGGTGGAGCGCAACCCTGCCGATAGCATGCCCTTTGCAATCCTGCGCTGCTTCTCCCCGACAATGGGCGAGATTTCTATGAAGTCCACCCCTGCCTCGTCAATGGTGTGCGCAAGCTGCAGGGCCTGCTCCTCGCTGAAGTGCACAAGCGGAGCCTGCTCGCCTTCGCGCAGCGTGGTGTCAAGTATGAGCGTTCCTGCCATGCCTTCTTCTTGCCGCAAGGATTTATAAATAATTCGCTATTCTCTAACGAAATTAATATGTTAAACTATCATTAATGTCTATTTTAGTTGAAATAAATAAAAAATAAGACGAAAAAGAGCAAAAAGTGCGCACGAACCGCGCACGGCTGCAAAGCGCGCCCGCACCACAGTCTTTTATATTCCCCTTGCCCATTTCCTCCCGGTGTTCATATGAGATATCCTGCATCCGCCGCGCTGTTATTCCTGCTTTTCTGCCCTCTTGCATTCCCTTCGTTCAATTTCCTCTACATGACAAACGGCTCGCTTGCATCCGACACCAGCGACTACTATGCCTTTTCCCAGCCCTCATCTCTTTACATGGTGGGCGGCAGCCTGTACGTGGCGGACGGCGGCAATGGCATGATATACGTGCTGAATGCAAGCGCGAACCTCTCGCGCGCAAGGACCATCTCCAGCCCGTCCTCAACATCCTACATGAGCAATCCCATGCACATGGAGTTCGACAATTCATCCGGCATCCTTTACATCGCCGGGGGCACCTCAGGCAACATACTCTACTACAATGGCGAAGGCTCCGCAGTGGACAAATGGAACAGCGGCACCACAAACCTGCAAAAGGCTGCGGGGCTTGCGCTCTCAAACGACACGATATACATAACCGACGCAGGGCGCGGGCAGGTGGTGGCGTTCTCCCGCACCACAAAGTCATTCTCCAGCACTGCCATCCAGTCCGGCGGCTCGGACGGGCAGCTCTCCTCCCCGCAGGACATCCTTTTCCATGATGGCAGGATCTACATATCCGACTCGGGCAAGGGGTTGATTTTCGTATACGACAGCGCCTTCTCGTTCCTCTACACCATCGGCAGGGGAAAAGGAGGGTTGACCCTCGCCTCGCCGCGCGGCATGGACTTCAGCGATAATCGCCTCTACGTTGCAGACTCAAGCCTGGGAAGCGTGGTCGCATTCTCGCTTGACGGCTACCCTGTGGACATCCTCAACTCGTCCACGGAAGGGGGCAATCTGTCCTACCCTGAAGACGTCGTAGTGGACAACGGCGTCCTTTATGTGGCGGACACGCAGAACAAGCTCGTCAAGGCGTTTTCAATAGCCGCGGCTGGCGGGAACCCGTCCGTTCTCCAGATGATTTCCGATGCAAACGCATCATGCAACAGCCTTCGCTCCATGCAATCCGTTGCCGCAAAGCTCAACGTATCCTTCACCCCTGCATCCACTTCGGACGCTGCAATCGCGTCCGCGCAGCAATACTACGACTCTTACGAATTCTCCTCGGCATCCTCGCTTGCGCAGAATGCCGAATCGGACTGCACCCTGGCCCAGTCTGCGCTCGCCCAAAGCGTGGAGCTTAGGATAAAGCAGGCCATACAGTCATCGCAGGCATTGGTTGCCCCCTACCGGGGCGTTTCCTCCACCAACACGTCCCAGGTGGTGCAGTTTGACAACAAGGCGTCCGCAGCCTCGTCCGCGCTCGCCTCGAAAAACTATGCGGCATCCGCGGACCTCGCATCCTCCCTCCCCCAGCTTGCCAATGCCATAGTGGCTGGCTCCGAATCAAAGGCAGCGGCGGATGAGGAGAAGAAGCAGAACCAGTCCACTGCATTCATCACATCCGAGATAACCGCCCTCGCCTCCCAGATTTCCCGCCTTCAGGCATCGTCCGATGCCTACCGCCAGGGCATGAATCTCTCAGGCTCGCTCGAGCTCATATCGCTTGCGCAAAAGAGCGCGGAAAACGGGGACTTTGCATCCGCAAACCACTCGCTTGCGCTTGCCCGCCTGGAGATAGCCGCCGATCAGGCCACGCTCGACGCAGCCGCAAAGGAAATCAATGCGGCGCAATCATCGATCCTGGTTGCTGAGATAGATATCAACGCATCGGCAAGCCGCTCTTTGCTGTTCGCGCCAGACCTTTCAAAGGAGCGAGCCTTGCTGGCAACTGCCAAGGAAACCGTCTATTCCTCCCCCCCTGCAGCCCTGCAGATGGCATCCCAGGCAAAGGATGCGGCAGAGGCGAAATCGCGCGACTCCCAGTCCCTCTCGCTTGCGGCGATCTCCGTTGCCGTTGTGCTGTTCTTCATAGCGCTGATAGCCGCCGGCTTCCTCTTCCACATAATGAAAAAGAAAAAGCAGGGGCTATAAGATGCGCATTCCGCCAGGCATGATGGAGAACACTGCGGCGGCGCTTGCGCTCATCGCCTTCTTCCTTTCGCTGCTCGGCATGGCGGCTTCATTGTGCGTCTATGCCGCGTCGTACATGGCGCTATCGGGCATTGACGCCACGCTCTCCCCCCAGTTCGATTCCGCGGAATCCGCACTGGCAGACGCCGGCGCATCAGCCTCCCTTGCGGCAAACTCCTCCGACTATGCATACGGCGCCATAAGCTCGGCCTCGGCTGCGCTCCAGTCCTACTCCAACTCCACATCCTCGCTTTCCTCATCCATCTCAGACCTTTCATCCATCCCCCCGTTCTCCCTGGACCCGCGCCTCCAGTCCGCATCAGGCGACCTGAGAACGGCATCCCTGCAGTTTGCAAACGCCTCCCGCTCTGCTTCGCAGATGGCATCATCGGCGAGGGCCGCAGCCGCCTCTGTGCAAGGCCTGGCAAGCGACATCAGCACCGCATCTTCCAGGGTTTCCGAGGCAAGGCGCAGCTTCAAATCCGCCCTCTCTGCAATTGGCTGGCTTTCCCTCCTTTTTTCCGCCTGCCTCCTTGCGCTTTTCTCCTCCGTGACGCTTGCCTCGCTTTCAGTTATGCTCTCGCACTACCCCAACCTGCTTGCGCGCGCGGAGGAAAAAGCGGCATCTGCAAAAGAAAAGCAGGATCAGCGATAGGCAGCGCCAAATGCAATGCCGTGAATGACCTCGGCCTAAAGGCCGCCCACTTTTTACCCGAGGTAAAAAGGGGCGCATTTGCGCTTCGCGCAAATAGCGAGGCTTCCGCTTAATCCTTTAGGGGAAGCCCCCCAGCCTCGGTGCTCCTCCACTGGCTGCCCGCTTTTTGCTTTCAGCAAAAAAGGGCCCATTCGAGCTTCAGCTCGAATCAGGAAGCCAGGGGCTTCCGCACCGAGGTCATTCAGTGAAAAAGTTGCAGACAACTTTTTCAGCATTGGAATATAGAAATTCCAATACAACGAAAAAGCTTTCCCGGCAAAAACAGCATTGGGCAGCGCAATATGCACGGATGCGTGGAAGCTTTCCCAACAATGCGCCTTGTGCAAAAAACAGGCAGCGCCATGCCAGGCTGCGAAAAAACTTTCCCCTCACGCCCCTTCAGCAAAAGCCGGCCCCTATCCCTTCCCATGCAGCACGTCTAGTATCCTCCTGTGCTGCGCCCCGTTCGAGACCAGGAACCGCTCGGTGGAAAGCCCCCAGGGCTTTCCCTCAAGGTCCGTGGCAGTGGCGCCCGCTCGCTCGGCAATGAACGCAGCCGCTGCAAAATCATATGGCTTGAGCTTGAAGCTCATGCATGCATCCGCCCTGCCGCATGCCACATAGCCCATGTCGTGCACAGTGGAGCCCAAAAAGCGCGTGTGCTGGCTAATCTTCTCAATTTCCACCAGGTGCGGCAGGAAGCCCTGCTCGCTTATCCTGTGCAGCCGCGTGTCGCAAAGCAGGAAAAAATCCTCAAGCTTCGCTGTCCCGGCTACGGCTATCTTCTTGCCGTTGAGTGTCGCATGCTTCCCCTTTTCGGCGTACAGCATCTCCTGCTGCGGCACCAGGTAAATGCCGCCTGCCGTGGGCTTTCCTTTGGAAAAATGCGCGATTGACACGCCCCAGAGCGGGATTCCCTGTATGAAATTATGCGTGCCGTCGATGGGGTCTATCACGAAAAGCGAGCCATGCTCCAGGTCAGCCTTGAGGTAGGACTCTTCCGAAAGGACGGCCGAATCGGGAAATTCGCGCGCAATCTCGCCCACCACGAATTTCTCGGCTGCAAGGTCGGCCGACGTCGCCTTGTCGTTCCTTGCCTTTGCCTTTATGGTCAGCCCCGCTTTCCTGGCTTTGGCAATTTCCTGCGCGGCGCCTTTCAGGCAGGCCTCGATGAACTGCTGCATCCCCGACATGTGCTAAGGAACGAAGGGAAATTATAAAAAGAGAGTTAGCCGCCCATGGGGATGGAAGCTTGCATGCTGCCCAAAGCCCCTGCATTTTTAACACGCAGACGGCTTGGGCGCAGAAAACTTGGAGCAGACCCATGCCTTGAAGTCGGATTCGCCCATCGTGCCCACGCGGTAATCATCCCAGTTTGCCACGAATGTCGGGACGGATCCCCGGTAATACCCCTTGGCGCCGTAGTCCGCGTACACTGCCTCCACCGTGGCATTGCTGCCGCGCAATGCCACATTCCAGTAGCGCACCTCGAACCTGTCCGCGGGCAGCGCGGCAGCCAGCGCAGAAACAATGGGCTTCATTGCCTGGCAGTACGGGCATCCGTCTTCATACAGAAAATCCAATGTCACCTCTTTGGCAGGGGCTTTGACCTGCGGCACCTGCGCCTCCCCTCCCGAGCCCGTGGCAACGCTGCTGTTAGGGAGGAGCTGCGGCGCAGGATTTAGGGCATGCGGCTCCGCGCTTCCGCTTCCATTGAGGGCGGGCGTTTTTGCAGGCAGGGCGCCCGCGCCTGCCGTGGCTTTTGCGCTGTTTGCGAGATACATGGAGATTCCCAGCAGCGCCACCGCGGCAAGCATCCCCACGACTATGAAGTATTTTGTGCGGTCAACGCCCGGCTTTTCCGGCTGGTGCATGCAATCCCCCGTTTCCTGTGCAAAGGTGCAAGGCAAAATATAAAAATAAGAGTGGAAAGAAAAAGGAAAAAAAAGAAAAACAAAAAAAGGACGCGCTTAGTTGAACGCGCTCATGACTTCCTGGAAGTTCGCGTATGGCAGCGCGCCTACCACGACTATCCCATAGCCTGCCCCGTTGACCTGCACCACCCCTGTCTGGAGCTTGGTTGCAAGCGCCTGGAGCTTTGCCTCAAGCGCGTCGCTCTTCACGCTCTTGGAGTAAATCAGGAAGCTGGGCGTCCCCTGGATGCCTATGCCTACGCCTTCCTGCTCCTCCTTCGACACCTCTGCAGCCATTGTGCCGCTGTCAAGGCAAGTGTTGAACGCGGTTGCGTTCATGCCCGAAATCGCCGCCGCGTAACCCTTTATGTCGCTCACGGCAAGGCTGTTCTGGTTTGCGTACATCTTGTCATGGAGCTCCCAGAACTTGCCCTGCGCGTTTGCGCAAAGGGAGGCTTCGGCTGCCTTTTGCGCATATGGGTGGAACGAAAGCGGGAACTGCCGGTAGATGAACTTCATGTTCGGGTATGCTGCCTGGAGCTGCACCATGGTGGGCTCTGCGTTGCCGCAATACGGGCACTGGAAGTCAGAGTACTCCGCCATTACCAAGTCCGCGCTGGCACTGCCCCGGAATGGCGCCGTGCTATAGTCAAGCCCTGACAGCTGCTGCACTGTTGGGACGGTTGGCGTCGGGGTGGGGGTCGGCGTTGGCGTCGTGCCGCTGCCGCCGGAAGGCGCCGCGGTGACAGTCAGCTTTACCTTGCCAATCGCGTCTGTGACCGAGTTCATCCCCATGAACACGGTGCCTGACACAAGAAGCGCGGCAAGTATTATCGCGATTCCTATTATGTATTCTCCCTTTTCGATTGCTTTCCCTTCAGTTTTTATGCTGTCCGCCATCGTCTCACCTCCATAGTAAAAACGATTGTTTCCCCTTTTTTCCGCAGAAGGCTTAAAAAGACAGCCTTTACCGTTCGGCCGCGGCTCGGGGGAATGCATGGAAAAAAAGCCGGCGAAGAAGAAGTTTCAGCCGAAGAAACGGCTCGCCATGTGGCTTTCAGGCGCTTCCTTTGCCTTCTTGCGGATGAACGGGTTGGAAGCCTGCTGTTTCCCATCATCCTGGCTTTTGACTACCGTGAGCACGGATGCCTTGCCATTGCTTGGCTCAATATGCCAGTCAACGGAATATGGCTTGCTCTCTCTGGGCACGACTTTCAAATTGCCTGCGGGCAGCGCCCCTTTATTCGCAACTGCGGGATTGCATGTTCCAAATGGGTATAACATAGCATTGCCTCTTCAGATTGATTGGAATTTCCATTCCAATGCTGAAAAAGTCTGTCTGCAGACTTTTCCATGGCTTCCCCTGCGGGAAGGGAGTTGGGATGTGCCTGCACTGCTTTTTAAGGCTATGCTCGTGCGCTGCCGCAGTTCTCAAAATCAGAGCAGTTTCAGCTCTTTCGTATACTTATTTATCAGCGCCTCGCCCGCCGGGCCCGCGCCAAAGCATGTGATGGTGCCCGGCTCAAGCTGCGTCTTTCCCGCATCGCGTATGAGCGCGCAGGGCATTTCCCTCTTCATCCTCTCATAAAGCGAAAGAAGCTCCTCCTCCGAGCCGACTTTGAGCACGATTTTCTTCTGCCCTTCCTCCTCCCATTCGCGCGCTGCGTCCGCATCCCTGGCGCGCGCAAGGACGTAGGCTGATACCGAAGCGTGCGCGCACTGGCCTGCCATCTTGCCTTTTGACATGCCCAGGTCGCTCCTGATGATGATTGCCTGCTTGAGCCCCATGCAGATAAAAACGATTGCACCAATTATATTGTTATGCCCGACAGGCTTGCAGAAATAGCAGAGCAAATCGCCTCCACCGAGCATGCGCGCGAGGAGCTTGCCCGCCGCCTCCGCTTCAACTCGGGGAAGATAGAATACGCGGAAACGCTTGAGCGCGAGCTTGTCCACAAGGTGCCAGTCGTGCCGGTGGATGGCACCATTGCCGCGGTGGATGGCGGCATTGTTGGCGAGGAGCTCCACGGCTTCAATTTCCTGCTCATGCGCGCGGTTGGCGCGCTGTTCGCATATCAAGGCTCCAAGACAGTCTCGTATAGCTATTTCCCCTCCTCCCTCCCCCCAATGCAGTACGACGTGCGCAGCGGGCTTGATTCCCACGACGTGATGCTGCACAACTCGCTTTTCCGCCTCAAGGGCGAGCTTTCCCTTGCCGCCTCCCTCGTGCAGAAGCACTCGCCAACCTGCCTGATGATGGACGGCTCCATTGCGCCGCTGCTTTCCGACAAGCCGTCCGAGGACTCGGAGATGCGCCCGCTGTACGAAGAAGTGCTCGCAGCCTACCAGTCGCTTTACGAATCCTCCTGGAGGGCGAACACCACGCTTTTGGGCGTGATAAAGGACAGCCGAAGCAGGCGCTTCATAGACATCGTCCAGAAGCACTCGCAAAACGAGCCAGGCTTTGCGCATACGTCCGACACCAACTTCCTCTATTTCATGCTCGAGGCAGGCGAGCGCACCTGCGCGTTTCCCTACTCCTCCTCATCAAAGCACCCGGTCCTAAAAGATTTGGGGCAATGGAGCGAGAAAATCCTCTCCTTCTACCTCAAGCCCGTGAAGGACGACCGCCCATTGCGCGTCGAATTCCTGAGCGGGCAGCGCACATTCTCGGAAATCGCCTCGCTAGTGCATTCCCTTTCCTGCCAGCACAAGGCATATGCCTACCCTGCCATCCTGATAGAGGCCGACCTGCGCGCTGCAATGCCGCCAGACGAATTCGAGCGTGCATACGGCTCGCTTTTCTCGCGCCTGGGAAGGAGCGCGTCGCTTATGCGCCTGCGGCGCAATGAGCGCCCTTTCAGGTGATTTTATTAATGGTGGCTCAGCATACTAATCGGGAGGCGGTCTCATGGACGGCATCGGACGCCCGGTTGAGGAGGGCAGGGAGTACGAGGTCACCATCGACGCAAAAGGCGCGAAGGGGGACGGCATCGCCCATGTCGAAGGATTTGTGATTTTCGTTGCCGGCGGAATTGTCGGCGAGAAAGCAAAGGTAAAAATAACATCTGTGAAAAGGACATTTGCCCTTGGCGAAAAAGTCTAGAAAAGGCCAGGATGGGTAATCTTCATGTGCGGAATAATCGGCTATATTGGGTACCGCAAAGCGTCCGAGGTCATCTTCAAGGGGCTTCGCAAGCTTGAATACCGCGGATACGACTCCGCAGGCATTGCAACCGTTTCAGGAAAAGGCATCTCGGCGATAAAGGACATCGGCAGGATAGACGACATCCACGCCAAGCGCAATTTCCTCCAGCTCGAGGGCAATATGGGCATAGGGCACACCCGCTGGGCAACGCATGGCGGCGTCACGCAGAAAAACGCGCACCCGCACACGGATTCCACCGGCAAAATCTACATTGTGCACAACGGCGTGATAGAGAATTTCGACTCGCTGCGCGCCGCGCTTGCGAAAAAGGGGCACAAGTTCGTGTCCGAGACCGACACCGAGGTCATCGCGCACCTGGTGGAGGAGGAAGGCAAGAAAGAGGGCGACTTTGGCAAGGCGTTTGCAAACGCCGTGGCAAAACTCTCAGGCTCATGGTCCCTCGTGTGCATGCACCAGGGCGAGGAGGCGATTTACCTGTCAAGGAACGGCCCTCCCCTCATACTTGGCATCGGCAAGGATGAAATGTTCTGCGCTTCCGACGTTCCCGCTCTCCTGGACTACACCAAGCGCGTAATCTACATAGAGGATGGCGACCTGGTGCGCTTCACGCGCGAGGGTTACGAAATAAAAAACAAAGGCAAAAAAGTGGAGCGGGCAGTGCACACCGTCACGTGGACCGCGAAAATGGCGGAAAAGGAGGGCTTCGACCATTTCATGCTCAAGGAGATACACGAGCAGGGCGGAAAGATACGCGAAGCGTTGGCGGCGGATGCCTCAGGGGCGGTTGCGCTCCTGAAAGGGCAGCAGAACATAACGGTAGTCGCCTGCGGCACCTCCTTTTACGCAGGCCTGGTATTCAAGCAGCTCCTCCAGTCCCGCCTTGGCGTGAATTGCGACGTGATTATCGGCTCGGAGTTCGCATATGCGCGCACGGGCAATGAGCGCGTCGTGGTCGCCATCTCCCAGTCCGGCGAAACCGCGGACACTCTTTCCGCAGTGCGCCTTGCAAAGAAATCAGGCGCAAAAATACTTGGCATCACCAACGTGACAGACAGCTCCCTTTGGCGCGAATCGGATGCAACCGTGAACATCGCGGCAGGCCCCGAGATTGCGGTGGTGGCAACCAAGTCCTTCACCTCCCAGGTGGCGGTGCTTTCCAAAATCGCGCTCACCCTATCAGGCGAAAAGCAGGAGATCTCCTCGCTCTCGGATGCATCCGAGCAGATCGAGCAGGTGCTTGAGCGCGCAGGGGAGCTTGAAACGCTCGCCTCCCGCCTTGCCCCCCACAAGGACTTTTTCTTCATAGGCCGCTCGCTTTCCTTCCCCTCCGCGCTTGAAGGCGCTCTCAAGCTTAAGGAAATCACTTACCTCCACGCTGAGGCATACGCAGCGGGCGAGCTCAAGCACGGCCCGCTCTCCCTCCTGCAGAAAGACGTGGTGGTGGTCGCGCTTGCGCCATCGGGCACCTCCCTTCCGAAAACAATTTCCAACATGTCCGAGTGCCGCGCGCGCGACGCGCAACTCGTCGCATTCTCCGACAGCGACGAGGCAATCTCGAAAAGCGCGCTCCATTTCCGCATGCCGCGCGTGGCGCAGCTCGCCATCCCCATAGTCTACGCAGTGCCCCTGCAGCTCCTTGCCTACTACATGGCGGTGAAACTTGAAAAGGATCCAGATAAACCACGAAATCTAGCAAAAAGCTGTACCGTGGAATAGCTTTTTAATCTTTCTCTTCTTATAAAGCACATGATTATCCGTCTTAAAAGCAAGGTCAAAAGAGGAAACAGTTCAGGAACGGGCTTTGCCAAACTAACCTCGAAAAAATCAAAAATTAATTTGGGCGACCGAGTCAAAGTCTCTTTCTTCATCAATGATAGCACGCTGTTTTTCTTCGCAAAAATCATCAAAATGGATGGCATGCTCGGAGTTTATATTCCCTCCAATCTTGCCAAAAAATATGGTTTGCTTGGAAAGACAATCACTCTGGAAGTTGAAAAAATAGCTGGATTTGGAACTAAAGCAGGCAAAGATGGAAGAGTATACATTCCAATTGAATATGGAAAAAAATTTTCTCTCGAAACAAATGACATCGTCTCAGCGGACATTATTTTGAATCGGGATAAACAAACCTGTCTTCTGAAAATAATCAAACGAAAAAGAAACAATAAAATCGAATTTATGGCATTTCCAAATCCATCATATCCATCCAAGGATTTGCAAGTCATATTAAAGAATAAGCTATCGAAAAGCATACGGCCTACAGCAGGGAGCATTGATTTGAAAAAAATCCTCGGAAACACCCTCTCTCAAATCAATGAAAACGAACTGGCAATTTTTGATGGAAAGAAAAAATCCGTGGTAATCCTGGCAGATATTTCCTATGAAGAAATTGCACTGTATATAGGCGCTTATTTTGCAGATGGGACAAGAAAAGGAAACAGCTGGGGCATCTGCGCTTCAACTCCGGAGCAGGCGAAATTTTATCTGAAGATGCACAGTATGCTGATCCGCGATGCATCGCCTGTCTTTGAACTCAGTTTTACCATTCTTCATGGCAAAGTCGATTCTGCGAGGCTGATCAAAGAATGGCAAACTGCAACTGATGTGGATTTAAGCAAAATAAAAATCAGAACACACAAATCCCTCTCGGGCAGCGCCAGGAAATACAATGACTTTGGGACCTTGGTGATAAAAGAGCACAGGCTGGCGGTTTTAAGATTTTACAACAAAATTCTCTTCTCTCTCATAAACAGGATAACTCGCACCAAAAACAAGGAACTCGCCATGAATTTCATATGTGGTGTTTTGGAGGGAGACGGCGCTGTTAATGCCAAGAAAAGAGCGCATATTCAGGTAGCTACCAATAGAAACGACTGCCCCATTCTGGAAAGGATATTGGCTGTAAGTGGGCTGCGATTTAAGGCGGTTAAGGAAGGAGACAATAAATTCTATATACGGATAGGGGCATTGGAGATAATAAGAAATCTACCTCTATTGGAAAATAAAATATTCGTTTTCTATCCAAAGAGACGACGGCGCCTGTTTTCAAGATTGGCAGCTGTCGGCGGCGTGAAGTTCTTGATTGGAACGCAACCTTCTGCAGCATCTTGGGTAAAAAGTTCATTTAAGAAGATGGGGCTTGTTGATAAAAAATATAAACTGACTTCGCTTGGGAAAAAAGTGAAAAGCAGCATAATCGTGAACATGGAGGCACAAAAGTCAGTCACCGTGGAATAAGCATTATTAATTGCCGCGTCGTTTCTCTTCCTGGTGATGCCATGGTCTCGCTCAAGAAGTACGCCCCCTGCAGGTGCGGCGCGAACAACTCGTTCGACTTCAATTCAGACCTCGCGGTGGAAGACCTCACCCTCACTGCGCGCTGCCCCTCGTGCGGCGCGTCTGTGACAATTTCCATCTCTTCGCTCTTCTCCCCCCTGCAGCCCGCCTCCCCGTCCCCTGCGACCCCTGACGCCGCGCTCGCACAGGCCCATGCCGAAGAGGAGACAAAGGCGAACGTGGAGCAGGCTGTAAGGGACCTGTTCAGGTGAAAATATGCGGCTATTTTCCGTCTTTGCGCTTCTGCTCCTCGCATCATTTGCATTTGCAAACCCGTTGCCGCCTGGCTGGGTGCAGCCAAAGCAGGAAATTGCAGTTCCTGCTATCTCGGACACCCTATCTGCCATGCCTCTTTTTACCGCAGCGATTGCGATTGAGCTTTTGGTTTCCTTCATTGTGCTTCGGCACTACAAAATTGACTTTAGCATCCTGAAATATGTTCTTGGCGCCAACATAATCTCAATTCCTATAGTCTGGGCATACTGCTTTGCAGCCGAGCCGTTTTTCATCGACTGGCATGGCTCAGTGGGCATGGGCAATTACGGATTAATTTTCTTCATCATACTGTCTGCAGAGGCATTTGCAGTGGCGTTCGAAGCTTATATCGTCCATTATTTCAACAAGAAAAAAATAACTCTTGCGCAGGCGGGCTGGATGGCGCTTGCCGCCAATGCCGCAAGCTTTGCCCTTAGCCCAGGGGAAATCGGAAACCAGGGCATTGTGTCGCTTTTTTTCATTCTTGCAGGGATAATCGTGTTTCCATTCGTTGCCGCATATCTCGCGCTTCCGCGCCTTGGTCTGGAAAAAAAGGCAGTCTGGCGTGCCTATGCTGGCTATGTGGCTGCGATTGCAACAGTGTTTGCTTTATCTTCCACCGGTCCACTTCCCTCGCTTTCACTGTCTTTCCTCGCTTGCTTTGTAGTGGTGGCTCTTATTAACCGTGGAATCGGCGCAAAAAAAGCCTTGCTGCTTTCGCTTGCAATGTTTTTCGGGTTCGCTGCAGGCTTTGCAGTGTTGTTTGCAGTGGCGCTGCTAATCTCGTTTTTGTTTAATTTTCGGTGATGGCTAATCTGTCTTGCCTGTGATTTCCAGGATTGCTTCAAGCGCCTCAGGCAGTTCCACCGTCCCTTCGCTTGAGGAAAAGTGCCCGCGCGCTGCCCCTCATGCGGCGCAAGCGTCTGCATAAGCATCTCCGCGCTACTGTCGCAATCATACTCCGGTCCCGCGCCAGCAACAACCCCCGCGCCTTCTGCACCAGCAGAGCACCTGGACACCGAGACAAAGGAGAACGTGGAGCAGGCTGTGCGCGACCTTAGGCTGTTGCATAATTGCCAGCGAGGTCAGAGTCCATCAGTTTACCGTGACGATATTTGAGATGAAACGACGGACGTGAATTCTGCTCCTGTTTTTGCTCGCCGATGAATTACGCAACGCCCTACGACCTGTTCAAGTAGAGTATTATTATTCTTATCTACGTTAATTATTGGCTGTGGTTTGATGCAGAACATGAAAATCTCAAAAGTCGAATCTGGCGAGGCTCCGGGTGGCAGCGCCAAAGCGACCGATAAATTCCCCGCCGTCCTGTATGACTACAAGATGGTGGACACGATAAAAAAGCAGGTCGGGCATTGCTGCCCTGACGAAATTGCCATTGCCATACTGTCAAAATCCGGCGGGAATTCAGGCAAAATGAATGAGCTTATAGGCAAAGCCAGCAAAGTCCTCTCCACAATGGAGTTCCTTTTCAACGAAAGCGTGAAAGCCAATGGCGCAGTCATCATAAAGAACGACGGGCCGCTTTTATCATTCGGGGATGCTGCATACGGAGGAAAAGAGACAAAGATGACATTCGAGCGCTTTGCCAATATCTCATTTTCAAGGGCAGAAATCAGCCTCTATTTCAACGATGACAAGTCCATCCGCTACTTCCCAGTCTCAAAAAGCGGGTTTTATGTGAAAGGGGACCTTGCCTCAGTTTCCGCAAGCGGCAAGATGTGGTTTGACAAGAAGGCAGTATTCGACATTTCCTCAGCCAGGCTGTTCCTGGAGAACCCCAACCTCTTCATCGTTGAGATGAGCGATTACAAGGGCAGCGCCCTTGCCCAGAACACGTGCTTCATGTTCCGCTCACTCAGAAACAAGGGTTTTGCCGGCATTTTCAATGCAGACCGCCAATATGCGAACCGCATCATGCAACAATCGGGGGTGAATGGGGGCCAGTTCGTATTCTACGCGCTTGCAGCCGACAACGCGGATGCATCCGAGAAAACAGCCAAGAGCCTGGTGGAAAGGAAGGACACCTGGCTCAAAATATTCGACCTGGCCGGCCAGAACACCCACATGTTGGTGGTTGCGATGGCGCAGGCAGAGGCGCAAGCTCCCGCCTTCTTGTTTGACAATTGGGTCAATACGAATTCCAACTTCAAGATGATGCTTGACATCCTGAGCAGCGGCTTGGGGAAGGAGCTCCAGTCAATCGACGTGTACTCGATCAAGAGCGAAGACAAGGCAAAAGACGATGCAGCCAAAGCAGCGGCAATAGTCCTCAAGTACGAAGACCAGATACTGTCTGCCTTCAAAAGGCACCACTTCGCATTATATCTCCTGGCAAAGCCATACATCAAGGACACAAAGGAAGTCCTGAAAGGCGTAAAGAACAAAGAGTATAATGCAAAAGACGCTGAAAACCTGGATTTTTAACGCTCCCCGTTCTGGGTCTCGCACCGTGTTTGCAGTGCCTGGCATGGCGCATGTTTGGAGCCGGAGCCTGTTCCGGCAATTAGCGGACCATCCCAAGCACAGCATCAAGCGCCTCAGGCAGTTCCACCGTCCCTTCGCTTGAGGAAAAGTGCCCGCGCGCGTGCAACACCAAAGTTTTTGCGCGCAAATTCATCTCGAATATCCTCACTTGCGAAAGCGGCACATAAGGGTCATTGTCCGAAAAGATGGCAACAAACTCAGGGCACATCCTCTTCACGCGCTGCCACTCCACTGGCTTTTCAAAAAAATTCGCAAGCACGGAAAAATCATCTCCCATTCCTCCCACAAAGCCAGCGATGAGCACCGCGCCTGCTATTTTTCCTTTCGCCTGCTCAAGGTACCGCAGTATGGCAACACAGCCAAGCGAATGCCCCACAAGGATGCACTCATGGCTTTTGCCTCCGTGCCCAACTTCATTTGCAATGGCCCCAACCCACTCATCAGCGCGCGGCTCGTCCGGGCTCGGCATGGCAGGCACGCTCACGGCAAATCCTCTTGCCTCAAGCTCTTTTTTCAGCCATGGGCGAAAGCCGTGCATCGGCTCCCCCCCGTATCCGTGGATGATTACGACTCTTTTCATCAAATCCCCAGCGCATTCCCGATTTCCGCCGCGCTTTTGATTATTTTCCAGGGCTTGTCCTTTTTTGGCGCGCGTTTTGCATCCCCTTTCTTGGCAACCCCCGTGAGCACAAGCACCGACTTCATGCCTGCCTTGTTTGCCATCCGAATGTCGATGTCCAGCCTGTCGCCCACGAAAACGGCTTCGCGCGCCTTGATGCCGTGCATCTGAAGGAGCTTTTTGATGAGGTAAACGGACGGCTTCCCAATCACAACATCCGGCTGCCTTCCGCTCGCGCATATGAGGCTTGCGGCAATCGCCCCGGAGCCTGGCGAGACGCCGAACTCGCGCGGAATGGTGGGATCTGAATTCGCAAGTATGAATGTAGCGCCGGCATTCAAGTTCCGAAGGGCAGCGTCCAGCTTCCCGTATGTGACTTGCCTGTCCAGGCCGCAGACGACAAACTCCGCCCCATCCTCCATGATTTCCGCCATCGCCTCCCCTTCAAGCTCGTCGCGCAATCCCTGCTCGCCCACAACATAAACGCGCTTCCCCCTGCCGTAGTTCTCCAGGATGTAGCTCGCGCAGCCGAACGATGCGGTCATCACGTCATCAGGGCGCGCCATTATCCCGAATTTCGCAAGGTGGCGCGCATAGTCCGCCCTGCTCTTGGTGGCATTGTTGGTGAGAAAAAGCACGCGCACGGTTCTCTGCAGGCGCTCGATTTCCGATGCCACGCCCGGGATGCCCTGCGCGCCCAGGTAGACCACCCCGTCCAGGTCGAAAACGATTGCAGAAAGCATGCGCTAACCCATCCAGCGAACAAATAAAAATAAGCGCCCCGACCTGGCGTTTCTAAAACAGCGTGTTTTAACCCTGCAACGTCGGCAAACGCCCTAAATGGTTTTGCAAAAATGGCTAAAACACCCCCTTTTTCAACCGAGCCGTTAAAGAGATATAAGGCTCTATAAAGGGATACTGGACACTTCGGGGTCGTGGCGTTAACCGTTTCATCTGGAACTGGGGTCATAGAGAAAAGGTTGCTCGTTTTCTACCCAAAACCAGGGCATTTCCCGGGCAATGGGGCGGGTGCATAATCTTTTATAGCGAGCATCCGGATTACACTTTGGTGGTTCGGATGAAAGGCTCGCATCTAATTTTGGCGGTTGCGTCGGCATTCTTAGTTCTCCTTTTTGGCTGCGCATCCCCGGGCACTGACATAAACGCAAACAGCACCGCCCCCACCACTCTTGTGATAGCTTCGGTCACCAACGGGCAGTGCACCGTGGGAGAAACCTGCGTCGTATTGGTTGCGATGGCAGCAGGCGGGAAGGGAGCCTATACGTTCGAGTCTGATTCATTTGCAACAGGCGCGCCCCCAATGGGGATGTTTGTGAATATGGATGGCGCTCTTTCAGGCATTCCAACAAAGGAGGGCACGTATAATTTCGGCGTGTGCGTGAAGGACAGTGCAGGCGCCTCGAAATGCACATCCACCCGCGTGCTTGTCAACCCTGAAGGGGTCAATTCCACTCCGCAGGTGCTGCCTAAGCCGCCCCAGCCAGGCATCCCGAATTCACCCGCACAGCCGACAAAACCAGAGGCAGGTGTGGCAACCGCCCCGCCTGAAACTCCGCCTACATTGGACAACCAGTCTGAAACTCAGGCGTGCACATCGCCCTACGAAGGCACTTGGAAGGGGACAATTTCAGACAGCGGGCAGTTGCACTATTATCTGCCAAGTGATCAGAATCATGAAACAAACCAGCAGTTCGCAGCATCATATGATTTGGAGTTCACCATGAAATGTGAATATGTCGTAGTTGACTATGACGGCGGTCCAGTAGTTGCCAAGGATTTCATCATCACGCACGTAAAAGTGTCTGACCCAATCTTCGGCTGTGTAGATGGCTGCGCGCCGATGCCTCCATCTTACACTGACGCAAACGGCTACAATGTGCGCGGAAGCGACTTCTATCTGCAAAATGACGGCACTGGAAATGATCTTATGATTACCTTTCTGAACAACAGGGTCATAGCATTAGGCGGCGATATACGCTTCAGCCCAGACGGCAAGGCGATGACGATACCCATAGACACCGAAAACAACCCCCTCGGCATTGGCTATGAGACAGGGGCCAGCTATGTTAACCCAGTCGAATCCCCCCACTGCCCGTGGCACTGTTTCATTGATACCGTGAACCCAAGCACATCCACGCTCACCAAAGTAGAATGAAGAAAGTATTAGGTGTTTTGATAAAGGGAATTATTCTGGTATTTTTGCTTGCGGCAGTCCTACATCTGTTCGGCTTCGCAAGCCCGCAACCCACGAATCCGCAGCAGGGCGTTTAACGCCGGCAGCGTGCCTAAAACGAACCCACCATTTTTTAAACAAAGTTAATTCTACGTCGGCACGCCCAGCAGGTCATGAATCCAGCTGGTTAAAGTCCAGCTTGAATTGAGGTGATGTAACCCAGCCTTATTCAATAGCCAAGATTGTAGGTGGCACGTCGGTGACGATGTGTCTGAAGGCTCTGAGGCAAAC
>JAPLWX010000015.1 GCA_026396415.1 Microcaldota archaeon
ACGGCTCCCCCGCACTGCGCAGCCTGGCATGTCCCTCCATCGCACTCCAGCCCGCTGCAGCATGAAACGCCATCGCAGGATTCCCCATCGCCTGCGCACATTGGCGCCGCGCAGGTGCCAGCATCGCACTCCAGCCCGCTGGCGCACGAATACGTGGCGCAGGATTCGCCGAGAATTGCAAGCGGCGGCAGGCTGTTGGTGATGATTATCGGGATTGAGCCATACTGTATGCGGGACAATCCATATGCCGATGTGTAGCTTATGGAAATATTCGCGTTCATCGACCTGCTTGCAGAGGATGAGATGGCGGCAGGCACGTCAATTGTCGCCTTTTCGCCAGAGTCCAGCCTTATCTCGCCGGCCGCAGCCTGCCCAGACCTGCAAAACGTCGAGCTTTGGCCTGCGATGGACACGCCTGTCAGCTTAATGGGGGTGGCCTCGTGGTTCTCCAAAGTCATGGTGTAGCCGCGGCTGCCTCCGCAGGCGGATTCCGTCGTCTTGGCGTCATACACGCCTGTCGGGCGCGCAGACAGCCAATAGGTCTGGCTTTGCTCGGCGTTTGTGCTGCCCGCTGTGCTTGGGAAAAAGCCGAGAAGGGAAACTGAAACAAGTGCGATTACGAGAACAACTGCCGCAATGACCAGGTATTCAGTTGCGCCTTGGGCGCGCAAAGACGTCATGTTCGCTGCTATTGGAGGCGAATCCTTTTATTCTTTGCCTCTCTCCAGAAAAATCCCGATGCGCCAGCTTGCGCTAAGAGGCAATAAAATAATAAAAATAAGCGCGCTCACTCCTCTTTCTTCTTGTGGGCATGGGCGTGCTTCTCTTCAGTAGGCGCAACAGGTTCCTCTTTTGGCGCTTCCGCCTTTTCAGATGGCGCAGGGGTTGCAGCTTCAGCAGGCTTTCCACTCGCCTTCGGCGACTGTCCCTCCAGATGCTCCCGATTCGAGCCTTCAGCTCGAATGGGCGCAGTTTTGCTGTGCAAAACTGCCGTCGCATCTGAAGGTTCTTCCACTTTCTCCTCCTGCACCGCCGCTTTCACGCTCTCCTCCGCAGCTGCAGGCGCGGCTGCGCCTTCAGGCACCGCAACTTCCTCTCCAGGCTCTGCCTCGAATGCGGCAAGCGGCTTTTGGAACTCGTCATAAGATGCAATCTTGCCCTTCCCCATCAGGTATTCTCGCGCGAGCAAATAGAAGATAAGCGCCAAAGAGCGCCTTCCCTTGTTGTTGCAGGGAATCACCCAGTCCACGAATGTGGTGATGTTGTCGCTGTCGCAAAGGCCCACGATGGGGATTCCCATTGTGCCCGCCTCGGTGACCGCCTGCCTCTCGCTTCTCGGGTCGCAGATGAGCAGGATCTTCGGCTCCATGAAATCCGCGCGCGCCACGTTGGTAAGAATGCCCGGGATGAACCTTCCCTGGAAAACCTTTATGCCTGTGACCGCGGAAAACACCGATGCCGCATTGCCCGAATACGTCCTCGAGGCAACCACCATCACCTCGCCAGGCTCGTACTTGGCAAGGAGCTTCCCGGCCATGCGTATCCTTTCATCAATCTTTCTCAGGTCAAGCACGTAGAGCCCGTCGTTCCTGATGCGGTAGATGAACGGGTTCATGTCCACGACTTTGAGCTTGGTGCCGATGTGTATGCCGGCCTCAAGATACGTCTCTTGCTTTATCAGGAAATTTTCAGCCATTTTTTTCACCTTTTTACGGCTTCCCGCAGGCACTTCCCCGCGCGCTTGCGCGGGCACGCCACTCTCGGAACCGCCGAATTACAATAAAATATGGGGCCATCGAGATTTGAATTTTCGGAACCCCGAACCTTTCATTCTTAGATTGGAACTTCATTGCCAACTGAGCGATACTCCGCTGCTTGCAGCGGAGCGAAGTTGGCAATATTTCGACCGAATGGCGATGATACCCCGCTGCTTGCAGCGGGGCGCCTTCGGTCGAATTCATTCCAATTCTGGCAAATTTCTCTCGAAATTTGCCAAGGGCACTCTCGAATCTCTAGCACCCCAAGCTAGAAGGCTAGCCAGGTTACCCCATGGCCCCCTGTAGTTTGGCTGGGGTTATTTAAACTTTGCTGCCCCATATACTACTCATGGTCACAGAAGAGGAAAGCCGTCTCATGGGATTCCAGAGGCAGCTTGCATCATCTCGTATGGTAGAAGCCAATCGAGGATATATTGGGAAATATTTAAAAGATGCCCTACTGCGCGGGCTGTCGCCAGGACGCCAGAAAATACTGCTCATGGAAGCACTCTATTGGGAAAAACTGCTCAAAAAGGACTTCAAGAAGGCGACCGAGGACGACCTGAAGGACGCGGTTTCAAGGATGCAGGCATCGAAATACAGGGATGCGACGAAAAAGAAGAAGGTTGCAATCCTCAAGAACTTCTACCGCTGGCTTTATGACGGCGACGAGCTGCCACCGCAAGTCAAATTCGCGAAACGCATCCACTTCAAGGACGTGGAGCTCGATGCAAAGTCAATAATCAGGCGCGACGACCTCGAAAAACTGCTCAAGGCCTGCGACAACGTGCGCGACTCAGCCCTGCTTTATCTCATGTGGGAAAGCGGCGTCAGGATTGGCGAGCTCACGAACGCCAAGCTTGACGACTACAAGGACGAAGGGGCATACTACTCGCTTGAGGTCAATGGAAAGACGGGCAGGCGGAAGATTGTCCTAGTCGAGTGCGTGCCCTACATGAAAAAATGGCTCAATAAACACCCATTCAGGGCCGCCGCGAACGCCCCCCTCTTCTGCTCCCTGGTCCATAAGACCATGGCGCCGCTCTCAATCCGCCACACCAATACAACGCTCAAGGCACTGGCTGGAAAGGCGAACATCAAGAAGCCGATTAACCCCCATGCCTTCAGAAGGGCGGCGGCGTCCGACAAGGCCCCGAGGTACTCCCATGCGACAATCTGCGCCTATTTCGGGTGGCGCCAGGGCAGCCGGACCCCCGCCCGCTACATTGGCGTGGACGCCGAGCAGACGAATGCCGAAGTGCTCAAGAGCTACGGCATCGGGAAGGACACGAAGCCTGCCCCCATTGCCATGGTGAAGTGCCCGAACTGCGGGACTGAGAACATATCCGGGAACCTTGTCTGTGAGCTGTGCTCGCGCGCGCTGAACATGGGGGCGGCGCTAGAGGTGAAGAAGCAGCTCGAAAACGTGCCTTCCCTCCAGCAGCAGCTTGAGGAGATGCGCAAGGAGCAGGAAGAAACGAATAGGAAGATGCGCGAGGAACAGGAACGGATGAAGAAAGAGATGGAGCAGATGGCGACGCCTGCCGCGCTCACCACGGTGAGCCGCGGGAAACGGATCAGGGAAGCGCAGCCGTTGATGAAAAAGACCGTGGGGAAGGCGCGCGCCGCCAAGCCAGGCGACCTGGCTTAGGCGGCTACTCTTTCCGCGCCTCGCTTGTTTTGCCCCTGTCCCTGACACGGATAACCAGCGCGCCATCTGCCTCACCGGCTTCAAGTTCTGCCCAATCTTCCAATATTGCGAGCCTCAGGGCGTTCAGGCGAAAGTCAAGTGCCATGCTCATTTTATGCACGAGGGATAACTTATCGTTTCCTGGACAATGAGTTACGTTAAGGCGCAAAATGGCCGCTAGCGCCTACAGACCCCAAATTTCCTAGGAAATTCCCAGGGGATATCTCGGAGAATTTTCCTTCCTAGGAAATGCACTGTCTGCGGTCTTGCACAAATCCTTCACTATGCACAAGACAACCCATGGCAGGAAGGGCAGATGGGGTTCTCATGGCGAAGCTGCTTGGCTCCATTACGGAAAAGGGGATGAGCATCCGCCAGCTGTCCTGCAAGACAGGCATCAACTGCAAAACGGTCAGGAAGTTCATCGACCTGATAGTGCAGGTGCAGGGTTCGCCCAGGCTTAAGCTGGAGATGGTGGGCCTGCGGGTGCTTGTGACGCGGGAAAAGCCAGCTACGCCGAAAGCGCGCATCTGCGATAACCTGCCAAACCAAGAGCAAATGAGGTGATTTGGTATGGCACAGAACGAAAAAACCGCCGTGGTTGACGGCAAGGAAAAGGGCGCGCCCGATTTTGTCGTGAAAATGCCCATGGAAGACGGCAAATGGATGAAGGTGGGGGTCGGCTTCTTCAATCCCCGAAGCGAATCGTACACCATCTACTTCGACATCATCCCGGACAGGCTGAAGGTCGTGATGTTCAGGAGATAATGGCGGGCCATCCGCTGGGACTCAGATTCAGCGTCAGACACTAGGAAGTGCGCTTCCTAGATCTGGCGATATCTATATAACCCCCCAAAAGCATGTTTTTATCATGCAGTATTCTTACCCAAATATCGCACAACAGATGCTTACGTATTCAAAAAAATATAGCTCAATAGATTTGTCTGGCAAAACCTTGCAAGGCGAGGCATTGAGGTTGGTTCTTAAGGATCTAATGGATTACGACCTCCTTTGTTTTGCAAATTCTATAAGCATATATGATAAGGAAAATCTTTTTGACATGGCTGGAAGAATGGTCCGAGGGGTTGAAGAGTTCATCAATCTTATGACGGAAATAGACCCAAATGACTACTGGACTGTAATGAATTTTCAATTAGGAAATTATGACGCCATACCTGAATTAGACAGTATAATATATCGTAATTTTCAAGATCGAAAAGTCGTTGGCAGATTAATCAACATATATATTCAATTAAGTGTTTTTAGTGAAACAACCCAGCGATTAGGCATCGATCTTGAGATAAGGACTATTGGGGATGGTATTGGCTATCTTCAATCAAGAAGAATATATCTCCAAACACTCCAATCGTTGATTGCACTATATTGTAATGGAACTCAAAAAATAGATAGCCGAGAAATGATGATTGTTCTGTTTCCTCCAATTGAATTTTACTTGATGAGAATTGGCTATTTGAGCGATTATATTCCTCCCAGCTATTGTTTGGAAGACTATACTGTAAAAATCACTGGTACTTTTCCAGGTTATTCTTTTGAATCAAACTATGATTATAGAACTTTAGAAAACTTTTTTTTAGTGCCCCTTAGGTTTCCAGCAATGGAAATGCTCGAATATCTGGAATTTGATAAAACTAAAGCCAAACCCCCAAATAAAGCTAAAAATAAGATTTTCTCATTCGAAGAATTCGAGGTTATGCCCGAAAACTGGAAAGTCCTTTTTTCAGAATATGGACTGGATAAGTGCACTTTATTTGGAAAATATGCTGATCTATTCAAAGATTTGCGTCCCAACGTTCTACACGACTATTTTATTGCTATTAATAAAACGGCCCTATTAGACAAAATAAAAACGTTTTTTGGTGAAAAGGAAACGAATGCCATCTATGACTCATTGTTGGTACCTGAGAACGACTTTATAGGCATGGTCAATTCGAGGAATCCTTTTGTCATATACAACGGGGTTCTTTATTCAAACGTAAATCTCCTCTCAAAATTTCTCATATTTCTTACCGAAGATTACTTAAACACGATAAAAAAATATCAAATAGATGCAGGGTTTGCATTCGAAAAGGTCATCAGCACTCTTCTTCAGAAGCACAAGTATGATATACGTGAAATAAAGCGAATAAAGAATACGGGGGGCACCTATAGTGAATTTGATGTGATTGCATTGAAAGATGGCGAAGGATATAATTTTCAATGCAAGAACAACATTATTGACATATCCAACATAAAGACTGATCTTCATAAATTTAAACAGCGGAATGATTACTTGCTTGCAGCGTATGAAAAGGCCTACAATAAAGAATTGAACCGAGAGAAACATCTTTTAGATAAACTAAGTGTAAAGGTAGTTCATCACGTCGTGGTAACTAGATTTCCGGTTATTACTCGTTCTCCACACATTATAACTTACCAGCGTTTTGAAGATTGGATAAGAGAGAATCGATGTTAACATCGGAGATTTGTTACTTAAGCGATAGTTTTATATCGTCAATATAGATAACTATTTTATGGAGGTTAAAAAAGACCGCCTAACGAAAAGGGATCAGCGATTCCTTAGTCAGATATCTGCTAAATTAAGGTTGAGCACACCTGTAGGCATGGGTTTCTTAGCTGCACTGGATAAACTTGTCAATGATTATCCGTATCGTTCTCAGGCCGACCTAGACCCAACAAAACAGCAGTTAAATCAAACAGAGATTAAGAAGGTGTTCAAAAAGAAGTCGTCGAATACCCACCTGTACAAGTTTGGGTATCTTACAGCAGGTTCAAAACGAAAGCTAGTGGGGCTTGTTTTGAAAACCGAGTTGAGAACTTTGTACCGAAGTGGCAACAAAGGCGAAACTATAAATGATAACGACTTCTCCATATTTTCAATTGACGGCAATCGAATCACATTCACTGGAAAAGAAAAGCAATTCAAAAAATACTTTTTAGATTATTACCACCACGACATTTTCTCTGTTGATCGTCCAGTTGTGCAACAAGATCCAAAGAAACTCAGTGAAACTTTTCTACTCGCTGGAAACAAGGACAATGCTCTAGAGATTTATCAATTACACCTTAATCAAACTAAAGATGGAAAGAAACTGCGAATTAGGATATTTTCCGACTCCGGCGCGTTAATGGAGAACTTCAATAAGAGCCTTTTATCAGAAAAGCTATTAGACGGGGTTGAACTGAAAAACATCAATTCAATCGGCTTCAAAAAAGGCAATGATACGGTGACTTTGAAAATCAGCCGTGTTAATGCCAACCAGTTTCTTCTTAGGTGGAAGAGCAAAAATAAGCTGAGCAAAGAACTTTCCAACAAGTTCAATATAGGTGATTCGGATTCGGTCATATTTGACCAAATGAATGAAGCCGCTCTTATTAGCGACCTCTTTAGGGAAGTCAAATTACTCCCATATCAAAAAAACAAAATCTACCAGTCTATTCTAAAGGATAGATTTTATTCTGACTTGATAAAGATAGATAAAAACTCGGTTCCTTGGCTTAATTATGATTCATTAAGCAAGAAGCTGCAGGCAACTCTTCGGGGCAATGGAGCGAAAATCAATGTTACACGAGTAAAGAAAAAGTGCGGAGTATTCTTTCCAAGCAGAAAAGCCAAAGGCTCAAGTCCGCATAAGAGGTTGTTGGTTATAAGTAAAAAGAGCAAAATAGTGCAGCACCTTCTGATAGACCATCAGCAAATCTATAACATGGGCGAACAAGCAGCATTAAAGCAGTATTTTGTTTTTGTCCCATTTCTAGTTCTTGACTTCCGGAAAAACCAAAGAGAAGATTATACTGACGAGAAAAACCAGGAATTGTTGTTAAGCAGCGGTGCTTTTCTCAGCGATTTGAAGAATAAACCGAATGATGTTTCTAATCTTGTATTAAATAAAAGCAAAAAAATAATCGAGGATAAATTACTTGACCAGTATTTCCAGGTTGCGTGTGAGCTTCTTGATAACCTTGCGAGTATCAATCCATTGCTTGACTCCCAGCAGAAAGGGGCACTGTTCGAATCCCTCTGCTTTTGCATCCTTTCCCGCATTCTTCTTACTAAGAAAGTTGGAAATGCCTACGAGCCGGATGGAAAGTTTATTCTTGATGATGAGAAAATAATTTATGACGCAAAGAACTTAGGCAAACGGGCGGATAATCCCCTTTTGGCTAGTGTATCCCATAAGGGCAAAATCAAGGATATCTCTTATATCAAGAATGAAGGGGTAAAAAATTACATCTATATTGTTAATGAAACTCCCGAGGCGCATTTCAAACCTGTAAAAGAAGCAATAGAACGAGAATGTAATGGCTGCAAAGTTTCTGCAATAACCCTGAGTGCCGTTCGCGATATCGTAAATGTGTATAAAAAAGATCCAAGAAAAATCTCACAAACTAAGCTGAAAAGTGCCATTCTTTCCGGTACTCTCAAATCATCTATTGCTGAGTCTGAGATAACAGTCGATGTCTAATTTTTTATCTCAACCAGCCTCGTTTTCACGAATGTATCTGGACGGAATCATAGACACTGTGCCCCGGATTACCATGTGTCTTAACGTACCTCATTATCCACGAATCATAATCTTACCCCTGCCCTATAATTATGGGCATGGAAAAGAAACACCTCGTTGTAATCGGCTACCCGCGCAGGATGGCCGAAGTGCCGAACAGTTCCGTGCAGTTCGTTGTAACCACTCCGCCCTATTTTGACATGGGCTGCTGCGACGAATGCGCGGAATGCCAGGAAGATTTCAATGACTACCTCCAAGAAATGCAGCTTGTCTTTTCAGAGTGCCACCGGGTGCTGGAAGACGGCTGCAACATCTGCGTAAACATCTGCGACGTTGTAAACTACAAGTGCAAATATCCAGTTCCAGCGCACTACACGCTTCTCCTTCAGCGCGCTGGCTTCGAGTACCGGGAAGATATGGTCTGGCGCAAGCCCTCTGGAAACCTTGCTGGTACCCGCCGGGGCCTGTTCAGTCATCGCCCCTCTCCAATAGACTACTCGCCAAGCAACATTCTCGGGCATGTTCTCGTTTTCCGCAAGGGCGATTTCAACCGCAAGAAAGTCGGCAATGAGGAAAAGCGCCAGGCGGTGTTTGACATAAGGGAAGTGATGCGCCACCGCAGCCAGGACATGGATGCCAATTCAGCATATCCAGCCGAGCTTGCCGAGACGCTCATCAGACTTTACACTTACGAGGGGGAAACGGTGCTTGACCCGTTCCTTGGTGGCGGCATGACCGTTAAGGCAGCGGCGTGCCTTGGGCGCAGGTCCATAGGCTACGAACCCGACCGCTCCCGCCTGCCGTCCATCCTGCAAGGGTCGCGCATCGCCCCAAACGACCTGAGAATAATAGGGCAAAGGAGGCTGTTTGAATGAAAAAAACAATACTGGCAGTTGCTGCGCTGCTGTGCCTGGCCGGCATGGTTTCAGCCGATTTGGTGATTCCGCCAGACCAGCCCATCTGCAGGCTGTACGGGATGATCCAGGTGTTCGCCACCATGGGCGGCGTCCTGGCTTTGGCGTACGCAGGGTTCATCCTTGCCACGACCCACGACCTTGCGGAGCGCAACAATGCCAAGCTGCTGGTTGGCGGCGTGGTGATAGGGCTGATAGTCATCTGGCTCGCCCCGCTGGTTGTGAAAAGCCTCGTGGACGCGGCTGATGTTTGCGGGTGGTGAGCATGGCATTTGATTTCGTCTCGCTTGCAGGCTACATGAAGGCGGTTGCCGTGCTCTTCGCCACCCTCGCCATCACGTTCGCGGGCTTTTCCCTTGCCACCAACATGAGCCCTTCTGAGCGCGAGGAATGGAAGGAAGTGATAGCTGGCGCGCTCATCGGGCTCGTCCTCCTCTACCTCGCGCCCATCATAGCTGCACAGCTCAGCGGCGGCTCGTATTGCGGGTGATATTATGGCTTGTTTGAAATCCTATTGCCTTGCGCTTCTCGCATTGTTCATCTTCATAGGCACCTCCCACGCAGATTCGACCAACTCCACGAACTACGGCGACCTCATAGGCTCACTTACATCCGCGCTCACAAACCTTCCCGGCAGGATTGTGGATAGCTTCTTCACTTATGCTGTCTCGGGCCTCATGTCTTCCTCCCAGCAGCTCGTGGACGCCTCGTTCAAGTTCATGTTCTCAAACCCAGACCCCGCGTGGTTCTGCACAGCCTACAACGGCGTTATGGAGATAGTGGAGAGCCTCTACTCACTCTCGCTCATGGCGCTTGCGCTCTACCTCATATTGCGCTCCAATGACGCGGAAGGGCGCGCAAGCGCGAAAAAGTGGATGGAGAACATGCTGGTGATGATAGTTCTCCTGGCATTTTCCTTCCAAATCTTCAAGGTGATGCTGGACTTCAGCGCCTATCTTGCCGCAAGTGCAGCCAGCGAGTCCATGAAAAGCATGTTTTCAACCCCTCTCAGCTTTTCCACCTCCGTCTTCGCGCTAGTAATCCTCCTTCCGGCAATCGCAGGCATGCTCCTGACCTTCCTGACGCTCCTGCTCCGCTATCTTCTCATTCCATTCCTGCTTTTCCTCTTCCCAATCGCAATCTTTCTCTATTTCACGCCTCTAACGCAGCGGTGGGGCAGGGCATTTCTGGGCGTAATAGCATCCGTGGTTTTCATGACCGTATTCGACGCCCTCATATTGCTTG
The DNA here is from genome assembly GCA_026396415.1 of Microcaldota archaeon. Lineage (GTDB taxonomy): Archaea > Micrarchaeota > Micrarchaeia > Anstonellales > Anstonellaceae > UBA10161. The sequence continues at coordinate 10,130 of JAPLWX010000015.1, forward strand.
GGCTAAGCTCACTCTTCAATTCACACGACCCCAATCTGGCGGATTCGCTTGCGCGCGCGTTCGCCGTGCTTTTCGGCTTCGCGGCAATCGGGCTGGTCAACCTGCTCATGTTCGTGCTGGCTATCCTCTCAATCATACTGCAGAACAACACGGTGAGGAGCATCGTTGGGTTTGCGGTGGCAGGGAAGGTGCTGACAAGGTGAACTGCTAGCCAAATGCTCGGAAGAGGAGTTATTTTGCGGCAATCTTCTTGTACACAAGCATTGCAGCGAACGCAGCCACCAGCACCATCACTATCGCGCCGCCTGCCGCCAGGTCAAAGTAATACGCAAGCAAAAGCCCGGCAACCACAGACGCGACCGCAAAAAGCACGGACATCAAAACCGCCTGCCGGAAGCTTCTGCATAGGGGAAGCGCGATGGAGGCAGGTATGACAATGAACGATGACACTAGGAGGATGCCCACCACCTGCATGGAAAGCACGACTGCAACCGAGGTGAGCACAAGTAGCACGGTGTTCAGCCTTTCCACAGGCACGCCTGCCGCCCTGGCGGATTCCTCGTCAAAGGTGATGTAGAACAGCTCCTTGTAGAAAAGCACCAGCATGGCAAGGGTCGCAAGCCCTACGGCAAGAATGAGCAGTATGTCCGCCTCGCTTACTGAAAGTATGCTCCCGAAAAGGTAGGACATCAGGTCGGCATTGAAGCCGTGCGACAGGCTCACCAACACCACGCCAAGCGCAAGCCCGAAGGAGAAGAATATCGCAATCGCTGAGTCGCTGTAGATTTTCATCTGCTTCAGTTTCTGTATCCCGATTGCAGCCAAAACCGAGAACACCAGCGCGGAAACAATTGGGTAGACTTTGAAAAACATCCCTGCCGCGATGCCCCCGAACGAGATATGCGCAAGCCCGTCGCCCAGAAGCGCCATCCTGCGCAGGACAAGGAAAACTCCTATTGCCGAGCATAGGATGGCGATAAGGATGCCTCCCACGAATGCGCGCTGCATGAACGAGTATTGGAGTATCTCAAGCATAGGAGCACCTAGTCATGGTGATGGGGCACCCGTCCCATGTCATTGCCGTATGCGCACAGGAGCGCGGCGTCAATGCCTTTTGAAGCGTCGTGCATGGTGACGCCAACATTCACGCAGGCTATCTTCCCGGCATTTTTTGCCACCACGCCGACATCATGCGAAATCAGCACCAATGTCATGCCCATCTCTCTATTCAGCCTGCCAAGGAGCAGATAGAATTCATGCTGCGCCTTCTGGTCCACTCCAACGGTGGGCTCGTCAAGGATGAGCAATTCCGGCTCGGCTGCAAGTGCGCGCGCGATGAAAACCCTCTGCTGCTGCCCGCCCGACAGGTCGCCTATCCGTTTGCCCCGCAGCCCAGATATGCCAGAAACTTCAAGCGCTCTTTCAACAGCTTTGCGGTCATTTTCAGAAAACTGCTTCATCAGCCCGGCTTTCGGAATGCGCCCCATGCTTGCCACTTCGAATACGGATGCCGGGAAATTCTGGTCAAAGCCCGTGGCCTTCTGGGGCACATAGCCGACTTTATGCCATTCATGAAAATCTGCAATGTCCTTCCCAAAAAGGCGGATTTTGCCCTTGTCGGGCTTGAGCAGCCCGAGCGCAAGCTTCACCAGCGTGGTCTTGCCCGCCCCGTTCGGGCCTATCATGCCCACAAAGTCCCCTTTTTCGATTGAAAAGGACGCCTTTTCCACTGCGAGTTGCTTGCCGTAGCTGAATGAAACGTTTCTGAATTCAAGGATCTTCTCAGCCATGTTCCCACTTCTAGCCGCAATCAAGGTTTGCCTTTATCGTTGCCACGTTCTCTTCCTGCTGTGAGAGGTAATCCTCGCCGCGCTGCTGTTCCTCGGGCGTAAGCCCGTGCAGTGTGTTGAAAACCGCGACCTTGCCGCCTATTTCGCTGGCAATGGTCTGCGCAACCTTCGGGCTATATAGCTTCTCGACGAACACAACGGTGATGTTCTTCGCCTTTGCCTGGTCCACGATTGCTGCCACCACTACCGGTGTGGGCTCGCCCTCTGCGTTCACTCCCTCAACCGGCACCTGGTTGCAGCCATACTCCTTGCAGAAGTACGCCAATGTCGCGTGCGTGATTATCATGTTTTTGTTCTTGCATATTGCCATCGTGGCGCGGAATTCCGCATCGAGCTTGTCAAGCTTCGCCATATAGGCATTTGCATCGGCTTCATAATAGTCCTTTCCCGCCGGGTCTGCCTTCTCCAGCGCATCGCGGATGTTAGCCACCTGGATTTTTGCATCCACCGGGTCAAGCCAGATATGGGGGTCGTTTCCCGGCATATCAGCGTCCTCCGACGCCACAAGCTGCACCCCCTTGCTAGCATCAACGACCGTCAGGTTGGGGTTGTCAATTCCTTCCAGCAGCTTTGGAGCCCATGTGTCTTCAATCACCCCATTAAGAACAAGCACCCGCGCCGAACTGAGCGTCTTTATGTCAGAGGGCGTTGGCTCGAAGTCGTGCGGTTCAACGCCAGCAGGTATCAGCGAGGTGACTTCAACACGGTCCCCGCCCACATTCTTTGCGAAATCGTACATGGGGTAAAAGCTTGCGACGACCTTGAGCTTCCCGCTGTTTTGCGGCTGGGGCTGCGCAGTGCAGCCGAAAAGCAGCAGCCCGACAACAAAAATAATGGCAATCCCGCTTTTCATCCAAATCACCTTCCGCTCAATTTACATGTTATTAATATTTAAACATATTCTTATTAAGATTGGTTAGTCGGTTTATATTCAAGTTAATAACCGAGGTGGTTCCTGTGCCGATAATCAGCATGTCGCTGGACGAAAACACGCTTTTGGAGCTGGATTCCCTGCCTGCAAAATTGGGCTTTGCAGGCCGTTCCGAGGCTATACGCGCAGGGGTGAAGACACTTATTGCGGAGAACAAAGGCGTGGATTCTCTTTCTGGAAGGATTAAGTCCGTCCTCCTCATGGTGCACGATGAGTCTGACGAGGAAAAGGCGACCGCAGTGAAGCACAAATTCGATGACATCATAGCCACGCAGGTGCACAGCAACCTTAAAAGCGGGAAGTGCCTTGAGATATTCGTGCTGGATGGCAAGGCTTCGCGCGTAAGGGAGATGTTCCGTTCGGCGCAGGCAAACCGGAAAGTGGAGTACCTCAAGCTCGTCGTGCCGTGATTCCATGAAGATTTCCAAGGAAAAGCTCATGAAAAAGGGTAACGAGAGCCTTGCGGTAGGCGCGCTTTTCTCTCTTTCAAGCGTCGCGTGCCCATGCCCGGTCTGCATAGGCTCGTCCCTGCTATTTCTCATTAACGGAATACGCGAAAAGATTGCCTGACTTTTTGATGCGGGAGCCACGGCGCATATATTTCCACGTGGCATGAAAGTACCATGTATTCATTCTCGATAATGCTTGACGAAAGCCGTCATCAGCCCAAGCGAATTCACCGAATCAAGGGCAATACCCTGCTTTTCTGCGTAGCCTGCAATATCGCTGGATTCGAGAAGAGGCGAGGCGCCATTCTTCCGCACGCGCAGGGCGGAGTCCTTGAACTTTTCAAAAAGCGCGGCTGCCTGCTGGCTGGTCAATTTCCCAACCACCTGTGTCAGTGCCTCTTTCCCGCTATCTTCTGCGAGCACCTTTCCAAACATTTTATGCGCTGAGCCCTGTGCCTCGGATTTATCTGGGGTCCACCAATCCGCCTTCAACAGTGGAGAGCCTTTTATGATAGAAAGTTTTCGCAGAACTACTGAAACAAAGGGATGGTTGAAAAAATCGTAGCGCAAGATGTCATCTGCAAGCGCATCAACCGTTTTTCTGCTAAGATTGTATGAAATCGTGCCTCCAACCGCATCGTCTTGCCAATCAATGATTTCCCAGATTGGGCGCTTCGGAAGGCAAGCGCCTATTTTTCGCCCGTCTCGCACTGCCGTGACAGCTTCATAAACCGCAAGCTTGGCGAGTGTCTTTGCCTCGCCGGGCGCGCCTTGCTCCTTCGCAATGGCGCATTTGGCAAGATACTGCTGGATGAGCGGAAGGTTCTCGATGTTCTTGCCCTTCCTTTCGAGCCTCCGCAGCGTTGGACTGACATTCTTTGTTGCTTCCACCATCACGTTAAACACCTCGTTTTTCCTTGGTTTCATCTGTCTTCACATCCTCCTTCATCTTCTCGTAGCGCTCAACCGCCTTGATTTTTGATTTTGTGCTGGCAATCAGATGATCTAGTGTTACGCCGACAATCCCCAAACCGATTCCAATTGCGAATTCTGTGATGGAAAAAGCTTTGCCGAGTACCGCGTGTGCAACGGCTTCACCAGTCATTATAATGCCGAATCCTAACCCGATAATTCGAGCACAGTATACCGCGATTGCCCCGAGGGAAGCAAACATGTCCTGCGGCTTCACAACCGAAGCAAAACCGGCATATTTTGCCTGTTTCACTTCGCTGTCCTGGAATTTTTGGCATATCTCTGTCGCCTTGTCATTCACTATCTTCTCTGCATCATTCATCTTTTCTCTTGGCAGTATGTGATAGTAGTTATGAACAAGTTCCTCGTATTTCTCAGCCAGCCCATCATATTCTTCCATTTCTCTGAAAATCGCGTCCAACGTCTTTTTTGGCTTGCGCCTTCTCTCTTTCAGCATTGCCTTGCCCTCTTTCAGGTAGCCTGCCAGCCTAGCGGCATCCGTGATTATCTCTTCCCGTAACGGAGACTTTTTCTTGGAGTGCCATATCCTTATTTTTCCGCAAAATCCTGTTTTCTCTATGTTCTGCGATGAAGTACCAGTTGCTTTTGTTACGTTTTCCATAATTCTCACCTCATTTATTACATCCGTGACTCGTTATTCACCTGCTCGGTTGTGCTATTTTCAATGCTAGTCACAGCCGCAAAACATAGGTCTGGGGGAAGGTCCAAGCGGACGCCAAACCGACCGTTGAAATTGAAGAGGAAGAACCCCCTGACTCCAAGCCCGACATAATTATCAGCGCGATGGAGATAGCGTGCGCCTTTGTCACCAGGTGAAACCTCTCGATTGCCGGCAGGTATGCCAAACTTTTCGTCTGCGACATAAAATGCGTTTTTCTTAGGGAAATTCGGTATAAACCCAATCTCGTGCATATCAGTAATCTCGTAGAATATGCCGTTCTTGCCATTTTTCTTGGGTATTATCAGCGGAGTGCCACCTGCAAGGATTTTGTGGTTGATAGCAAGTATGCCATTCCTTTCCTTCCTGAATTCGACAGGTACTTCAAAAGTGTAGGTCATATTATTGGACGGGCTAGTGTAATTTATCACCGAACCAAGTTTTTCATCCGGTCTTGCGTACGCAAAGAGCGTTCCTGCCAAGCCAGGGCAGATTTTGTGGCAGATATCATCCTTACTTTTCCACGGATCAGAAAGCACGAGTATTCCGTCAAATTCCTTGTTGTTGATGATGCGCACCTTAGCACTGTTCGCTTCGCGTATCACATCTATTTGCGAGAACTTCGTTATATCGCGGCGGTCATAGACAGTCCGATTGAGTATGACGGCCCTTTCTAATTTTTGCATATTTTTCACCTCACGGTTAATTTCCATGTTCTTCTATCTAAACCAACATACATATTATAAAGTGTAGTAGCTAATAGATACTACAAGATGGTGATTACATGGAAAAGGAGATTTTGAAGGGGCTTGGCTTTACCGACATCGAGGTGAAGGTCTATTGGGAGCTTCTTGGCTTGGGCGCAAGCCCTGCGGGAAGGCTTGCAAAGACGGCGGGCGTTTACCGGAAGAACCTCTACGATGCGCTTGAGAGGTTAATAGAGAAAGGATTGGTCACCTTCGTGGTTGAAAATAAGCGGAGAACCTTCCAGGCAAAATCCCCGAAAAACCTGCTGAAGTATGTGGAAGAGAAGGAGCGCGCCCTAAGCGAGAGGAAAAAGGAGCTTGAGGATGCGATTCCCTCCATGGAGGCGCGGCGGCTGTCCGCACAAGTTGAGATTGAGGCTGAGATATACCGTGGCAACGAGGGGATAAAGACAATCCTGCGGGAATGCCTAGAGCACCGCGAAGTTCTCCTTATTGGTGCAACCGGCGAGGTGGAGGACCGGCTGCCTAATTTTTGGCCGGGGTACAACAAGAAGCGCGAGGGGCTTGGGTGCGCCTGGAAGCTGCTGCTCACCTACGAGGCGCGGAACCGGGAAATCACAAAGTCCAGGCACTATCATTACAAAGTCCTTCCAAAAACACTGAGCGGACCCAACGTGATATACATTTACGGGGAGTCGGTGGCAAATGTGCTTTGGCTGGAAAAGCCGGTTGCATTCGTGGTAAGGCACCGCGAGCTTGCGGAGAGCTATAAGCGATATTTCCACTATCTGTGGGATAGCCTACGGTAGTCGGGAATGAAAAATTATTTCATTCATCTGTGCAATAATGCCAAATCTTCATTGATGCCTTAACGTACCTCATTGTCCACGAATGAATATCTTATCCCGTGTGCCTAAGCATACGGGTGCTTCCCATGAGCTACGATATCCCGGACGAAGTGAAATACCGCGAGAAGATAGTCTTTGGATTGGACCTCAAGCAGCTGTGCTACTTCTGCGTTTTTACCGTGCTTGCGTTCCTTTCGTTCAACCTTCCGCTCGAAGGCGAGGCAAAGCTCATTCTGCCCTCCTTTTTCAGCATCCTTGGCGCGGGCTTCATCTTCCTGAACCTGGAGGAGCGCGTGCTTGACGCCTGGCACTTTTACAGCGGGGTGAGAAAAGCATCTTCATCGGACAAAAAGGCGCAGCAGCTCGTGGGCGTGCGCACGATTGAAAACGACCAAATCATCCTCATGGACGGTTCATTGCGCGCGGTTCTGCAGGTGGAGCCCATAAACTTCAGCCTGCTGGACGAGGGGCAAAAAACCGCGTTCGTTTCCAACTACCGGGAGTTCCTCAGCCACCTCACCGACCCCATACAGATACTCGTGAGGACTGAGAAATCCGATGCGGAAGCGGTGTTCGCAGAGATGCAGGGCGGCCTGGAGGGGGCAGAAGTCGAAATAGCCTCGCTTTTCCGCGACTTCTTCAGCTTCGAGCGCGAGTTCATGGAGGCAAACAACGTGAAAAGCAGGCGCTACTACTTGATAGTGGCGCAGCCGCCGCGCGCCATGCTGGGGAATGGGAATGCGGAGGAGGAAAGGAAGCAGCTTGAACAGAAAACGAAGATAGTGCAGGAAAAGCTCGCAGCCTGCAACCTGCGCTCGGAGCGCCTAAACAGCGCAAGGCTAAAGCAACTCTTCACATCCTATTCAACTGAGGAAAACGATGAGCAGGAGAAGGAAGCAGAGCCGAAAAGTGCCGGAGCGTTCGTCAATTCATTAATCTGGCTGGCAATCAAGACCAAGATAGACATTGGCGCATTCTTCTCCCCAATATCTGCGCATGCCGTCAAAAAGGAAAAACAAATCGAATCCACATCAGCGTCTTCTTTTATTGAGGAAATCACGCCCGACTTCGACATCGCGCGCGAGCACGCGGGCGTAAACGGGATACTCCACCGTGTAATAAAGGCGGTGGGGTATCCCCGCAACGTGGAGGACGGCTGGCTGGAGCAGTTCATGGCGACAAGCGAGCCGTACGACGTTTCCATACACATACATCCCGCAAGCATCAGCCGCACCCTCGCAAACATACACAGGCAGATAATCAAGCAAACATCTGACCTGCTTTCGGGCAACGCGGAGCACGCGCCCAACCCCTCGCTCGAAATAAAACGCAAGGACACTCTCAAGGTCTATGGGCTTCTTTACAAGGGCAAGGAAAAGATGTTCGATGTTTCGCTCTACGTGGACAGCCAGGCGCGCGGCAAGGACGAGCTTGCGCTCATGGAGGAGCGCTGCAAGGCGAACATGAATGCCATGCTAATAGTGCCGAAAAGGACGGACTTCCGCATGGCAGACGGCATAAAATCAATGCTTCCGACAGGCACTGACGCTCTCGGAGCAAGAAGGGAATTCCTCACAAGCTCGCTGTGCGCTACCTTTCCCTTCCTTTACCCGGTGGACTCGCGCGGCAAGGGCACGTTCTTTGCGCACGAAAGGAGAACGCTAAACCCGCTTTTCATAGATTTTGACGCGATGAGCAACAAGCACTTCTTCGTACTCGGGATTTCCGGCTCGGGCAAGAGCTACGCGGCAAAATTCCTTCTCATGCAGCACATCCTCTCAAGGGAGGCGAAAATCTACGTACTCGACCCGAACGCGGAGTATTCAAGCCTCGTGGAGCGTTTGGGTGGCACGGAAATAGTTCTTTCCAAGGACTCGGACAAAATCATAAACCTTTTCGACCTAGCGGGCGAGGACTTCGGAAGCAAGATGCTCACGCTCATTTCGGTGTTCGACATAATAACGGGAGGATTGACAGAAAGCCAGAAGGGAGTGCTAAATGAGGCGCTGGTGCGCGTCTACAAAAAGAGAGGGATAGTAGCGACCAACCCGGCAAGCTGGGATAGAAAAGCGCCCACGTTCAGCGACCTCCGGTGGATATTGGAGGACATGAAAAAGAGAGTGGGAAGGCGCGTTCAATCATCAGAGGAACGGAGCGTGGAGGTGCTGCTGAACAGGGTGAGGATGTACGCGCGCGGCGGCTTTTTCGGCTTCCTTGATAGGGGAACAAGGGTAGATTTGAACAACAGGATGCTGAGCTTCAACCTGAGCAACCGTCCGCCGCAGGTAAAGCAGCTTGTGATGTTCTCCGTGCTGGAGTTGATATCGCGCGAGATGCGGAAGGACAAGAATCCCAAGGTAGTGCTAATTGACGAGGGCTGGTCGCTCCTGCGCAGCAAGGAGGCTGAGGATTACATATTGGAATTCATCAAGACCTCGCGCAAGTTCAATGCCTCGATTGGATTCATCACACAGGAGATAGAGGATTTGATGCGCAGCGAGGGCGGCAAGAGCATACTGAACACGACCTCAACGAAAATACTGCTGCGTCAGAACTCAAGCAACCTTGACCTGATATCAAAGACGCTTGCGCTCAACGCAAAGGAGAGGGACTACCTTTTGCGCGCGGAAAAGGGCGAGGGATTGATGATAAACGAGCAGGGGAGATATGAATTCATCGTGAAAGCGCCGCCGATGATAAACGCGCTCATAACCACCGACCCGAACGAGAAGCGCGCGGAGGGAATGCCTGCAAAAAAAGAGGAAGCGGAAGAAGAAGAGCCCGAGGAATATGCTGGGCACGGCTACTACCACGAAGACGAAGTGAGCGAGGACGAGCAGGGCAGGCTTCTTTCAAGGGGCTACGTGCACCACAACAGCATGATTCTTGGCGCGTGCGGCAGCTACAGGCTCCTGGTCAAGAGGCAGCCGCAGGAATCTGCCGAGCATTCGCTCCTTGTCTGGGCCATAGCGGACGAGATATTGAAGCACGGCGGCAAGCCTGAGGTGCAGGCGACCGTGGGGGCGGACGTTTCAGTGAAGGTTGGGAAGAAGAGGATTTGCTTCGAGGTTGAGACTGGCAGCAACCTTGACTCGTACGATGAGGAGCATGTCAAGGAAAAGTTCGAGGAACTGAGGAACGAGTACGACAGGCTCATTGTGGTGGTGACAAACAGGAAGCAGAAGGCGAAGTACGCGAAGATTGCGCGCGCGGAGGCCATAACGCGGACGGAAGTCCCGGGGACAGTCGCTAGGCTGTTCAGATAACATGACATAATATATGGACGCATTTAGGGGGTATCGGCAACTGCATTTTCTCGCCTGAAGATGCCTGGAAAAAGTCGCGCCAAAGTCGCGGCTTTTTGTTTATATACTGGGCGCGACTTTGTGCAGATGGGGTGGTCGCGCCCAATGTCGCGGACGATTTCACAAATCCTGCGCCATTACGGTGATTCTTCCGTTGCCTTCCGCTCTTTTGATGGCTGCCTCAAGGATTTCCCTCACCCTGCCATCAAGCTGCGGAAAGGATTCCGGCGAAACCCGCCTGCCCTTGCCGCGAAGGTACAAACCGACACTGTTTTTTGAAACAAGGCTTTTCCCGCCCATGCGATTCACCTCCCAACTCCAAGCTGTATCACCCTCATGTTGAGCAACGGGCTCGCGCCATCCACTGTTTGTATGCTCAGGAGCTTCTTTGCCTCAAGCTCGCCCAGGTAATTCCGTATCTGCCGCTTGCTCCTATAAAATTTCCTGAAAAATGCGAGATAAAGGTTTGTTGAGCTTATCGGGCCGGTCTTGACTATATCAAGAATCAGCTGCTGCTCATCGCTCAAGCCCATCGAAGAAGGATTGAAGCCATTTTCCAATAGGCCTGCTGAATTGCCAAGTCTGCGCTCGTCCGCAGCCTTCACGTCCTCAAGCGTTATTTTTGCCCTTCCTGCCTTCTCCGCCCTCTTTGCCGCAGCCCATAGCAATTCCAAGCCTGCCTTAACGTTGCTTTTCCCTGCCACTGCTTTTTGCGCGCAAGCTTCGATTGTTTTCCCGTCCCAGCTGCCCGGCGACAAGCCAAGTTTTGCCCGTTGTGCCAATATATCCGCCATCTGCGCCGCGCTATAATGCTTGAACTCCAACCGCGAGAACTGGATGCTGTTTCCCACCCCCTTGCTTGAGAGCAGGTTTCCGTTATCTGATATGCCTATCACGCCAAAGAACGGTTTTCCGTTCCCCGCTCTTGCGACATCATGGAGCAATTTTCCCTCATTATGGAAAAACAAGCCCTCGATATCGTCCAGCACAAGAAGCACGCGCGTGCCGTCCTTCTCCATCATTTCAATTATCCTGTCGTAAACCTCATCGCGCGCAAGCCCCCTGCGCGGCATCATCTCCTCCAATGTCTTTGTAATGAGGGAATAGATTGCCATTCTTGTGGAGTGCTGCCAGCAATTCACGTAAATTGACTTTACCCTTGAGTTTCCCTCAAGCTTCTTGAGAATGTGCTTTATGCACGCTGTCTTGCCCGTTCCAGGGTCTCCGTAAATGAAAAGGTTGTCTGGATGCCTGCCCTCGAAAAGCGGCTTTATTGCCTCGCTAATCTCCTTTATCTCACTCCCCCTGTGCAGCAGGCTGTCGGGGTTGTAGCCCGGCATCAGCACATCTTCCCTGGTTATCACTGAGCCCATTCGTACCATCTCAATCCAAACTTTCAACCTGGAAGCGTGATATTCAGTCCGTAATCATTGCTCTTGTTCTGTACAACAGGTGCACTGCCGTTCGTGCAACTCGCCTTGAGCGCAGCGTATTGCTCGCAGCACTTGGAGCACGAATTGAACAGGCTGGTGCCATTCGCAAAGGTTTCGTAAGCGAGGTATGCGAAGAACAACACAGCTAAACACACAAGGAAAAGCAAAAGCGAGGGAATGGCCGGTTTTCTGGCAATCTCAAGGTATATCGCCATTCCGTTTGAAACCACGAAGGCATAGACGCCCGTTGCAATCAGGAGGATTATCACAGCATAGTCAGCGTTCTGGAACGAAATGAGGTAAACCAAGGCAAAGAAACAGATGATTTCAAGCGCCTTGAAGATATAGAGGTGCGCGCGCCTCTCCTTCAGCAACATGCGCATGAGCGGGTTTGCTTCAAGCTCGCGCCCCTTCTTTTCCGTGCTCTTGAGTGTGAAGAAAAGGTCAGCTATCCACAGGAGAAGGAAGAAGGCGGAAAGAATGATCACGAAAGGCAGGATGAACACACCATCACCTCTTCTTGCCGTGTTTCTTGTCGGCTTTTTTGTATGCCTCCGTGGCTTTCTCAAATTTGCCTCCTTTCGCGTAATAATCTGCCGCCTGCTTGTAATCGCCCTTGGAGTCGCAGATGCGCGCGGCTTCCTCGAATTTGCCTTCCTTGATGAGTTGCCCGAGCTTGCCTGCCGGTGCCCTGCTCTTTTCCCTCTTGGCCCTGCGCTTCCAGAACATGAATCCTACTCCGACCGCTACAATGACGGCGGCAATAGCTACTCCATACTTCATGTAGGCGTCGTTTCTCGCAGACTCCGCCATTTGCAGGCTTGCCCCCGCAGTGTCGTTCACGTTCTGCAGCTTCCCGAACGCATCGGCAGACTCGTCAAGGAAATCAGAAAGGCCGGTTGCCTGTTTCGCGGTTGCCACTGCCCCCTGTGCGCCAAGAAGCGCGGCTTGCGCATCGGTGAGCTGCTGCTGCGCGTAGATTGTCTTGGCAGAGTCCGCCAGGAAGGTGCCTCCCGCTGCCGCAGTCGCATTCTTCGCTTTTCCGACTGCGTTTTCAGCCTGCAAGGAAGCAGTTTCCAGCGCAGACACTATAGTGTCCTTCATCCTTTCCGCTACCCGGCTCAGTTGGTTGCTTGCATCAGCAGCGTCGTTTCTCGCGCTTATGCTGCTGTTCACCGACTGCTCGCAATAGCCCGCCGAAAGCTGTGTCTTTGCCTGCGAAATCTCGTTCTTCGCCCTGTCAAGCTTCTGCCTCTGTGTCTCCACGTCCTGCGCAGCAGCGCCAGCGTTCATCTCGCCAGGCAGACTCCGCACAACCGAAGCAAGCTTTGCATAGATGGCATCGGCATCGGATATTTCAGCCTGCGCGGAGGGAATCTGCCTGTAAGCCTCCTTGCACGTCTCAATGTTGCTGTTCAGCGATTCATAGGCTGTTCTTGCCTTCTCCCCTGCCTGGTTGGCATACTCGTTTGCCTTGTCCGCGTCGGATTTCGCTCCCTCGTCGCTTGCGGAAATGTATGTCTGCGCGCTTTGCAGGTAATCCCTCGCGTTCTGCAGCAGGCCCTTGGAAGTTGCAACTGCTGCGATTTCGTTCCTCGTATCCATCCCGATGTCAGAGGCATTGCTGATAACGCCGCTTGCCATGTCAATCCAAGTCTGCGCGCTGGCTATGCTCTTGTTTGCCTGGTTGATTGCCAGGCGGACAGGGTCTGGTTTGTATTGCACTTCTATTGCCGTCTGCCTTTCGCCGCTCATGTAGCTCCCGACAGAGCAGGACACATAGACAAGGAACTGTATTGTGCCGTTGCCACTTGGCGGTGCCTGCACGGTCGCTGGGAAGCTCTGCGTGCCTGAAGGGGGAATTATTCCAATCTCCTGCAACGGCGTTTGGGAGGTCTGATAGCCACAGTCCAGCTTCCGGTTGTCGCGGGATGCCAGCCGGATGAGGACAGTGGTTGAGGTTCCGTCTGCAAGTTGGAGTGAAGACTGGTCTGCTGTTATTTCATAATTCAGGGGAGCGGTGAGCGCGGAATGGAGTGCATTTGTTGCAGAGTCAGCGGTGGATTTTGCCTGTGCAGCATAGCTTTGCGCGCTTGTTGCATCGTTTACGCAGGCATCGTATTCCGCGCCTGCGAATTCTGCGCTTGCTGAGTGCTCTGCCGCTTTCGCCTTGGTGAGCAGGCTTTGCGCGCTGCTGGCGGAGGAGGAATAAGTCATGGAAGTGATTCCGTACTTGTCAGCGTCCGCAAGCTTGCTGTTCAAGGTGTCAAGCGAGGATTGCGCGCTCTTGATTGATGGGGACATGGTGTTTATGGCGTTCAGGCAGTCATCGAATGAGGCGGCGGGATAAACGGCTGGAAGAAGAAGCATAAGCCCAAAGACGAGTGCCACCGTGTTCGCGCGCCAAATCATCTTACACACCTCCAATTAGCATCTTTACCAGGTCTCCGTAATCTTCTTTCAGTATCCGTTTTGGCTGGATGAAGAACGTTTCAAGGCCCGAAATGGACGCCCCGTATTTGCGCCTGAATTCTGCAATAAACTCGTTGTAGTCCTCGAAGTCAACGAATGCCATCTTGGCGATGTACTTGCTGTTAGGGTTGGAACCCTCTGCAAAATAGATGGTCTGGGCTGTGGAAGTGAAGTCCTTCTCCATCTTTTCAGTAAGTTTCCTGTCTGCGAAGGCATTCCACTGGAAAACAAGTACGTAGTAGAAGCAGACGCCCATTTTCTCAAGGTCAAGCTTGGGTGTGGCACCGGCAAGAAGGCCTTCTTCAGTAAGCTTCTTCCTGATGCGCGAGACGGTGCCTTTGCTTACCTTCATTTCCTTGGCTATCTCAGAGTCGTTCTTGTCGCCGCCCTTCGTGAGGCTGATTAAGAAGCGTCTTTCTGTTTTCGTCAGCTTGATGGAACTTTGTTGCATATTATCAGTTTATAACGCAACATATTTTAAACATATCGAATTCGACGAGGGTTTGCTGTAGATGTAGCTTCCTTCCACGCAGTAATATTTTCCTTTCAGTCTCCTTCCCTGGATTTTCCATAGGGCTTTACTCGCTTTACATCAAAGATTTCGTAGACGGTGTCCTCAAATTTGTAGCGATATATCAAGATAAACGCGGCTGTGCCCGCAAACACCGTTAGGCTGTAGTCAAGGATTGCCTTCTGTATTTCGCTTGGAAGATTGCCGCCCAAAATATCCAAGTATCTGGCAATCACGTTGATGCCGCTTATAACCATGAAAATAACAAAAACTAGGTGCACAACACCAAGTAGCAGACCCACCGCTATTGCTTTCACCGTTCGTGGAGTTTTTTTGGGTTGGCGGGCCTTTACCATATCTTTCCCCTCCAATCCAGCGGCTGCCCGCAGTTTGGGCAGAATACGTTGCTCTCATCGATAGGATAGTTGCAGCGCGGGCATCGGTATTTCTTAAGGGCATCAACCAGCAGTTTGCCAAAAACGAGAACTCCGAGAAACGCTAGGAGGTCCTTCGAGTCTTTATCCATTCAATCACAGCCCACACCGGTCTTCGTATTTTGTCATTTTATTCATCCGCTCATTCAGCCAGCCAAGCACCAGCAAGCAGCTTTGTCTGTTCAAGCACAGTATCAGTTGCCTTCTTTTGCTTGTCTGGGGGATAACCGTATCTTCGCAGTATACGTTTTACAATGACGCGCATTTCAGACTGCACACTCTGCTTGAGCGTCCAGTCAATGGAAACACTGTTCCTGACTGCTTTGACCAATTCCCTTGCGATTGTTTTCAGAGTGTCGTCCCCGAGCACTTTTACCGCGCTGTCATTGGTTTCGAGCGCGTCATAGAACGCCAGCTCGTCATCATTCAAGCCCAAATCCACTCCACGGTCTGTTTCCTCATTGATTTTCTTGGCCAAATTGATAAGTTCTTCCACAACCTGAGCCGAGTCAAGGTTCCTGTTCAAGTAGGCGCGGACGGCCTCTTCCAGCATTTCCGAGAATTGCCTTGCCCTTATCGCGTTTTTCTTCGCCATCTTCTTTGTCGCGTCGTTTATCAGCTTCCTCAGGACTTCAAGCGCGAGGTTCTTCTGGGGCATGTTCCTTACTTCATCAAGGAATTCATCTGAAAGAATGGAAATGTCCGGCCTTTTCAGGCCCGCAACTTCGAAAATGTCAATTACCTGGTCTGAGCTTATTGCCTTGGAAACTATCTGCTTGATGGCAGCGTCGGTCTTTTGGCTGTCGCCTGAAGAGGTTATTGTGTATTTGACAAATTGCGCCTTTATTGCCTGGAAGAATGCCAGCTCGTCGCGTATTTTCGTGGCTTCCGGGTGGGGATAGGCGAGCGCAAACGCGCGCGAAAGCATGTCCACATTTTTCATGAACCTGTCCTTTTGCCCTTTCTGCGAAAGCAGGCGCTCGATGGTCTGTATTACGATGTACTTTTCCTTAAGGGGAGACTTGAGGAACTGCAGATAACTGACACCATGGAGCATATCCTTCACTATCTCATACTTTTCAAGCATCGTCTTGACGACCTTTTCCTTGTCAATCGCAGTTTCGCTTCTGTCCTCCTTGGTGTAGTTTGCAAGCGCGACCTTGAGGTTTTCGGCAAGCCCGATATAGTCAACCACCAGGCCGCCTGGCTTGTCCCTGAACACCCGATTTACCCTGGCAATTGCCTGCATCAATCCATGCCCGCGCATGGGCTTGTCAACATAAATGGTGTGCAGACAGGGGATGTCGGTGCCTGTAAGCCACATGTCGCGGACAATCACCATCTTTATCGGGCTTGCGGGCTTTTTGAAAAGAAGCTCGATTTCCTTTCTCCTTGGCTTGTTCCTTATGTGGGGCTGCCAATCCAGCTTATCTGTCGCAGAACCAGTCATAATCACTTTTACAACGCCTTTCTTGTCGTCTTCACTGTGCCACGCCGGGCGAAGCCGGATTATTTCATTGTAAATATCAACGCAAATCCTTCTGCTCATGGCAACGACAAGCACCTTGCCTTCCATTGCCTCCTGCCGCTTGTCATAGTGGGCGAGCAAATCCTCCACAACCTGCTTTATGCGCTTCTGGCTGCCTACCAGTGCTTCTAGCCTGCTCCATTTGCTCTTGAGCTTTTCCTTGTGCTCGACTTCCTCCCCTTCGGTAACTTCCTCGAATTCCTCGTCAAGCTTTGGCTTTTCCTCTTCCTTAAGCTCTATTTTGGCAAGC
This sequence comes from Microcaldota archaeon, assembly GCA_026396415.1. Classification (GTDB taxonomy): domain Archaea; phylum Micrarchaeota; class Micrarchaeia; order Anstonellales; family Anstonellaceae; genus UBA10161. Next base: position 26,499 of record JAPLWX010000015.1, read on the forward strand.
CTGCCCTCATAGTAGATTGGAACGGTTGCCCTGTCCTTTACGGCTCTCTCAATACTGTAAACATCAACATATTCGCCGAAAACCGCCCTCGTGTCCCTGTCCACAAGCTCAATTGGCGTGCCGGTAAAGCCTATGAACGCGGCATTTGGCAGCGCGTCGTGCATGTGCCTTGCAAACCCGCTTATGAAGCCGTATTGGCTTCTGTGCGCTTCATCCGCGATAACCACGATATTCTTCCTGTCTGAGAGCAGCGGATAAGCGGTTCCTTTCTCATCAGGGAAGAACTTTTGGATGGTGGTGAAAATAATTCCTCCAGCGGGCCTTGAAAGGAGCTTCTTCAGGCTGTCCCTTGAATCTGCCTGGACCGGCGCCTGCCTAAGGATTGGGGAATTGGCGCAGAAAGTGTCGAAAAGCTGCCCGTCCAAGTCGTTTCTGTCGGTTAAGACAACAACGGTAGGATTGTTCATCCTGTCATCAAGGAAAAGTAAGCCCGTGTAAAGAACCATGGTAAGGCTTTTGCCAGAGCCTTGCGTGTGCCAGACCACGCCGCCTTGCCTGTTTCCTTTCGCGGAGGTTGCCTTTATGGTTGAGGCAAGAGCGGCTTTCACTGCCCTGTATTGGTGATACTGAGCTATTTTCTTCTTCAGCCCCTCGCCAATGTCCTCGAAAAGAACAAAATGCCTTGCAAAATCAAGCAAAACCTCCTTTTTCAGCATTCCTCTCAGCATGACTTCCATGGGCATTATTGTCGGGTCATCAACGGTTTCGCCATCAAGCAGCTTCCATTTCATGAACCAGTTCTGCTCGCTTGTTATCGAGCCAACGCGCGCGTCTCCCGCGTCGCTGAGCATGATAAGCTCGTTGTAATGGAAAAGGGAGGGGATTTGCAACTTGTAGGTCTGTATTTGGTTGTAGGCTGAGCTGATATCCGCTTTTTCATCGGCAATGTTCTTCAGCTCAATAACTACCAAGGGAAGCCCGTTCACGAAAACGATTATGTCCGGGCGCCTATTGTTGTTCTGCTCTATTATGGTGAATTGGTTTATGGCTGCAAACTCGTTGTTCTTTGGGTTTTCAAAGTCGAAAAGCCAGAGTTTCTTGCTCGTCTGCTTGCCCTTTTCCTTTACCTGAACATCTATTCCATTGACGAGGAGATTGTGGAATGCCTGGTTGTTCTTCACCAAGTTCTGGCTTTCCGCGCGCTGGAGCTTCTTTACAGCGTCGTCGATTATCTCTTCCGGCAAGGTAGGATTGATGCGTTTAAGCGCGCGTTTGAGCCTTCCAGTAAGCACAACCTGCGAATAGCTTTCGCGCTCAGGCCGCACACCGTCAGGTGCAGGCGCAATGTCGGGCCCATAAACTATCTCGTAGCCCATGCTGGCGAAGAGCTTGAGCGCGTGCTCCTCAATTTCGGATTCAGTTATGTAGGCGGGCATCTTCTTACCTACTTGTTGTGTTCTTTAATATTTTAATCAGTTTTAATAGGCAATATGCTAGGTATTTTACATTTCCTTCAATTATCTGTGCGGATTCGAGTTTTCCGTGTAATAAATCATTACGGAGATTTGCTTGGTCATTGTCAGTTAAAGCAACTTTGAGTGTCTTTTGCAAATCAACACCTATAAGCTCTCCAATTTCATCTTTTGAGAGGAGTGAACCAAGTTCTATTGAACGGAAATATTTCTCTTTTTCATTCCGTAAAACTAAATCAACTTTTCCGGCTTTTCGGACAGTTCGCCGCAGAATTTCCTCAAAATAGGGCATGAGGATATGCACTCCTGCGATGAAATCCGGTTTGTCTGAGAAAATGTAATTGAACCCCTGTTTTAATGTTGGTTTAATATCATCTAGATCAGGATTATCAAGCAGTTCATCAATATACGTGTAAGATTCTTTTCCAAATTCGCGCTCCATTTCTTCTAGAGTGTACTTAAGCATAAGTTCACCAATCTTCATTCCGAGTAAAGTGTTCTTTCGCACCCAATAATCGAAAATATCTTCTTCTTGTGATATTTGTAAAACTGGCTCCTCACTTCGACTCACAACAACTGGAAAGATGTAAAGCAGTGGCGACTCTTTCTTTTGTTCCAAAGTAGATTTTAAAGTGTGTTCATAGGACGGAATAAGCTCAGAGTTATCTATCAAAGCCTTAAAGGGATTGGAATCTGTATCAGTTAGCTGTTTGAGGAATTGGTCGATTTGGGCTTTTTTGATTTCAAAGGTAGAACTAACTTGTTTATAACGTATTTTCGGCCCCATCTCAGTAATCTCAGATGTAAGTTCGTTGATTCTTCTCTTAATCTCATCCTTATGTTCTGGAAACGAACCTAGCATTGACTGATATTTTTTTGCCGCATCAGTGCAAAATGAAGAACGCAAAAGTTCTCCTCTTCCATTTCCTTCATTAATGTGGGATTCTGCAATTTTATTATGGAGATCATACAGTTTTTCTTTAGGTGAATATCGAATCTTTAACTCAAGATAGCTCCTTAGAAAATGATAGTTGCGGCTGGTTTCAACTGTTTTTTCGATATCAGCTATACACTTATCAAGTTGTTCTGCACTTTCTTTTTTTAGTTCATCAAGACCTTGAATTTTAGCTAGATATCTTGCTTCGACTTGGAAGAGTTCTAACTGCCATCGTTTCTCACCGCCAGTAATAAGTTTGATTATGGAGTGATGGAGTGACGAGAAAACTCGTTTGGATAGCTCTTGGTCGTTAATTGAAAGACTCAATTTGAGGGCAATATCATACGCCAGAGGAGGAATTTCATAATATTCCGGATATTTGCCATCATTGATATATTTCTCCGCAGTCTCGAGCCAGCCTTCGATGGATTTTTTCATCCAATCTAGATGCTCCTTGCCAGTACTAAATGTCATTATAGCAAACGCATATCTTGCTTTTGATAATGGACTGGTTGTTTGTTCATAGCGTATTTTGTAATAGTCTACGGCATCTGAGGACCATTCACAAAATGGAGGATTAGATAACGGTCCGAAGTCTCCAGATTCTTTGCCTAAGTAGTACTTCCACTTGTTGCTAATCTCTGTTACTTCTTGCCCCTTGTATTGGCCAACATGACCAAATGTTCTATTGAGAAGATCGACCTCCCAAAGTATCTTCTTTTGAGTATCAACATCTTTATTATCGACAACCTCGCCCATCACTTTCCCGAGTTCTCGTTCGATTTCAAAAGGAAACATTCGTTCATAATTTGAACTAAGGGCCACTTCAAGAAGTTTGATTACGCTTGTTTGGTTGTACTTAGATATATCCATTATACTCACACCATGTTAGAAATTGCCCAAAATAAACTGTCAATAATAATACATCATCCGGAAGATGTGGACTTTTCAGCCCATAATGAGCGAAAGTGGTTCTGATACCATTTATCCTCTCGACACTGTCGATAACAATCTTACCTTCCTGCTCATTATCTGGCTTTGTATTGAAGACGTTCTTGCTATTTAGATTAGAATCAAGGAGTTTAACTTTGAACAATCCATCTTTATCTGCACTTTTTGTTGCAGGATTTTCCGAAAGTAAATAAGGTTTTCCTTTAAGAGTTTTAAGATTTGCACCTATTGAAAATCCTTCATTTAATGAAATGCTTTCCTTTTGAGCGATTCTAAATAGCAATTCCTCCGTGATTACGCATAATGAATATGCTGAATAATAGGCATGCCGAACATCATATGTTTCATTATAATCTTGGAAAGCATCAAGTGCAAACTTAATCCGTTCCGAAATATCAGTTGTTTTGCCTTCCAAATAGTCTCTGAGGACAAAAAATGGGAGTCCAATAACTGATTTTAAATCTGTGTTTTCTTTTATATCCGATATATGAATTTCATCTGATTTTATCTCGGCGTTTAGAGTAGAATTTAGTTCTTCTAGCTTTTGTTTAGATAGGGTGTATACATCTTTCAAATCATCCTCGATATGTGCAATAAAGAAGCCCCCAGCCCACCCATATTCTTTCTCGTTTATTCTTAGGTGTTTTTTAGTATCTGCGTTGTTTGTTTGAAGACACAACCCAGTTCTTTTTTTTATATCATCAAGATTAATGTTATTGCCTAAACGTATTTGTACGCAATATATTTTCCCACAATATGGGTTCATAAGGAAACTGGTGTAAAGTTTTATTGTTTCTTTTGCAACGGGTAGGTTATCCACCATTAATTCACCCGTATTTTTCCAGACATTAGTTTTGGAAGAAGAGACCCACGGAGCTGGGTAATATTGTCGTTTTCATTAAGATTATATTCATACTTGCTGAATAGTTTTTCTACCATTTGAGAAAATTTCTTTTGCATATCTATAGGTGGAGCAACAAATCTAAATGATAAAAGTAGTTTTGTATTAAGCGATGGTCTAGTTGAGCCTACTGCATACCCATTTACCATATCTATGAACAGAGATTGTTTGAAAACTTGTGCCAAATATTGTGGATTTATCTTAGTCTTATCTGCTCTTACTCGGAGCATTTGCCCGGAAATCATCCACGCAGTGTTTCTATCTCGTATAATTGCGGACTCTCCTACAACAGCTACCCTAGTAAATACTATATCACCATAATTTAAGAGATAACGATTCATTTCTGGAAACTTATGGACTCCGACCAAAGGCATGTCAGAACCCACTATCTGACCATTCTTTACATGCTTAACTAATATCAATGGCACACCTGTATTGCGATAATCTGCTGAATGCAGATTACTACCAAATGGGCCAGTAATCACGCAGTCACTTTTCGAATCGTGAAGTTCTGCTAGTGAAGTTACTTCCCACCCTTCAGGTATTTCTCCTAGTTCCGACTCCACCATCTTCCCGCCACTCGACTTATAGGATCTGCCTTTTTCGTCCAGAAACTCGAAATCCACGAACCAGTGCTTGAAGATTGTCTGTGCCATCTCCTCAAGTGTCTTGTTCATCTGGCGGTTCAGGTCGATTCTTGCATCAAAATCGGAAAGAATTTTGGCGATGGAGTGCTGCTCAGGGAGTGGTGGAATTGTGATTTTTTCGTTGGCGAACACTTTTTCTTGGACGCGCTGTCGCCCGGATGTACCAGACATAGACCTTATGGCCACATTTCTCAGTGCAGATGATTTTGCGAGATAATAGACAAATTCATTGATACTTTTTCCATCCTTGCCCGACAATACAATAAATTCTGTCGATCCCCAAGCAATTTCCCCATTTTTCAGGAAATCGACATAAGCAGTTTTACCATTCTCAAGACAGGGGCTGATGCGTGCCAAAAGCGTATCTCCGTTTTGGAATTTTGACCCTCCATAAAATTTTCGTTCCACATAATATGTGACTGACTTTTGATTGGCAGTTATATCCGCCATGGATACGTACTTTGCAACATCGTTTTTCTTTAGTTCCCTCTTTGGATTAATCGAAACGCATTCACTGATTGTGTCTTCTTTCCAGTTTGTCAATTTAAGCACCCATTTTCTGTCAGAGCCGCAGGTTTGAAATATCATGCATCACTTGCAGAATTTTTGCTCTATCTCCAAGATTTTCATGCCATCAATGGTTCCATAATTGCCGTCATCGTCTGCCTTGTCATCAATTTCTAATCCCTCTTCGCGCTGTTTTTCATCTGCTGGCCGGTATGAAAGAGAGCCGCCGTAATATATCAGGTCTTTTCCGTTCACATGGATGGAGAGTTGCACAGATACGGGATTCGAAAACCAGTGTTCCTCTATCTTTTTCTCGTTGAAAATCACTATTGGCACGCCATCGTTGAAGTAGATAGGTAGATTTGCTATTGGCATATTGCGCTCAAGCCCGCCAAGATAAACTTCTTTCAAATCAAAGACGCACTCCAAGTCAATCGCCTCGTGCGGTTGTAGATTTATCGGCAATGATGGCTTCCTTGATGCCGGGCGCAGGGTAAAGCAGGTCGGTTTGCCGTATTTGTCAAGCCCAGCCTCTTTGTGCTTTTTCCTGTCGTATTTGAACGTTCCAAGGATATCGGTTATGCAGATGCTCTCTTCTTTATTATTGATTATTCCAACGTGTAGCTTACCTCTCAGGTTTGCAAGGCGATTTTTCATTCCTGCTTGTTTCTGCATGCGGTCGCGAACCCTCTTTGGTATCTTCGCGTTGCCCTGATAGCCTTTGTTTTCTCCTACTAACGCCACGCCGCCCTCTTGTATAGGGATGCCTGAGAGGACTAAGGTTCGTTCACCTGTGAAATATAAATGACCTGTAGCATAAGAAACCTCAATCTTCTTCGTCAATTTCTTCCATAACGAGTAGGCGACCTGAACGGCAGCGTACGCGCCACCTATTATCCCCATTACAGTGTATGCCAATGCAAAATCAAACGTCATACCCAATTCCCTTCATGTTCTTCTTTATCTCCTTCTTAAGCTCCACCGATTTGTTGTGCGGCTATCTTTCCTTTTCTCATGTTCACTAGCATGTTCTTTAACTCAGACAAAAAGGCGCCGTGCTTATCTACGGGCGTATTAATTAATCTCTCAATATCTGTTTCACTCGCAATTGATGTGTTGAGTTCGACTTTGAGCAGGTGGAGAAGCTCTATTGCTTCTTCAACATCATCGAGATCTTTATCTACTGGTTTTATTGTTTTATTATATAGATACTCATACCAGATTAATCCAAATATGACACATGCAATAAACACGCCCATGGCAATTACAAGCAATCCGAACGTACCAGCTATTGATTTGTTAGCTTGCGCGTAACTATCTGCAAGGTTGATCCAGTTAAGGGTTGAATTAAGCACGGTTTCTTTCAGAGAAGTTGAATTGGTTTGATTGAAATTGCAAAATGGACCGTTTACAAGACTGTTTACTTGCTCTTGCGTTTTTGATACTGCCTCTAAGGTCAACCCACTAGTCTGTACTACGGATGAAAAGAATGTACCTAATAGCAATGCTATCGTTAATGCTATTGTACTTATTGCAAGAAATGTATCTATTCTGTTTTTCTTTTCTGTCATCTGTTCGTTCTTGATGCGCATAAGTATTTCCTGCTGGAACTTGAAGTAGGCGATTGACTTTTCAATAAATGCTTCTTCCTGTGCACTAGTTGATTTCATATCCAATTCCCTTCATGTTCTTTCTTATTTCATCTTCCAATTCCTTTGATTTCTTGAACTGCCCGGAAAGCTCAGTTGTAAGCCTCTTCATTTTTGCGTCAAAGTCCTCTGTATCTTCCTCGGCTTCTTCCGTGCCGACGTAGCGCCCCGGCGTCAGGATGTGTTCGTGCTTCCTAATTTCTTCAAGCTTGACTGCCTTGCAGAAGCCCATCACGTCTGCATATTTGCCACCTTCGCCGCGCCACGCATGGTAAACATCCGAAATTTTCTTGATGTCCTCGTCAGTAAGCTCCTTGTGCCTGCGGTCAATCAGATGCCCCATATTGCGCGCGTCAATAAACAGAACTTCGCCACGTCTATCTCTGAATTTGTGGTCTTTCCTATCTCGTGAAACAAACCAGAGGCAGGCGGGAATCATTGTGTTATAGAATAGCTGACCTGGCATTGCAACTATGCAGTCCACCAAATCCGCCTCAACAATATTCTTGCGTATTTCGCCTTCACCTGAAGTATTGGAAGAAAGCGAGCCGTTTGCCATAACAAACCCGGCAATCCCAGTGGGTGAAAGGTGGTGGATGAAGTGCTGAATCCAGGCGTAGTTAGCGTTTCCAGTCGGAGGAATGCCGTATTTCCAGCGGGCATCATTCCGCAGTTTCTCCCCTTTCCAGTCAGAATCATTGAAGGGAGGATTTGCAAGCACGAAATCGGCTTTGAGTTCCTTATGGAAGTCGTCATGGAAAGAGTCGCCCCAAGCCACTACGCCCTCAATGCCACGGATGGCAAGGTTCATCCTGCACAGCTTCCAGGTGGTGTGGTTGGACTCCTGCCCGAACACCATTATGTCCTTTATCCTGCCTTGATGGGCATTTATGAACTTCTCGCTCTGGACGAACATGCCGCCCGAGCCGCAGCAGGGGTCGTATACGCGCCCCTTGTAAGGCTCAATCATGCCAACAAGGAGCTTGACTATGCTTACAGGGGTGTAGAATTGCCCCCCGTTCTTGCCTTCCGCATCCGCAAACAAACCAAGGAAATATTCGTAAATCCTGCCAAGAACGTCCTTCCCTCCGTCTTTGTTTGAGAAACCAATGGTGCTTATCAAATCTATGAGTTCGCCAAGCCTTGATTTGTCAAGTGATAAGCGGGAATAATCTTTGGGAAGGACACCTTTCAGTGCTGGATTGTCCCGTTCTATCGCGTCCATCGCTTCGTCCAGAACCTGCCCAACGTCCGGCTGCTTGGCGTTTGACTGTATGAATGGCCAGCGGGCCTTCTTTGGCACCCAGAAAACGTTGAATTTCCTGTACTCGTCAACATCCTCCAAGTCGGCTTCCTTGTCCTCTGACAGCTTCTTGCGGACCTCCTCGAACGAATCGGAGATGTATTTCAGGAAGATAAGGCCGAGGACAACGTGCTTGTATTCAGCGGCGTCCATGTTGTTGCGGAGCTTGTCTGCCGCTTTCCAAAGGGTCTGCTCAAATCCAAGGTTTGCGCCGTTTGATTCTTTCATATAAACACCATCATTCCGGCTAATATTAGCCATTTAGGCCTCAAATTCACATACTACGGCCAGGACGTTCCCCTCACATTAACGTCCTTTAACTTCCCATTTTCCGCCTCTAGCGGGACCGACATGCTTGAGCACGCCGTCCTTCTTGAGCTTGCGCAATCTGGAGAGTATCGTGCTTGCAGGCTCATTCAGCGTCTGGGCGAGCTTTTTACGTGATATGGTCGGATTCGTTCGAATAACCTCTAGAAGTTTCAGATACTTTTCGGATACTTTTCTGGTACTTTTCAGCTTATCCTCGTCGGTCGTTTCTGATACTTTTTCCTGTGTGGCTTCTTTTCTCTTGAACACCGTTATGAACTGCCTTCCCACTTCCTTGAACGTTGCCGTGGGCTCCTTGCTGAGAATCTTCGGTATCCCGCGCCCCCATTTCTCAATGAAGTGTATGCGGTGGAGCATCTGGGCGATCAGCGGGTTCCTCCTGGACGACACGCCTCCCTTCCTGATGCTTGCAATGGTCAGATTGCCATAAAGGAGCCCCGGGCTCCGTATCTCCAGCCTGTCCGGGAATATTGCCACCTGCACCTCCTGGGAGTTGTAGTAGTCCCGGTGGCAGAAGGCGTTGATGACCGCCTCGCGGAACGCCTCCGGGTCGATTTCAGGGACATCTGCCCTGTAAAGTCCTTCCAGCCGCTCTCCGGTATGTATGTTCTTGAGTATGTAGGACTGCGCCTCTTCGATGAGCGAGAACAGGTCCCCTTCGTAATCCTTCATGTCGATTATCGTGTAGGCGTTCGTGAACACGGCGCAGCGGAGCTGGGCATTCTGCATGAATTTCTGCGGCGCACGCCCGAACAGGAGGACTGCAGTGTTCGTGAGCGCCCCGCTTGGGGAAAGCATAAGACCTAGGTTGTGCAGCGCGACATCCGTTGATACGAATTCAAGATTGGCCTTTTTGAGGAAAACGCCCAATTTCCCAGGGTCGATGTCGCTGAGCTTGGCATCGTGGCAGGGCTTGTCGTCCCAGTGGAGCGCCTCCTTGTTCTTGTGCAAGTATAACTCCTGCAGCTCCTTGCTGCTCAAGACCCGATTCGCGTCCCCAACCCGTGTGTAGGCGCGCCCGTAGGCGAAATAAGGCATATCGTTGCCGCTGGTTTTGACCCGTATGCAGCTTTGCCCTTCGATGGCTTCTTCCTTTATGCTGGGGAATATCTCGGGTTCCATGTGGTCCTGGATGGACTTCGAAATCTCGGTCATCGTCATCTTTCCGATGGTCTGGCCCACAACCTTCCCGCTGTCCTCTATGCCAAAGATGACTTCGCCCTGCCCATGCTTGTTGAGCATGGCTGAGATGGAGATAATCGCCTCCTTGAGTTCGGAGGTTGATTTCTTCAGCTCCAGGGTTTCTGTTTCCTTGAACAACATCGGCGAACGCCTCACATGCCCCAATTAAGGCACGGAGTATAAAAAAGCTTGGCATAAGAAAGCCTTGCTCATAAAGTAGTCGATTTAGGCGACATTATGAGCAGACCACCGACTTTATGAGCAAAACGCGGTTTATGAGCAAGACTATACACACACATACATTTTTAAACACTTGTAAGCATATCTGAGCAGGAGAGATAACATGCAGGGAACTAAGGCACCTAGAATAATGACTCCTGGACAATCATTTTGGCACCCGCGGGAAGCTGCGCGCGCTTGCAGCCAGTTGAACAAGGAAAACGCCACGCTCAAAAAGCAGTTGAACTGGAAGGCTGAGGCACCCGTGGAAATGGCTCCTGGAAGGGCATTCTGGCATCCCTGGAAAACTGCGCGGGCATTCAACCGCATACTGACAGAAAACGAAGAACTTGGAAAGCGAGTGGAAAAATTAAACCAGGTTGAGCCCGAAAAGGTCGCTGAAAAAAATCCCGAGCCATTGCCAGTTATCTCTGTCTCTGGGAACGAGAAGGATATTGTAGCTCCCGCGCGCGAGATAAATTTCGAGAGCATGAAATTGCTTGCGTCAGGTGACACGCGGCTAACCACTTTCGAGATAATCGCCCTTTACACGGGCTGGCCCATACACAATGCCATAGCGGATGAGAAAAAGGCGCAGCGATTCGTGGAAAATGCCAATTCCTGGCTGCCAAAACTAAATCTTCCAAAAATTAGCGAAACAAGCACGATAAAGCACCTGATGGCAGCCATGCTCCCCCTCCAGGATGCGAACGCAGTCAAATCGAAATTCTACAAATTCTCCCCTGCCTCTGACCAGCTCTTTGTTACTGTGAACGAAGCAACGACATTTTACGAGGCAAACAAAGGCATGGTCAATGGCAAGTATTTCATTTCCAAGGATAGAACCGGCCAGCTATGGGCTTTTGAGCTTCCAAAGGTGTATATTGGGCATGACGGAAACGAGATTGACATTGCCAAAAGAGTCAGCGGAAAGGATAACATCGTTGCCGTCATGACAACACCACTTGGCAATGTAAAGGAAATTGAAATCCAGGGATTAAAGCAGAAACCAGGCTCATCCATACATGTCCTTGATATTGATCCATCTGCTTGGAAGACGTTCGTGATAGGGGAACGGAACAGCAATTACACTTCGTTCGGATTGAAATATGATAACGATGGCAGAATTCAATACCTTGAAGGTGAGTATCTGGGGGGTCATATCCGCCTAACCAATCTGCTGGTGCTGGATTATCAGTCTCGAGGTACTGACCCTCGCCCGAACTGGCTCGGGCTTCTTGTCGCTGGGCTGCATCATGATAATGAGTATCTGCTCCAGCCGCTTTATCGCGATAGGAACCACATATCTGCAGGGCATCCACAATCCTTGCCCATGGACGTAATCATTGATACCGCAAAAATCAGCTCGAGCAGCGCAGATTGATGGAATGCCTTGCGCGCGTTCCATGGCCCGTGTTTCCCTCCGCGCTCCAAGCAGTCTGGAGCCCACCACGCACGCCACCGCGATTATGAGGTTGTCGCCCTTGCGTTCTTGCGCCCAGAAGCCCGCATTTAATTGAGACTTTTGCTCCCCAACCCTATTCTTCGGGGTAAAATGGGTCTGAAAGGCTATTTTTCTGGCAAAAACTGCTCATGTAGTAACCCCAGAAGAAGTCAAGAGGGTTACCCCATGGCCCCATCAGCATGACTCTGTTTGATTCTCTCAGGATTTCCTGTACTTCACAATCTTGTCCATCACTTCGACGTGCGACAGGAACATCCTGCGGCAGCAATACCGCTCTACTTCCATCTCCTCAAGCACCTTGGCGGGGTTCTTCCCCTCCTTGACGCGCTTGGCGTACTCCTCGTACTTGTCGGCAATCACTGCGCCGCAGGTAAAACACCGTATTGGAAAGTACATATTGCCACCTCACCTGTATGATTTCTGGAACCTTGCGCGCGCCTTTGGTCCCTTGTACTTCTTCGGCTCCACGCGCCTGGAGTCCTCGGCAATCATGAACTTGTCGTGGCCGATTATCCTGCGCTTGAGCGCCTCGTCGCCGGAAAAGCCGACCAGCGCCCGCGCTATCGCGGTCCTGCACGCCTGCGCCTGGCCCATCTGCCCGCCGCCGAACACGTTCACCGCGATGTCGACCTGCGTTGCAACCTCCGGGGCAAGCGTTAGCGGCTCTGCAATCATCTGGCGCACATATTTGTTGTCGATGGCATCCAGCCTCACGCTGTTGATGCGGATGACCCCCTTGCCTTTCCTGATGCTTGCGCGCGCGATGCTCTCCTTGCGCTTGCCTCGGAAAACGGAAATCACGTCCTTCTTCTTCGCCTTTGCGGGCTTTTTCTTCGCTGCAACCATGATACCACCTTAGTCTTTCCTTATGTGCTTGCCAAGTTCATCGCAAAGCTCCTCGAGCGTGAATGTCACGCGCTTCTTGTCTGCAGCCGCCTCCGGGATTTTCTGCGCCTTTGCCCCCTCTGGCGCGCCGACCACCACCTTCAGCCTGTGGTATGCGTCCCTTCCCCTCCTGCTCTTGCGGGGGAGCATGCCGCGCACAATCCTCCGCAGAAGCAGGTGCGGGACGCGGGGCCAAACCGGCGAATCCTCCGGCGTCCTCTTGTTCTTCTGGCCCCTGCGCGAAAGGTAATTCTCCTTTGCAGCGGAAAGCGAGCCTGCCATCACCGCCTTGTCGGCGTTGATTATCTCCACCTGCTGGTTCGCAAGCAAGAGCTTCGCCACGCGCGCGCAAAGCCTTCCCACGATCGCGCCTGATGCATCAATTGTCACCATGTTTTCACCTGTCAATCACTTGATTATTGCAACGTCCTTGCCTGTGGGGTGCTTTTTTGCAATGTCCACCAGGGACATCGCCTTGCCCCCCGCCGCCTCGATGGCCTTCTTCGCGGTTGCGGAAAATGCCATTGCCCCGATTGTAAGCTTGGGCGAGCAAACGCCGGCTCCCAGCACCTTGTCGACCACAACTACTGTGGCGCCATCCTTCACGTTTGCCGAAATCCTGCTTATGTTCACCCCGCACTTGCTGCGCGACGGGGCGCTGAGAAGCTCAAGCACGCGCTTCCAAAACAGGCTTTTCCTTGCCTCCGGCGGAATGCCTGCGGATATCAGCAGATTCTTCGGCGAAAATTTTTCCTTTCTCATAAAAACACCACTCGATTTTCACTGTTCATTAGCAGTATGTGGGGGAAGGGATTTGAACCCTCGAAGCCCTAAGGCACTAGCCCCTCAAGCTAGCGCATTTGACCTAGCTCTGCCACCCCCACGCTGAACATCAATCCTCCTTTTTCTTCACGCCTGACAGCTTCCCGTCCAGCTCCTCGCACCTTGCAATTATCTGGTCTGCCGCCGAGGCGAGAAACTCCCGTGGCTCAAGCTGCATGAACGTCTCCGCCTTGAACTTGAAGTCCTTGCCATCAAGTGCCTCGTATGCAATCAGGCCGGCCTGCCACTTGGCGTGCATCCTTCCGGTTCCTCGGCGCGCCTTTGCCTCAAGGCGGAGGTTCTGCCCCTCGAGAAGTTTCAACAGCGGGATGTTGTCCAGCGCGGACCTAATCTTTGAGTCCGAGCTCCGAAGCTCCTTGGTGTAGACCGTGGAGGGGCCTGTTGCATCCAGCGTGAGCAATATCTCGTCCTTTGCCTTGCCCGCGGAGTCGGACAGCAGGGGCACCTGCCCTATCCTGTGCGCGACATACTCGTCAAACATCGCCGAGCCGTTCTCGTAGAATGTCACCGAGTCTATCGCAAAGACAGGCACCTGCCCCATTCCGAACCTGCGCAGGAGATTGGCAAACGACGTGGAGCTGCCCTTGAGCAAAAACTCCATCCGGTTGCCTTTTTCCATAGCCATTTCAATGTTCATGTGCACACCTCAGCGCGTCATACGCGGCGACCTCTCCTTCCGCCCGGCCTTTTCGTGGTGTCGGTCGGAGTGGGGGTGACGTCCTCAATCTTCCCAATCCTCAAGCCCATCCTTGCAAGCGAGCGGACCACCGACTGCGCGCCTGCGCCTGGCGTCTTTGCGCCATGGCCGCCAGGTGCGCGTATCCTGATGTGAAGCCCGGTTATCCCGCGGTTCTTCACCTCGTTTGCAACCTTGGCTGCAGCCTGCATTGCCGCATAGGGCTTGCCCTCCTCCCTGTCCGCCTTCACAATCATCCCGCCCGATGCCTTGGCAATCGTTTCCGCGCCGGACAGGTCGGTGACCGTGAGTATCGTGTCGTTTTTCGAGGAGAAAACATGGCACACCGCCCACTTGTAATCCCTCCTCGCCATCGGGCGCGGGGGAAGTGCCCCTGTCGCCGGTGCGACGGCGGCTGGTGCCGCTGCGGCAGGCGCTGCTGCCGGAGCCACAACTGGAGTGGATGCGCCGCCTGATGGCACATCCGGGGGCTTGCTGTCATCTCCCTTGTTTTCAGGAGCCTCCTTTGCTGCTGCCTCGGCGTGCTTGTGCTCCTCCCGATTCGCCGTCTTCGGCGAATGGGCGCCGCCTTCGGCGCGCGTTGCGTGAACGTGCTTGGTCGCTTCTTCGGCAACCTTCACTTCCTCTTTTTTCTCAACTTCGTCTGAAACCATAAGAATCACCAATCACTTAGGCTGCCTCGGCAGGCGCTTCGGGCTTGTCTGCCCCCTCGGCAGAAGCAGGCGCCTCCGCTTTCTTGGATGCTCTGGCCGCCTTTGCCTCCTTGTCCTCCTCGTGAACCGTTATGTCAATGGGCTTGTAGTAGGAGACAAGCGAGTCCTCCCTCACCCCCACCACGTAGGAGGGGATGGTCACGCACTTGCCGCCGACCGCGATGAAGCCGTGCGTCACAAGCTGGCGCGCCTGGCCCGGCGTCCTTGCAAGCCCCTTTTTCATCACGCGCGTCTGGAGCCTCCTGTCCAGGAAGTTCTCGACCGAAAGCGCCAGCACGTCGTCAAGCTTTGCCTCGGGCGGCACAATGCCAAGCTTTATGAGCCTCTCCATCAGCGGCTTGCCCTTTTCCGCGCTGGCTTCGCCCAATGAAAGGTATTTCATTGCCCCGCTCCTCGCCTTCTTAAGCTCGCGGAGCGCCACCCAGATTTCCCTGGTGTTCTTCAGCCCGTAGACCGCGGTAAGGCCCTTGTCCCTCTTTATCCTTTCCGCGTCCCAGACTTTCCTGGGCGATTCGTATTTGTTCCTAAGTTTCCTTGGATCTCCCATCAAAATCACCAACAATCCAAGCCCGAAGCCCGCCCTCTTCGCGCTCTGCGCGAAGGGGCCCCTTTTTGCCACGAGGCAAAAAGAGGGTGCCTTTCGGGCACGGGTAACGGCTTGTTCCTGCTTCGATTGCAATTTTCCATATCCATCTGCAAACCCGAGCCGTTAGGCTTGGGTTGTTGACCGCTTACTTCTTTTCCTCCTTCTTGGCCGGTGCCGCCGCCTTTGGCGCGCCAATCGGTGCCTTGGGTGCTATTCCTGCAGGCGCCTTTGCGCCTGGCGCCGCAGCCGGTGCCTTTGCTCCTGCTGCCTGCGCCGCCGCCCCTGTTGCCGCCGCTGCCGACTCGCCAGCCTTGGCAAGCACTGCTTTCCTCAGCACTCCAACCGTCATGCCGGTCCTGCCCGTTGTGCGTGTCCGCTGCCCGCGCACCTTCTGCCCGTAGGTGTGCCTGTAGCCTTTCCACGTGTACGCGTCCTTCTCGTGGTCAATGTCCTGCCTCACAATATATACCAAATCAGAACTGATGTAGTGCAAATTGTTGCCTGTGAAAAGGTCCTTCTGCCTGTTCAGCATGCGCACGGGGACGCCGAACTCGGCCGGGTTCCTCATGATATTCTCGAGCTTTTCCACTTCCTGCTCGGACAGTTCGCCGATCATCGTCTTGTCGTTGATGCCCAGCTGCTGGCTCGCTATCTCGGAAACCACCTTCCCGAGATTGATGCCTATGCCCTTTACCGATGTTATCGCGCGGCGCAGCGGCAGCGAGCCCCTCAGGTCGTACCCTGCCAGGCGCACGATTCCGCGCACTTCCTTGCCCGAGGCGGATATCACCGCCTTCATGGGCGCCTGCATAGGCCTTCCCTTGTTCATAGGCTTTTCTTCCGGGGCGCTGGCACTGCGGTTAAAGCTGTGCGCGCCTTTCTTTTCCTGGGGCTTTTCGCCGCCCTTTTCATTTTTTTCAGCCATAAATATTCACCTTCTCTTTGCAAACGCAACTTCCTCTCTTCCTTGTAAAGGGGCACGCCGGGAATGGGATTTTTGGGCGGCACTGCTTTCGAAGAATCCCAGCACATGCCAGAACCCATACGGCCTTGCGACCACACGCTTTCCAGGCGTGCGCACTACCAGGTTATGCGACCCCGGCTTTCCTTCGGAAAGCCGAGTTCCCAAAATCCGTCTCGCACTTTTTCGCTTGCGCGAAAAAGGCGTCCCCTTTCTGCTTCGCAGCAAAAAGTGGGTGGATTTTGCGACCCCGGCGCTTCCAAATATGTGCCCCTATTACCGCTATCATATCCTTTCCGGGCTTACCAGTTCTTCTGGTACTTTCCCCGTTCCATCACTATCGTTTCAGGCGTGCATGCCACGCCAGACTTGTGTGCGCCCATTTCCTCCGAGGTGAGCCGCGCGACGCCAACGCCTATGAATTCGCCCTTCCCCGTCAGGAGCGAGACGAAATCTTCCCGGCGTATTTTCGCGTCACAGGACGCGAGGCCGGGTGCGTAAAGCGGTGCGCCTGCACAAACCGCCTCGACTGCGGAATCGTGCAGCACGACTTTCCGGAGGCTTAATGCCTCCTGCGGGGGAATGAGATACCGCATCAGGGCGGATTCTTCCCCTCGCCGTGCAGCCCAAATGGCGTCGGATACCTGCTGAAGGTTATGCGCCGAGGATTCGTAGATGTTGCCGACGGCAACCCTCCGAAGCTCGAGCATTTCAGCTCCGCCGCAAAGCCTGCCGAAGTCTGAAACCAGCACACGTATGTACGTTCCAGCCTCGCAGTGCACCTCAAATAGGGCTTGAGTGGGCTTCATTTGGATGGGCTTAATATAATAAACCTTGCGCTTGCGCGCCTTTTTCGCGACCGCGCTTTCCTTCGGCGGAGTTTGGGTGATTGTGCCAGTGAAGCGCGCGAACATCGCGCGGTACTGCTCGTCTGTCTGCGGCTTTTTCGTGCTCATCAGGCACACGTATTTCTTGTCCTTCGTCGTGAGGAAAGGCAAAAGTTTCGTCGCCTTGCCAATTCCCACGGGAAGCACGCCCGACACTTTCGGGTCCAGCGTGCCCGAGTGCCCGCTCTTTTGCGCGCCCGTGAGCTTGCGCACCCACGCCGCAACCTCATGCGAGGATGGCCCGCGCGGCTTGTCCACTATCACAAATGAGCAGCGGAGAAGCTCGTTAAGTTCATCGGACACCATGAAAAGCACCTGTGGATAGGCAGCGGCACAGTTCTTCTTCTCCGCGCTTAAATAGGTTTCGATGAAACGCAGCAAATAAGATATTATAGGCATTAGAACGATTGTTTTTCAGAAAAGTAGGTTTTTACAGTTTTTGAACGTAATGGTCCTTGGCGAGATATATGGACGATTTCGATGTGGAAATGAAAAATGTCAATCTATCACTGGTTCTTGAGGATTGTCCGATTCTTAAGTCATATCTAGGCCCCCTCTATATCAACCACTTCAAAGTAAATTCAAAGGATGATAAATATACGGTCAATATCGATGGAAAATCAAAGAGCGGTATTTATCTATTAATAACGCAGAATGGCATCTATTTTGTCCAAGATGTCACCAAAACTCGCCATAATTTTCCTATCAGATTTGGTAATATTATGGTCAGTCTTTTTGGTAGCAAAAGTGAGACAACAAAGAACATCATTTTTCATATAGAACGTGGAGCGTATTGTCTTTCAAGACTTTATATTTCCCACAATAAAAAAGACGAAATAAATAATAAATCAGTCAATTCGATTTTTTATGAACTGCCCGATTTTGGGGGAGATAATTATCAAAATAAAAATAACAACCTTGCAGATTCGATATTAAGTGATTCAGTACTTACAACAAGTGGGTTGAGTAGTGTATCTACAAATATTGCTCAGTATATAGTTTTGCTTTTAGAGCAAGAACGAAAACTTGCTCTTAATATGAATTTACCTGATGGTGCACGCATGCGCCATAGCGACCAATTTAATGATCAAATCTCTATAATTTCGAAAAATTTTGATCAACCCGGGATAACTAACATCTTTCCATTTGTGACATTCGTGGATATTAAAAAACCAAATACTTGGGTTTCATTTATGTTGGAACCAAATAATGAGGAAAAATTAAAAGAAATTAATGAATGTTTGCAATCAATCTGACTATTTTCTGATCTGCTATTTGAATAAGGTAATTGTAAAGCTTTAGCCACCTAATTTTTCATCTTTGCAAGGTACTTTACGACCAACTGGAATATATCCTTATCGCGGTTGTTGTAGCGGAATTCCTGCTCTTTCAGGTACATAGGGAACTTGCGGGGGTCAACCCC
>JAPLWX010000013.1 GCA_026396415.1 Microcaldota archaeon
CAGCAGGAAACAGAAAACATTGCACGATGAGGTTTGTGCAAAATTCATGCTTCTTGAAGGGAATCTTCCTGCTTTGTGGGACTGAAAAGGTTTGGCTGCGGCAGCAGCCCTGCCGCTCAGGCTATTTGTTCACCAGAGCATTACGCACGCAATTCGAGCATATCTTTAAATCAGCTTTCGGCATAATTACCCTGCCTGCAAATGCGGCGGAGTGAAATTGTGTTACTTTTCCAGACGCGTCCAATGGTAACGAAACAGAAGGAGCTTGTCGGAACCTGCCCCTCATTAAACGATTGCATAACTTCTTGTATGAACCTCAATCTGGAAAAGAAGCTTTTCATAATTGAAAGCGATGCAAATGATGTTGCCACAATAAAAAATCACCCACAAGAGTTCCTTAAAGGGTACGTGGCTGCGGCATCCGTGCTTACGGCAATGAGGGCTAGCGGGAACGAAGATGTGAAAAAAGAAGCTGCCAGCCTTTCAAGCCAGTTCCAAAGCGGGTTTGTCAGGTTTGAGCTGGAAAAGGAGCTGGGCGGCTATGTCATGGTGTTCCCATCCATGGAGGGCGGCGGCTATGGCGTCAGCGCCGCATTCAGCCTGAATGCTGACAACACGCTGACGGTTGGCTCGGTTTTCCTCACCAATGAGAAGAAGGAAATCACCAAGCAATTCAATGCGCTTGATGTCAAGTCGCCTACCCTTGCCATCTGTGCAGAAAAAGTGAATGGCAAGAAATCTCCACTGAAAAGCGATGAAGACGGTGCCATCCTTATCTTGTCTTCTGTCCTGGCAGCCCTGCAGGCCAGCCAAAGAAAAGACATGCAGGATTTTGCCCAAGAGCACGCGCGCGACATCTGCATGGGCCATGTGCTATACGGATTCTCAACATCAAGCGAAAGGAAGGACAATTACAGGATAACCTTCAATCAGGGGGAGGGGGGCGATGTCACGGTGGTCAGGTACGAGACTGGAGAAAAGAACGTTGTCAATGCGCAGGGGGTCTATCTCTTTTCGCCATCCGATGCCATAAAAAAGAAATAAGAAAGACGACTATCTCTTCGAGGTCTAATTCCCGGAAGTAAAAATAGCCTGCCTGTGCTACGCCTTCCCCCACGGCATGCGAAGCTTTTCCAGGCACGCCACAAGCTCGCGCCTTCTCTCGCCCTTTATGCCTTTCCAGTCAAGCAAAGCGCGCGAAATCCTGCAGTCGTTCCTTTCAATTGCCTGGCGCACCATTTCCTCACCCGCGCCGTCGCGCTCAAGCGAGTAGCCTGAGATGATATGCCCAAGGGGCGTGCCTGACAAGATAGTGCCTGTGAACCTCGGGCAGTAGTGCGTGCCGCCAA
Organism: Microcaldota archaeon; assembly: GCA_026396415.1. Lineage (GTDB taxonomy): Archaea > Micrarchaeota > Micrarchaeia > Anstonellales > Anstonellaceae > UBA10161. The sequence goes on from JAPLWX010000013.1 coordinate 1,350, forward strand.
ACCCGATGCACGCCTCTGGAACAGGCGCGGCAGTGGCGGCTGCGATTATCCCCTGCGCGCAAATCACCCCTGCTTCGGGCATGCCCCATTCCTTTTCCGAGCTTCCAATCTCCACAAAAAGCACAGGGCAATTAAGCGTGGGGCCATGGTGGTCAACTTCCACGGAAACTTCCCAGCCGAGCCTCGATGCATCGGAAAGCTCCTTCATTTTGCGCACGGCCGCGGACAGGCGCGATGCGCTTGCAATGTTCAGCGTGCGCGGGCTTCCCCCCATGTCCGCAGCGCCCCAATTGCCCGGAGTGTGCGCGGTGAAGCACGGCTTGGCGCTAACGCTCCTGTGCGTGCTTGCGAAAACATAGCATTCCGCATCATGCGATGGCACGATGTCGATTATCCTGCCAGGGTATTGCGCCATGTCAAATGCCGGTGAGGACCAGAACATTTCCCCTTTCGGCTCCAGCTGCGGCACAAGGGAAAGAAGCGCGTTCTTTATGTTCAGGCTTGCGGGGTTTTCGGATGCAATCACTACAAGCGGGCGCATGTTTTTTTTTCCTCAGGCAAATTTATAAGATGGGATTGCGTATTTGCCCTGTGGTCCGATGGCCAGCGAAAAACTGATAGCGTTCATTCTCAAGGCGCGCCAGAACAAGCGCAGCGACGACCAGATAACCCAGCAGCTCCTGTCTGTCGGCTGGAAGCAGGAAGCCATAGCTGATGCCCTTTCCAGCATGAAATCCCAAAAGATAACTTCCCAAGCTCCCGCCCCGCAGGCGGCAAAGCCCGCACAGCCTGCCCAGGCCGGCCCTCCATGGGTAAAGCCAGCTGCCGCCCAGGCGCAGCCCTATGCGCCTGCGACGCAGCCTCCAGCACAGGCCACGGCGCCCCAGCAGCCAGCCGCGCCGATTTCTTCCGCCACTCAGCAGCCATCCTCCGCGCCCATTGAGGCGGCGCAAACCACCCAAGCGCAGCCTGCCACAATGTCCGCATCCACCTCTGCGCAGCAAGCGCCGGCAGTTTTCCCTCCGCCGCAGGCTCAAACGCTCCCGGTCATTCCAGTGCCCCAGCCTGTTCCGCAGTCTCCAATCCCCCCTGCAAGCCAAATCCAGCTTCCCCCTCGGAAAAAATCGCTGTTTTCATCCCTGTTTGGCAAAAAACAGCCCAAGCCACCCGTGGCAAGCGCGCAGCAAGGCTCTCCCCAGCAGCAACAGGCGGCAGCTCCGGGCCAAGCTCCGTCCGCACCCGCGGCAATGCCTCCTGCAGCCCCGCCGCGCGTCCCTATCCAAACCACTATCCAGCCGCCTGCCACTCCCCAGCAGCCTGCAGTGCAAGGGCAGTCCACGCTTGCCACGTTTGCAGGGGCGGCTGCGCAGCAAAGCGCCGCAAATGCAACGCCAGTTGGCACGGCAATGCCTTCCGCGCAGAATTTAACAGGCGCTGCGCCTCCTGCCCCGCAAACGCCTCCCACAACCCTGGCACAGCCGCAATCCTTGATCAAACAGCAAAAGCCTGCCGGCGGAATAATGAAGCTTCTCCCAATCATTGCGCTTGCCATAATTCTCGCAGCAGCCGGGGCATATTATGTTTTTGTGATGATGCCCGCCAGCAGCTTGCCGCCCGCACCAAGCGTTCCAATCACCCCTCAAGTCCAGAACATAATCCCCTCCAATCCCATCCAGCAGGCTTCCGGCCCGCTTGATTGCGGCGCTGAGATAGACTGTTTCATCCAGGCTTCAAACTCCTGCAAGCCTGCAAAAATGGTCCGCAATTCCTCCGTGGACTTGTCAGGAATGACAGTATCCGGCACCACGTATATGGAAATACAAAACACTTCTTATCCCGGCAGCTGTTCGCTGTACAGCCTGACTTTGAATTCGTCAGCAAAGCTTGGCGATGCCACGGTCGCAGCCGCGCTTGCAAAGGGGGTTTCCATAGACGACATAAAGAAGCAGGAAGCCGAGTCCGCAAAGCAGGCAAAGGCATCGATTGGCTTTAACGGGACCTGCAAATTCAACGCCGCATACCTGCCCATCCTGCTTTCCAACTGGGAATCCGGCAGCTACTCCCCCAATGACCTGGCGGGGGCGGACTGCAGCGGAAAGTTCTACTCCAACACGCAGGCAAACGGCGGCTTTTCAGCAAATCTTACGTTCCATAATTCCACCTCCGGAGCAGCCAACACATCCATCAAAACAAACGCCACGGTGAAAACAAATGCAACCGTGAAGGCAAATGCGACGCCCGGCACGGCAAAGGCAAACACAACCGCTGCCCCTGCAAAAACAAACGCCACCACGGCAAACAATTCCTCGGTCATTGCAACTTTCAATTACTCAAACAAGTACACGATTTATTATCCCGAAAATCTCGCCTGGTTCTGCCCTCACCTCGGCTCAGAGTTTTACAGGATGCACTGGAAGGAATATTTCGGGGGCGACTGCAGCGTGGCAAAGCCGAAGGAAGGGTTTGTGAACCTCAGCGACTACATTGCGACCGGCTGCACCCTGCTGCCCTGCTGCATACGCGGGCCGTACGACGAATACAGCCGGAGCTACGACTACTTCGAATGCGGCTACAACTAGCAAGCTGATTTTCCGGGGATTTTCAGGCATGCCCTCTTCATCAGGCGGATTTGCCCTATTTTTCAACTTTCTCCTGCGCTTTATCCGGCTGTTTTTCAGCAGGCTTTTCCAAAACACGCTCAGGCGCCTTTTCCTGCCATCCTGCCTTCCTTTCCGCAACCCCGAACATGAGCGGGGCGGATTCCCTGCTCTCCTTCGACAGCGTGATCTCCACGACTTCGCCGACAACCAGCGTGTGGTCTCCCGCGCTTGTGTAATTCAGCACTTTGCACTCGATATTTGCCGCCGCCTCCATGATAAGGGGCGCGGCCACCCGCCTTGCCTTCACCTGGGTGAGGGCGGCCTCGGAGAACTTGTCTATGAACTTGCCCGAAGTGGCGCCGCACAGCAAGACCGCGTCGCGCAATTTTTCCGACGGAATTGCAACCACGAACTCCATGGACGTTGAAAGCAGGTCAAGCGTGAGCGAGGTGTTGTGAAGCGACAGGGCAAGCATTGGGGGCTTTTCGCCTATGGGCGTAATCCACTCCACCGCCGTGACATTCGCTTTCCCGCCTGAGGCTGCAGTGACGAGCACCGCCTGCCTCGGGTAAAACAGGTCCTTGAACATAAGCCCGCGATTTCGCCGGGAATTAATTTAAACTCTTGGTGCGACAATGCATGCATGAGCCGTTTTGCCCTCCCTCTCCTTTCGCTTGTACTTGTGCTGCTGCTTTTCGGCTGCGCCCAGGGCGGCATCCCATCCGCGTGCGCAGGCTCTCCCGGTGACAAGCTGCCAAACTGCGTCTACGTTGCCGCGGTGCTTGGGCAGAACCCCTATGACTGCTATTCCCTGAAGGACATCTCGCAGAGGGAAAAATGCCTGCGCGATGCGTCCGACTCGGCTGTGAAGAAGCTGCTCGAGCAGATGGCCCCTGCGGAGCGCGCAAAGGTGTTCGCGGCAATCCCCGGCGCAGATGGTGCGTCGGACATAAGCAGCCAAATTCCCATCCCTCCTGCAAACGAGCCGGCAAGCCCGGACGCAACGCCTGCAATCATAAATCCGCCTGCGGGCGTGTCTGCGGCGGACTCGCAAGCCTATGTGCGGGCAATTGCGGCGACTGACATGGCTCCATGCACAACAATTAACGACGCCTCCACGCGCGCAAGCTGCATCACGCAGGTCGCGCTCCGCGTGAAAAACCCGGCAGTATGCGGACAATTGACGCTGAAGGCTGACATCGACCTGTGCAACCTGTACGCAAAGGCTGGCGAGCAGGCGAAGTGAGGCGAGGCGGCATTTCGCAATCCAAACAGAAAACAAGACAAGGTGAGGAAATGGTGTTTTTGTACCAGGGACTTGCGCAAAAGCAAAAAACAGTGCCGAAGGAAAAGACATACGCTTTCGACGCGCTTACGGTCATAATGTCGTATGACGACAAGCAAAAATTCAACGGGCCAAAGCTCAAAAACGGCAAGCTCCTCGGCGAAGTGGTGAATGATTTCCTCAAGAAGAACGAAATCACGCTTCGCAGAGCGACGGAATTGACGGAATCACAGCGCAAGCTACTCAAAGCTGAAGTTGGGGGCAGCATCTTCAAAGTCTACATCGAGCCCCACATTGTGGAAATCAAGCCAAAGTAAGCAAAGTGTTTCCCATGCCATTCTCCGACCTCTTCCTAGGCGCATTGCTCGCCTTTGCCGCGACCGCGGCAGGCGCTGCGCTCGTGCTTCCCATAAAGGGCATGAAAGGCGCGCTCTTCGCGCTGCTGATATCGTTCTCAGGCGGCGTGATGGCATTCTCCGCGCTTGAGATGCTTCTCCAGTCGCATGCGGCGTCGGGCAACATCACCGCGCTTGCAGGGCTTGCACTGGGCCTGTGCGCGTTTTTCGTGCTCGACAGGATAATGCCGCACGCGCACGCCTTCGTGAGCCGCGCGCCAATGGAGCGCCACAAGAAAAAAGCGGCATTGCTCGCCGGCACAATCACGCTCCACAACATCCCCGAGGGCTTTGCAATCGCATCGGCGTTCGCAGCCTCCCCTTCGCTTGGCTGGCTGGTGGCGGCAACAATCGCCATACAGGACTTCCCTGAAGGGCTCATAGTCTCCGCGCCGCTGTCGGCATATGGGATGGGCGCCAGGCGCTCATTCTTCTGGGGCGCGTTTTCCGGCTTTGTGGAGTTCCTTGCGGCAATAGCGGGCTTCCTGTTCCTTTCCACAGTCTCGGCCGCCACCCCCTTCGCGCTTGCATTCTCGGCAGGCGCAATGGCATTCGTCACTTTCTCCGAGCTCATGCCCGATGCGCTGCGCGCAGGCGACAAGGCAAGGGTGGCGCTTACCTTCCTGGCTGGCGCGGCGCTCGCGTGCGCGCTTTCGCTGCTGCTTGCGGTAAAGCAGTAGGAAATCCTGAGCATTCTGCCTGCCAGTCGCAGCAATCATGATGGGCGCGGCTGCGGCGCTTTCTCTCCTGCCGGCAATCGCCTATAGCAAACCACGAAAGTTCTTCAGCATCGCCCGAAGGGCGATGTCTGATGCAAAATGCAACGGCATTTTGCACATCGACAATCCTGCTTCGGATTACAGATGTGGTTTGGTATGTAGCAGAGCCGAATTGCTTTTCGGCTCTGCTATAAGTGCGCATCTTTTGCAAGCCAAAATGGCAAGCCACCTATCTCTTTAAATATTTCGGCAAGGAAAAAAGGTCATGCCTGAAATCCCGCAGAGCAAGCAAATCGCCCCACAAAAAGATGGGCAGGGTGCGCTCTTTTCCGTAAACACAAGCGGCGGCGACCCGGCTAAAATCGACAAAGACCTGAAAAGGTTCAGAAAGGAACTTGCGGCTTACAACAAAAAAAACGGCACCAAAATCTCCTTTCCCGGCGCCGATCTTGCCAATGCGCTTAGCAGAGGCGGGGAGATATCTGCTTTTGACATGGACGTTTTCAGATTGGAAATAATTGGCAAAAAAGCCAGTCTTTTCCACAAGGGCAAGGACAGCCGGAAGGAGTTCTCGCTTAATGACCCGATAGCCACGCTAAAAGTGGACAGGGCTGCAGTCAAAAGAATTATGGAAGACAGAAAAATTAGGAAAGGGCTTGACGGGCCCATGCTTTTTTCCGGCAAGGACGGCAAATGCTACGAGGCAACATTCTTAAAATGGGAGGAGACTGCATTCGGGATATACGCAAGCAAAATCTCGCTCAAGGAAGTCCCCCGCCCAAAGCCGGATGAGGAGCAGCTTGCCAGCCTCAAGACAGATTTCCTAAATCTAAATAACAAAGCCCCGGGAAGCCTCGAGGTCACGGGAGACTATCACTTATTGGCAAGCTCCAACGAATTCAAGAAAGTAGGGGGCCCGCCGCTCACCCTGCGCTTCTCGAGCGGTGCCACCATAAAGGTGACTGGCCTTGGCATCGACAAGTCGGCAACCCTGGAAATTCCCAAGGACGAAAACACAGACCAGCTGTGGCTTGATGCATACTCGCTCCAGAAGCTATGGGACATTTACGAAGAGTACAAGGGCAAGCCTACTGGTACCGGCACAGGATATCCTGCGGACGAGGTGAAGAGACTCCTCAAGCTTAAGGAGTCCGTGGGCATCCGTCTCAGCAAGCTGATGGGGAAGAACGGCTTTGGCAAACCCCAGGATATCAAGAGGATGACAGTGGAATGCAATCGCGGATTTGCTTTCAACTGCGAGTTCATAGGCACAGATTATTTTGCCTTTTGGGATCCTGCGAAGGAAAAGCCAACCAAAGAAGAGCCAGCCAAGCAAGGGCAGGGCGAACAGGCAGGGATTCTCCCCAGTTCCATTCATTACGCACCCGAAGTTTCTGTGGGAATGAAAAACTTAGGTGGCTTGGAGTATCCAGCGTTTGCGGTAGCGGGCAGGCCAGTATCCATCTTTCTTCCGAGCGGCAGCAAGGCTGCCATGGCTCCGGTGTTTGTGACCGATGCACAAGACAACGAGGTCTTCAATGGCCTCCCTGGGCCTGGTGGGCAGGTGTCCTTCGTGCCACGGGGCAGCGGGGAGCTGAAATACTCAATGCTCACCAGCGAAGGCAAATCCGATTTCACCCTCAAAGTCGGGATTGTGAAAATAAAGCTTCCCAAATACGCGGTCCGCGAAGGCGAGACAGCAGGGATAAAAATATCATTCGATTACGGGGGCGATGAACACCCTCTTCAAGCCCAAATCAGGCTGGTGAGGGATGGCAAGGAAGCCGGGGTCTTTTCAGCCGACAGCCAAGGCATCTACAGCTTTCCTGCAGGCCCGAAGGGAAGCGGCTATGAGATTTATGCTTCCGGCGGCGGGCAGCCGATTGGCAGCTTCAAGCTGGCTGTGCAATGAACAGCCGCAAGTCAGAACACCGGGCTGCCCTGCCTCGCAGCGCGCCTGCAAAAAACAAGCGCAAGTCAGAACATCTGGTCGGCCAAATCCTCGCGGGTTGTGGGGCCGAAAAAGTCCCACCAGAACAGGCGCTTCATCTCCTCCCCTTTCACAGGGGTTATCTCGCAGGAAAGCGCGCTTCCGACGACCACGGAAAGTTCCTCCGACTGCTGCCGCGCGCGCGACACCGCCTCCTCCTTTGTCCTGCCTGTTGCGGTTGTGGAAAGGTAGAATACGACCTCGAGCGGCTTTTCGCCCGCGGTGAGCCTCTCAATCTGCCTGCCCCACATCGCAATCTCGCGCTCAAGGCGCGCGCGCTCCGACTCGTTCCCCTTCCCGTGCGACAATTTCTCGCGCCGCGACTCAGCCAGGCCCCTCTTTTCCCTCATCTCGTCAAGCTCTGCGCGAAGCGATAAAGGGCAGACCAGGCAGCACACCTTGAACGGGAATCCCGTGGATGAAATCGCCTTCTCGAACATCTTTCCCGCCTGCGCTGCGCCCCCCTCGGAGGCCGACTCGTACAGGTGCGCGCAGAGGAAAACGGTGGCAAGGAAGCTGCCCCCCTCCTTTCCCACCACCACGTCCTGCGACGGCGGTATCTCGAAATTCCTGCCCGCCTCCACGATTTTTGCGCCCTTTGCAAAATAGGGGTAGATTGCATAGCCGTATTTCCAGAAAAGCAGGGAAAGGAAGAAGAACAGCGCGCCGGCTGCGGCAGCGGGGGCCGAGCCGAAAAAAAGGCTTGCAGCAAGGCAAAACAGCCCCCCTGCGAGTGAAAGCACGGTGTAAATCCTGTTTTCGCCTTCCACGGATGCGTTTTCTCTGCTCAAGCGTTTAAAACTTTCGCCGCGCTCTTCCTGCGGTGATGGAATGCTAACGCTGGACAGCTGCAACTTCTTGGGAAAGACCGCGTTCGTGCGGGTGGACCTCAACTCGCCCGTGGACGAAAAGACGCTCGCAGTTGAAAAAAGCGAGAGAATATCCGGGCACGCGCAGACCGTGCGCGAGCTTTCAGACAAGGGCGCGCGCGTTGTGGTGCTTGCGCACCAGGGGCGCAAAGGGGATTACGACTGCATTTCCCTCTCGCAGCACGCGCTCCTGCTTGGCTCCGAGGTGAAAAAGCCCGTGAGGTTCGTGGATGACGTGTGCGGCAAGAAGGCAAAGGACGCCATCCGCTCGCTTTCCAACGGCGACATACTTCTCTTGGACAACGTGCGCTTCCTCGACGATGAAACCAAGTACAAGACAATCGAGGAGAACGCAAAAGCCAAGATTGTGCGCGAGCTTTCCCCCTACTGCGACGTTTTCGTGCTGGATGCGTTTTCCGCGGCGCACCGCGCGCAGGCGTCCATTGTGGGCTTCTACAAAAAGCCAGTGGTTGCCGGCAGGGTGATGGAGCGCGAGCTTGATGCCCTCAACAGGCTCAAGGAGCCAAAGCATCCTTCCATATTCATTTTCGGCGGGGCAAAGGCAGACGATTCCATCGGCATAATGGAGCACCTTCTCTCCGAGGGGAAAATGGACTGCGCACTCACCTGCGGCGTGCCTGGCGAGCTTTTCATACTGGCATCGGGCAAGGAGCTTGGCAGGACGCTGGTGTTCCTGAAGGAAAAGAAAGCGCTGGAGCACCTTCCCAAGGCGCGCGAGATGCTGGAAAAATACAAGGGCAGGATAATGTTCCCATCTGACGTGGCAGTCGATGACGGCGGGAAGCGCAAGGAAATCGGCATTTCCTCCCTTCCCTCGAAGCACAGCATAATGGACATCGGGAAAAAGACAGTGAAGCTCTACGAGGCAAAAATCGCCGGCGCTGCAACAGTGATGATGAACGGCCCGGCGGGCGTGTATGAGAACGATGAATTCTCCTATGGCACGCGCAGCCTCCTCAAAGCGATAGAGGGCAGCCAGGCTTTCTCGGTGTTCGGCGGCGGGCACACCCTGTCCGCGCTTGACAAGTTCAGGATAGACAAGAAGCGGCTCGGCTATGTCTCACTCGCAGGAAAAGCGCTCATAGAGTACCTGTCAGGGGACGAGCTTCCCGGCGTGAAGATAGTGGAGGACAGCTCGCCGGGTGACATGGGCTGCGGCTGCTGAGCTGCAAAGCCATGCAATGGCAGGCATAGCCCTTCCTGCGCCAAGGGGAAATAAACGGCCGTCTCCTGCGCACGCTTCGGGAAAATAAAAAATCCGCGGGAGCGCGCGCCCTGCCTGCTGCCGCTAAGGGGAATAAAAAATAAAAAAAGAGGGAGAAAACTCCCTAGATGCTCCTGTTGGCGAACCTGTTGCGGAGCTTGTTCTGCGCCTGGATGTACCCTTCCTTGTACAGCATCTTGTTGTACTTGTTTTCCATTGGCGCATAGCCGGTCTTCTCGTCCTTCAGGATCCTGTTCTTGGTCCTCAAAGGCTCGTACGGGACTCCCTTGGAGATTATGATGCCTCCAATCCTCTTGTTGTCAGCCCCAAAGACGTCGACAAGAATGTCGCCGTTCATCAGCTCCTTGTGCGTTATCTTGCTCACGCCCTGCAGGCCCATCTTGAGGCTGATGATGTCCCCGTCGCTCTTGCGGACAACATGGAGCTGCATGGTGTCCTTCTCACCAGGCACATTGGTCATGAATGAGACCAGGTTGCATCCCTCTCCTATCACAGGCTCGAAGTTCTCCGGCTTGTCGCTGGAGGTCTTCTTGCAGGTCTCAAGCACTTTCAGGCCAGGGACGTACTTGGTCTGCGGCACCTGGACCATCGAGGAAGCTGCAGTGTCCTTTGCATCGCCCTGCTGGAGGCGGTAGTAAGTGGCAAGCACGCCTGTCCTTGTCACCACCATGCCCATTCCTGCCTCTTTGGGGTTGCCCAGCGCATTGGATATTTTGCTCGGCTCCAGCTTCACGCTGCCAAACGAGATTGCAGTGTCTCCGCGCGCCTTCCTGAAGGCAGTGTCGCCAATGGCACATGCCATCGCGCCGCTGTCTGCATAGGCTGCGTCCACGGCAGTATAGATAATGGGCGTGAGGTCACCGAAGGCAAATGCTCCGGTTGGCTTTTTGACAAACTGGAAGTCCCTCACATAGGCTGCAGGATTGACTGGTGTCGGCTCGGTTATGGCAACCTCGATCTGGCGCCTTGCGTCGCTTGTGTATGTGAAGAAGTTGCTGTCCACCCTTATCCCGGCGTCGGCTTCAGGCACCACGTTGAACGGTACCTTGACCGTGTAGGTCTTCTTGTTCTCAGGAATCACCCACAGCGCATAGGGGTTCTCAGTGGTTGCTCCCACCCAGATGCCGGCAAGGCCGAAATTGGTCCTGTTGATGACGTAGTCCCCCTGCGTTGCATAGCCGATGTGCTTCTTGATATAAAGCGTCTTGACATTATAGTGGACAAGCCTGCAAGAGCCGCCGCTCACGTTTGTCACAATGGCATTGCTCAAAATCTCCAGCAGCTGCTTGGACATCACAATGCCAGAATTCACGGTATCGTTCTTGCCAAACAGGCCAATGTCCCTAAGGCCGTATGCTGTGGTGGTAGCATCCTTGGTGGCGCTGACATTATTGCCCCCATAGAGTATGCCGGCATCACTATTCGACGGCACGAAGTAATACGTCTTGGAGTTGTTCGGCATGCCGGTGTTGTTGATTGAAATGCCTGTCTTTTCAGCATCTCCAGTGGTGCTTGAGCCTCCCATTCCGACCTTGATTTCATAGCCCTTCAGCTCGGGCTTGACAGGGGTCGCCATCTGCTGGGTTTTGCAAGAGTAAGCAACCATTACAAGAGCGCCAGCTCCGAAAAGGCCCAGGCTGCGCCACACTATAGGCGCCACTGACATTGTGGTTGCCTTCCCAGACACTATTCCATTCACAGTCGTTTTCATCTTCATATTTTCCACCTCACAATCATGTTCGTCTCTTTTCTATCACAATATGTTTAAAAACATATCGTTTGATTTTCTAAAACATATCCATTTCACTTCTTCCCGCTTGACTTTGCCTCGCAGATTTCTACAAAGTACTCCCTAAGATTCACCATGGTGTAGTTTGCCCAGCTGTCATCTTTCGGGAAGCTCTTGGCAATGACTGCCCCGATGCCATCTATTGCAGATTTTATCCTTGCGCTGTCCTGTGCAAGGGTTTCCTGGGTCATGGCGTTTATCGAGGTGTAGCACTCATTCACCACAATCTCCAGGCTGTCGCGCACCTGCTTGAGGCGATTGTCCGGCAGCTGGTCCTCTTCCGTCTTCTCCCCAATTTTATTACCGGGAGCCATTTTTTCAGTTTCCGTGTTGTCTATCTTGTCTGGCTGAACATTTTGCTTTTTCTCCCCGTTCTCATTCAGAATCACTGCCTTGGGGGGGGCAGTCTCATCAGGCTTGGCGCTGTATGTTGCCTTTGTACCATTGTAATAGGAAATAAGCTCAGGATTGCCGCTCTTTTCAACATCCTCGCCCAGCTTCTGCCTTTCGGTCTCAGTCAGGCCAGAATAGCCATTGACGCGGTTGTAAAGGTCATCAAGCGCAGCCTTGTCCTTGTCTGCCTGGGTGGGTGCATTGCTTCCGGCATCCTCTTTCTTCTCCCCAGGCACTGTCGCCTTTTCCTCCTTGCTCTCCTTCGGAGCCACTGTCTTGGGGGGTGCCGTTTCAGCAGGCTTGCTCTCATACTTGTCCTTGACTTCCTTGTAAGTGTCAATAAGGTTGGCATCGCCGCTTGCAGTCACCTTCTTGCCAAGCTCAGCCCTCTCCCCCTCGCTCAGGTCGGCGTACTGGTTGACCTGGCCGTAAAGGGCGCCAACAGCATCAACAGGGGTGGAAACATTGTCAGTGACATTCTCATTTTCGGCGTTGCTCGTCTTCGTCGGCTCGGCTTTCTGCTCTTCCTTAGTATCTTTGGTTTTGGCAAGCGTGCTCTCATACTTTACCTTCAATTCATTGTAAGTGCCAATAAGCCCGCCATCGCCGCTTGCAGCCACCTTTGTGCCAAGCTCGGCCCTTTCGGCAGGCGTCAGGCCGGCATAGTTGTTGACCTGATCGTAAAGGGCGTTAATCTCATCGGGCGAAGGCCCGCTGGAAACCTTGGGCTTTGCATTTGGATTATAGCTTAAGTTGTTCTCGCCGGCTATCCTCGCCATCATCCTCTCCAATGCCGCGCCTGTCAGCCAGTTTGCGAGGTTGGGGCTGTTCTTTTGAACGAGCGCAAATGCCTCGTCCCTAGTTATCGTCTTTGTGCTGTCTGTTCTTGAGGCGAGCATGGCTGCCTCAACCATCACTGGCTTTGAAAAAAGCCCGGTTATAACGATGGCTGCAACTGCCGCTGGGACGATCAGTGCTCTTGAAATCCTCATGTTTACACCATTTCTGACCTTTTATAACACATTATCTTTTTAAACCTATGTGTCATCGTGGTAAATCAAGTAAGCCCTTCCGGCCTCCATTCTCTCGCCTGGAAGCAAAACCATCAAACACATTTATATAATCCCTCAAGCATATCTATTGCCGGTGGTAAGTTGTTCCTCTTCCAAACCAGTTCATCAATAACCGTCCCCAAAATCTCACAAAAAGACGTAACCGATTGCATCAGCGCGCAGAAATCCCTCATGCTCCGCTTTCCTTCTGGAAAAACCTCCATGCAGGACATCATAATTTCAATTGGCAACGTTTACAACGCCTGTGTAGACATCAACAAAAACAGCGACATGCCTCCCGAGCTGAAAAAGGATTTTTTCAGCTTTGTCGACGTATGGAAGGCATGGGCTGACAAAGCGGCCAAGGCAAATGGTAGCCTTACTGACAACGATAAAAAGGGTCTTGCCGGGCTGCTCACGGACATATCTGCGGCATATAAAGTGCCTGACCTCGACTTGGCAAAAAGGCTCTTCTACAGCAACTTCGTCTCCATCCTCAGCATGTACGAGGACTATTCGGGAGGCAATCCTCTCTCGCAAAAACAGGCCGACCTGGTTGCCTCTTTCCTCACAAAAATGGCTGACAAATCCGTGGTGAACTACTACCAGTGCAGGCTTCTTGTCGAAGCCATGATGGAGGTCGTGTCGGGCAATGCCCCTGACAGATGGCCACTCACATTCCCGGACAAGGGCGCAGCGGGTGAATTCGTGGAAAATGTCCTTGGAAAAGGGCTTCCGCCGGGCTTCAAGGCACAAAATATAATTGCATCAGGGACCTTGGTCTCGTTTTCGCTTGTGCAGACAGATGCAACAGACAATGAAATAAACAAGTTTTTGACCGCAGCACCAGCCGAGCCCGCTGAAGAGAAGAAGCAATCCCCCAAGAAGAACGTCCAGGATGACGGGGGATTGCGGATGGCGTCTTTCAGGAAAATTTCCATCATCAAAGAAGACAAGCCGGCTGGATATACCGTCGTCAAGCAATCCGCGCTTGATGCCACCGCGGACCAGCCATCCAGTTACATGGAAAAAACCATGAGCCAAAATGTCTCCTCCTCACTATACTACGGCGAGAAATACGAATCGGACCAATACCTCTCAAAAGGCATTGCCAAGGATCAGGTAAAAACGATGATTTATGATCTGGCAAAACGATTTGGCTACACCATCCCGCCTGCCACCCTTAAAGAGTGGCTTGTCAGCAAGGAGCCAGGCAAGGGCCAGAAATTCCTGCAAAAGCTCAAGGCTGCCGGCATAAAGCTCAATGTCACCGGCAGCGCGGACATGGAGGTCTTTTTCGACGGGGAGAATGAAAATGCATGGGCTGCCGCTGCCGACAAGAACCTTGCGCTTGCAAAGCAGCGCTCCAGCCTGGTGATTGCGTGGCTGAAAGAATTCAACACGGATATATCCAAGGTGGACGCAGGCAACATAGGATTTGACTTTTCAGACAAGCCCCAGGGCAGGCTGCACTTCTTCCAGGATTTCACGGACGATGAGGCAAAGCAGCTCGGCTTGGCAGGCTACGGCTACAAGGGCGACGGGGCCGCAAACATGTCCGCGCTAATGGCGTATCTCAAGGCTGTGAAGGATGCAACTTCAATCAGCCCGAGCGGAGTTGCGGCATCGTACTCATTCAAAGTGGGGGAAACCACGCTCTATTTCACGCAAAAGGACAAGGATGATGCGGCAAAACACTACGACAAGCTCATCAGTTCGGGCGCGGTCGTGCTGTCAGGGCAGGCTTACAAGGCAGATGACGCATCCCTCCTCAACAAATACTTCAGGCGCATGACGGGCGACCCGTCCCTCAACGGTGCGCCAGGCGCCAGCGAAGGCATGATTTCTGAGGGCAAGATCCCGAATAAGGAAGGCGACAACTACGTCAAGCCTAACGTCTTTTCGCGCGCAAAGACCGAATCAACCGTGGTTTCAGGCAGGTCGGTCTCGCTCGTTTATGTTGTGACGGCGCGCCTGGGCATCTCCACCGAGGTGACAAAAGAGAATGGGAAGGACGTGGTCAGGGCCACCGCAAAGTACACGGTAAACGGCGTGGCAGTGCCATTCAACGCCCAGAACGCAATCGAGACGGAAACAGCAGCAAGCGGCCGCACTGTGGCAGTGGCATACACGAACGACGGCAGCATCAACTCCGGGTATGCGTGGAGGACGCTTGCGGAGAAGCCGAAAATAGTTGAGACATGGCTCCCGCAGGTTGAAGAAACCGGCACCCGCGCGCTGGCTGGCACGTCCAAAAATATCCGTTTCTCTGCCCTTAGGAGCGTAACTGCCGGCGCAGAAAGCAGGGTGGAAAGCACAGATGTTAGGATAGCTTTCGGAATTGCCAAAAGCAGGGGCAGCCCAATCACATACTTTGAATGCCCTGGCAAAGTATCTGTAAGCAAAGAGGTCGTTTACTCGGTTGCAGAAAAAGACATCATCGTTGACAGGGGGCTGAAAACCGATCTTGGCGTGGTTTACAGCAAGGAAGATCTCATCAAAATGGCGAGCTTCGGAGTGGTTGCCATAAAAGTAAGCACTGGCGATTTTGAAAATTCTCCGGCATGGTTCTGCCTTGATGGCAAGACCAGATTGAAAGAGGATGAGATGGACGACTTGTCAGAGGGAGACGATGGCTTCCTGCACACAACATCCCGCCCAAAGACTGAAAAGCGCTTTGTGCTTTCGACTTCCAGCGAACAGAACGAAATCCGCTCAAGCATGACTGGTCCGGAAAGCAATGCGCAGCGAGCCCTCATCCCGAACTCCATCCTTCTTCCCAAGGACAAACTGGTGCTAGGCGATAAAACTTACTCGGCTGCCAAACTCAGGAACCTTGCAAAGGAGCACATAATCGCCATTGTGGCGAACAAGGAAACGCCTGATGGGCCAGTGGCTACGTTTTACCGCATAGACGGGCAGGAAATAGGGCCGCGCTTCAAGCTCGATGGAGAGGGCATGCCTGAGCTCCCGGGGCTTTTCATCAGGAAGGAAAAACAAAAAGGAGACTTTGATGTCGACACATACCGCCCCAACCTGCCTGAGATTTATGTAAGGCCATTCATCTATTCCGAGCAGGCGTATGGAAAGATAACCCGCAGCCAATAGAGGTGCAACAATGTTTATTTTCCAACAAACATCCCAAATCGGTGCCAAAGCCCAGCCAGAGCTTCAAATTCCCGCAGAATTTGGGGATGCCATCCGCGCCATCACGAGGTCAGGCATCCTCCATAGCAAGCCCAGCACGTCTCCCAAAGAGCTTGCCGCATGGCAGGCCAACCTGCGCCAGATTGCTGGGAACAACGATGATACATATTGTTTCTATCTGATGCAGATAATCAATGGGATAAACAAGAAATTTCCCGGTTCCGAGGAAAAGGTTACCGGCTACAATGCCTTTGACGCCGCATTCCTCTACGAATGCATGACAAAAAGCTACCTTCTTCCTGATTGTGTAAATAACAAGCAAATGCTTCAAGGCAAGGATTTGCTGGATTTCATAGCAGACAAATTCTCGGATGGCAAAGGCAGCTTCAACAACTCGGCAACCGAAGGCGGCATGGCTGCAAACCAGATGCTCTATAACCAGGACAACATAGGAAAAGGGCTTCGCAAAATATTCCCCTATCCTAGCCACCACCCAAACACAAGATCCGGTATAGGCATGAGCAATACTGCTGCAGACAGCAAGAGCATCACGCCTTCACAGACACACGCGAAGTTCGACTTTCCCAATTACTTCACCTACCAGTTCGAAACAATAAAGCCAACGTTCTTTTCCCCGGACTTCCCAGGTGCGGATCTCGCGCAGAAGTACTTTAACAACGCAGCCGGGCAGCTTGGCGGTGCGCCTGACCAGAACACTGGCTATTTCAACATACCCCGTTACGTAAATTCAGACCAAATGCTGGGCTACAAAAGAGCTCTGTTTAACGCGAACTGGACAGCCTGGGCAGACGAGACGTTCAAGCCTGCGGTTGGCCCTGACACCACTGTGAAAAAACAAATAACCGGAGACCTAGTGACGGGTACAGGCGCTACCTTCGAGCAATTCCTGGCTTACATGCAAGAGGGGCAGCCTATGAAAGCCAAAGCCCTGATAAAGGAGGGGACGCCAACCTGGAACGCCTTTGGCAAGGATGTTTCGGACGTCAACAACGTTTCAACTACAATCTATGGGACTTCTCTTGCAGCCCTGACTTCATTTTTGGCAAATACCAACACTGGCGCTACATGGCACCTCACGGAGTCAAAAAAGGTTGCATTGCAGGTAGGCCTCAACTACTCAGATTATACAATTACCATCAAGAACTCGGATGAAAAAGCCAGCCACTACAGGCCCTTGACTGCGCAGACAAGGCTTTTGGCAAACATCGACTTAAACAGCAACAATCCCAGCAACCCGCTGAGCCTCTGCCTCATGGCAGGCAGCGGAAAGTCGCTCTCTTCCAAGGAGTGGTATATCGAAGGCGGCACGGAACTGAGAATCCCTGTGAGCCATTTTGTGTCAACTTCTCTCAATGCAGGCGCCAATGCCCTTTTCAGCCAATCCAAGCCGCAGTCAAACATATCGCTTGGCGCAGGGCTGAACATAGAAAAGCCGCGATGGTCGGCAAACCTAAACATGTCCCGCATCTTCCAAACCACCGCGGCAGCCGATGGCTTCACAAAAGCAGGAGTCGGGTTTGATTACAAGTTCACCTACCTGCGTGTAGGCGCGGAAGGCGGGCTTTACATTCTTGACAAGCCGCCTGCTCAAGACCCATTCATCATCCCCAAAGGCCAGATGGCTCCATATATTGGGCTCAAGGTGTCTGTCAACCTGTGATTCCATGCGAAAAGAAGCAATGTTCATCCTTCTTGCTCTCATGCTTTCTCAGTTAGTATCGGCAGATTTCGTCACCCGTGTACTCACCTGCCCGTATGGCAGCGGCGTGCCCTCCCGGATAACGACTGATTTGGAGGTTGCGCCGACCTTTAACTCCGCAAACAGCACCTACTGTGTCAATGCCTCGCTTCTGCCGGTCGCAACTGTCTATTCCGATTGGTATTCCAGCGTGTATGACACTGCCTTGAAAAGCAATGCAAATACCGGGACGTGCCTCGTCCCTTCAACCACTGTGAATCAGAACCAGGCCATACAATGGCTGACTTCATCAACATACAGCTGTGCATTCGGCAGCAGCGCCCCGATATTCTTCAACAACGTCCCAGACTTTGCCAGTTACATGCAAGGTTGCAGCGCTCCCTCCAGCCCAGAGTCAATAGAAAAGTCGAAATACATACAGCCAGATGGAACTTTCTTCGGGGGCTCAACTGACTACTACAAGGCAGGCATCCTCATGTATTGCAAGGGCACAGTGAGCGTGGTTTCCAGCAATCCATCCTACAGCCTGCCGTCTACCGAGTACACAGGCTCAAACCCAATCTTTCCGCCGATTCCCTTGCCAGCACAGCCAACTTCCCTTACTTTCCAGACAATGTTTAACATGACTGAATGCGCCTCCACTTTCCGCTCTTACCTGAATGGCTGCGCTGAAAATGTCCGTTCGCATAAGAACACCACGCTTCCATCATTTATTGCATACAGCACAGCAAAGTCAATCACCGTCAAATACCCCTTCAACTGCAGCGCGGTGCAGTTCTCCAACGGGCAAATCGCGCCGACCAACGCGACTCCAGGGCAGCTGCTCTCCTTCTCCTTCAGCGTGCTCAACCCGACGACAAACGGCGAGAGCGCGAAAATCACCAATGTCTCCACGTCAGGCTGGTCTCCGCAACCATCCCCACAGCCGCAGCCAACTGTGAACAGCGGGCTGCCGCAGACCATTGCCAACAACGGCGTGCCCTACACAATAAGCGGCACCCTTGCTGCGCCAAGCGCGCCAGGCAACTACAGTTTCAACCTCATTGTGAAATACAGCAGCTCAAACGCTGACTGCTCGGGCGCCACCAAGAACTGCAGCTATTCATTCCCGTTCACCATCACCGTGCAGCCTTCTGCCAACAACTCGCCCGCAAGCTGCACGCTTGTGTTCCTCAACCACGGAAATTCCTTTACTGCGCCTGACAGCGCGGTGGTGAATGCCACCTGCCACGCATTAAGCAACGCGGCAGTGCCATGCGGCTTCCTTGCCTGGTCCACCAACGCGACAGGCGGCTCAGTCTCGCCTTCCTCAACGATATCGCCGCCCCAATTTTCCCAGACAACATTCAGCATAGCCGCGGTGCACGCGCCGCAGTCCGCTTCGGTGAAGGCGCAGCAGGCAAACAACTTCTCCTGCACCATTGCGCTTAGCATCATCGCGCCTGACTACATCTCCACCATCACCGCACCAGCCCAGGTCCAGGCTGGAACGGCATTCAACGCATCGGTGGAAACAAGGAACATAGGCGCGGCATCAGACCTTGCCAGCATCACGCGACTGCAATTCAATGGCGCCACGCAGAACTTCAACATCAAGCCGCTTGGGCAGCAGGAGCCGATGGTGAACAGCACCACGTTCACCTGCCCCGCAACGCCGGGCACGTACCTTCTCACCTCCCTCGCGGACGCAACTGGCATCATCAATGAAAGCAACGAGAACAACAACAATGACTCTCAGTGGGTGAACTGCACGGCAGGCTCACCAGGCCTCATGCCGGATTACATATCCCAGATACAAGCGCCGCTGACGGCTACCGCGGGCACGAGCTTCAATATCAGCATAACGACCAAGAACATCGGCAATGCGCCTGCCACTGTCCCCTCTACCACCCGGGCGGCAATATCCAACCAGCCCAACCCGCTGAATTTCATCATCCGCCCGCTCGGGGCAAACAATGATTTCGTGGTGAACAGCACCACTGCCGCCTGCCCTGCAACGCCTGGCTTCATCATTACCATAAATTCCTCCGCGGACTTTTTCAGCCAGATAAGCGAATCCAACGAGCTCAACAACAACGCCACCGCTTCTGTTCTCTGCGTCAACTCCACGCCCTCCCTCAAGCCCAACTACGTGCCCAACATCACCGCGCCATCAGTTGCATTCCTTGGCATCCCCTTTGCTGCGAACTTCTCCACCAAGAACAACGGCAGCGCGCCCGGCCTTGTGCCGTCCATCACACGCGTGACTTTCCAATCCGCTGCCAAGGACTTCCCCGTGGTCCCGCTTGCCGTGCTGCAGGAGCAAATCGACCCGTGGAACTTCACATGCACCAGCCCCTCTGCCATCCTTGAGGAAACAGTGGATTTCACGAATGCCATAGACGAGTCAAACGAGTTTGACAATGTGCAGTCAAAGCCAATCGCCTGCTACACCGCGCCCCTGAGCTGCAACCTTGCCTTTGTGGGGCACAACTCCACGCTGTTCCCCCCCGACTCCGCGCAGGTCCAGGCAACCTGCTTCGCAGGAGGGGTGCAGACGGCGTGCCCGCCATTCTTATGGCAGCAAAACATTGCGGGCGGGAACATGTTCCCCCCAAACACGCCTGCCGACTGGATGCCGAACAGCACGCTTTCAATATTCAGCATCTCAGCCACCCAGCTTGGGGGAAAGGTGAATGCAACCTCCACCCTTCCAAGCATTCCCATTTACTGCGAGCTGCCTTTCATCGCGTCCAACGGCTCGGCAATCGGGCCGGACTATGTTGTCACGACCATCATACCCGACCACCCCGTGGCAGACTTGGGCCAGGTGGTGCAATTCACCGTCACCGTGAGAAACCAGGGCAATGTGAATGCCATCAACGATTCCACAAGCACGGCGGTCTATTCCCCGGGCTGTGAAATCATAACGGGCAGGGACAGCTATTTCCTGCCCCATATCGACGCGCAGGATTCGAAGACCAGCGCCAATGAGCTTGCCTGCACCTGCCGCGCATATGGCGCGCAAAACATCACGGTCACTGCCAACCCGATGCACGCGCAGTGGGAAACGAACTTCAACAACAATGACAGGACGCAGCCATTCATCTGCCAGGCGCCTGCCCAGCCCATAATGTGCTCGTATTTTGTGTAATGAACACAAAATAACATAGTTTTTCACTCATTATTATAATATCTGCCATCAAATACAACATATATGGCATCATTGCTCGGTTCGCTGATGAAAAAGCCAGCGTCAAATCCTGCTGCGCAGCCGGCAACCTCTGTTTTGCCCCCCGCAGCCCTGCCGCCAGAGCCGACAGACGAGCTCCGCCTGAGCCTTTTCCGCCTCATAATAGCGCGCTACCGCGAGGACATAGAGGAGCACGAGAACAAGTCCGTCTCCGACCTGAAAGCCATGATTCTCCCCCATGACCCTATAATCACGAAAACGCGCGATTCTCTTCTCGAGTCCTTCCGCCCCTACATATACGAAGAGCATTTCCTTGCAGCCGCGAAAATGTGCTGCGAGTACGTCGCCTCGTTCGCCACCATCTCGCCGCCAGTCGCCTTCTGGCTCACAATCCCTGACATGCTCTCCATAATGGCAGGGGACGAGATTGACAAGTCCATACTGCTTTGCAGCCTGCTGCGAAGCCTAGGCTCCCCCGATGCGCGCATCTTCGTCACCAGCACCAAGAATTCCTACGTGCTTTGCTCGTTCGGCGGCAAGTTCCATCTTTCCGCGCACTCGGGCGCCGAGCCTGCGGTATGCGGAAGCGAGCAGGAGGCGCTGCTTCGCATGTCCGGAAGGCCGCTCTACTCGTTCAACGACCGCGACTACTCCGCGCTTTCAGACGAGGAATAGCCGCGCTTCTGAAAGAGTTAAAAACCCGTGCCCACCCAAATCCACATAACGTGGTAAGCATGCCGTCACACACACTCAACAAGTTCGAGCTTGCGCGCATATTGGGCGCAAGGTCTCTTCAGATATCATACGGCGCGCCTCCTCTCATGGAAGTGAAGCCGGGCGAGTCGTCAATCGATGTCGCGCGCCGCGAGCTTGACGCAGGCATCATCCCTCTTGTGGTGCTGAGGTAAATTTTCTCTTCAGAAATTTTTCCATCAGCGCAAGCGAGGCGCATGCGCGGGGCTGGGCAAGCTTTAAATGCGCGGTGCCCCAAGGAATGGCTCATGACGAAGGAAACAAAGAAATGGTGGGAAGAAACCTCGGCATGGTATCAGGCTGAATGCAAAATTCCCATTGGCGTGCACTATGGCCCGGGTTCGCCCGATGAGGATAAGCTCAAGCTGATGGGCAGCGTCAAAGGGAAGAAGGTCCTCGAAATCGGCTGCGGCGGTGCGCAGTGCTCAATCTCATTTGCAAAGATGGGTGCCAAAGTCAGCGCAATCGACATTTCCACCGAGCAGCTGAAGTTCGCAAAAAAACTTGCCGAAAAGAACAGAGTTAAGATAGGCTTTTACCAGGGCGACATAAGAAAACTCAAACAGATACGCTCAAACAGCCAGGACGTCGTATTCTCTGCGTTCGCCCTTCTCTATGTGGATGACCTGTTAAAATGCTTCAAGGAAGTCAGGCGGGTGCTGAAAAAGGGAGGATTATTTGTCTTCAGCGTTGACCACCCGTTCCACAGGACTTTGGATTCAAAAAAGCTTAAGCTGAAAAACAGTTATTTTGATACTGGGAAATATGTGGATGCTGGCGTCCGGCCCGATGGTTCATCATACAAGTTCGTGATGTATTACCATACTGTAAGCGGCCTCTATAATACGCTAAAGAAAGCCGATTTTGAAATCGAAGCCATCCTTGAGCCGGACTCACGCAAAAGGCACAAAATGGACCCATGGTACGGTCTTTGGGATTATTCGCCTCGTCTGCTTAAGCTCATTCCGTCAACCATAATATTCAAGTGCAAGCCGCGTTCAGGAAGATAATATATCTGTATGGTCAAACCCCTCTGTCAGAACAAAGTGTTACGCCACGACCCCCTACTTTTGATGCCAACTCACGTCGTAGAGGTTTTCGCCCCTTAATTCCATGACTTGGTAGCGTGTTTTAACATGCATCTTTTTATATTCCTGATAGTGTGGATAAGCAAAGATAAAAGTCGCACCCAAAGGCTATATTATCTATCCGAAGTCATTTTTTAACTATGTTGAGCATATATGGATAGTCCTTACTAAGACCTGCATCACGATAATTCGGATTATCGGCTCCCATTTTTCCTTGGACTTCATATATAGCATTCCATAACGGTTCCCCTACTGGATAATCTTTTTTAGGATCTTGAACAGGTAAACTAATCAACACGTTTTTTCCACCTTTTAATTCAGGTAGCTCTAAAATGGCAGTCCAAACCTCCTTTATCTCTCTACAGAACTCTTCTTTGTTTTCTAGTACAGATGCCCCTAACTTAAGCAAAATGGGGTCATCCTTGCCTATGGTAACAACTACATTTTTAGATGAAGGATCGACTGGAAGAGTTAGCACAACGTCAGAATTCTGGTTGTTTTTTAGTGCGCTTTTTACTTGGTCCATCGATAGTTTATATGATACTTGTATTTGGCCAGATTCCTTATAAGTACCTTCCAGAAGAGAGGTTATCTCTTTCTCATTGGGTTCTTTGCCGCCTTGGTTAATTCGGTCTCTAATTTTAAGATACGAACTTCCATCGCCACCGCTGTTGTTTAGAGACCAACCCAGATAATAGAACACGTTAGCTTTTGAGCTGGCATCAGGTAGGCTACCTAGATTTCCAGACTTCAAAAACTCAGTTGCTTTGGCTATTACCCCCTGATAATCGCTTTTTTGGTAGAGGTTTGATACATCAGTTAAAAGTCCTTCTGCTTTTGTTATTTTAACTTGGAAAATAAACACAATACCACCAATTACACACTTCTGACTGGTAAATTATTTAATGATTCGTACAAACCTTCAAAAACATGAAAATCGACTTCTTCACCTCGAAGACCCCAGTTCAAGATGAGTCCAGTTACGCCACGGCCCCTCGTGCTGCGCGCCTCTAGCGCACCTGCCCGTTCCCGGTTATCTCATACTTATACGTGCAAAGCGCGTCTTGGCCCATGGGCCCGCGCACGTGGAGCTTTTGCGTGCTTATGCCAAGCTCGGCGCCGAAGCCGAACCTGCTGCCGTCGGAAAAGCGCGTGGAGGCATTCCAGTAAACAGCCGCAGCGTCCACCTCGCGCGCGAATTTTTCATATGCGCCTTTGCTTTCCGTTATTATTGCTTCGGAATGCCTGGTGCCGTATTTGTTTATGTGTTCCACGGCTTCCTCCAGCGAGGATACCACCTTTACCGCAAGCACCAGCGCAAGGAACTCTGTCGCCCAGTCCGCCTCTGTTGCCATCTTTGCGCTTCCTTTGCCGATTATTGCAAGGCTTTTTTCGCAGCAGCGCAGCTCCACGCCGTTTTCTGCGAGCCTTTTGGCAGCCATGGGCAGGAATTCCCCCGCCACCTTCTCATGCACGAGAAGCGTCTCAATCGCATTGCACGCCGAGGGCTTCTGCACCTTTGCGTTCATTGCTATTTTCACAGCCATTTCGAGGTCTGCGTCCTCGTGAACGTAAAGGTGGCAATTCCCGCCTCCTGCATAGATGACGGGCGCGCGCGAATTCTTTGCAACAAATGAGATGAGCCCTTCGCCGCCCCTTGGGACCACCAGGTCGATGCAGTCGCTCCTTGCCAAAAGCGCGCCAAGCTCTTCGCGGCTGCTGCTGAAGAGCTGCACGGCTTCCTGCGAAATGCCCTCCCCTGCCAGCGCCTTCTGCAGGATGGCTGCAAGCGCGGCATTGGTGTTCGCAGCCTCCTTGCCTCCCTTGAGTATTATCGCATTGCCTGTCTTTATCGCAAGCGCCGACGCCTCCACCACCACGTCCGGGCGGGACTCGAATATCACGCAGATTGCGCCGAGGGGCACGCGCACCTTCCTTATGAGAAGCCCGTCTTTGGTTTCCCATCTTGCTATTTCCTCAGGCAGCGCATCAAGCGCAGCCACGCTTCTTAGCGTGGATGAAAGATAGGCAATGCCTTCCTCTGTCAGCTTCAAGCGCGAAAGGAAAGCCTCGGATGCGCCGGTTTTCACCGCTTCCTGCAAATCCTTCCTGTTTGCCGCAAGCAGCGCGCCTGCATTTTGCGCAACCAGGGATGCAGCCGCCTCAAGCGCAGCATTCCTCTTCTCCTCGCCCGTGGCGGCAAGGATTTTCCCAGCCTCCCTTGCCATTTCAGCCATCCTATCTGCATAGCCTGGCTTTGCGGCTTTTGGCCCTGGGGAGCCTGCCGCGAAAAGCGTGCCCACTTCCTCGCCCGACAATATGCGTGCGATTGCATCCCTCTCCCTCCCGTCCGCAATCACCGCGCTCATGCCGCATTCAGTGGCATTTTTCATCGCGGCAAGCTTGGCAGGCAAGCCGCCCCTTCCTCCGGCGCTGCGCTCCCCGCTGTCAAGCAATCGCGCATCATCCGCGTCTTCCACAAATGGTATCGCCTTGCCGCCGCTTCCCAGCAGCCCTGCGACATTGGAAAGCACTATGAGTGCATCCGCAGCGGCATTTGCCGCAACCAGCGAGGAGAGAACGTCATTGTCGCCAAAGAGCTTCTCGCTTTTTCCGGACGAGGGGTCTAGCTCGTCGGTAGCCACCGCATCGTTTTCATTCACTATGGGGATTGCGCGGAGCGCAAAAAGCGCATTTATGGTATTTCGAAGGTTGGCAAGCCTTTGCCTGTCCCTAAAGTCGTCCTGCGTGAGAAGCAGCTGCGCCACGGTCTTGCCCCGCTTCCGGAAGCACGAGTTGTACTGCTCCATGAGCAATGACTGCCCAACTGCGGCGCTTGCCTGCTGCAGGTTCATGGAAAGCTTGTCCTCTCGCATGCCAAGCTGCGCCTTTCCCGTGGCAATTGCGCCGGAGGAGACCAGGATGACTTCCTTTCCCGCGTCGTGCAAGTCCGCAATCTGGCTGCAGATGGACTCAAGCACGGCAATATCCAGCCCGCCCTTTGGGGAGGAAATCGCCTTGGTGCCCACCTTGACGACTATGCGCCTGCATTCCCCAAGCGCCTCGCGCGCGGATTTTTCACTGTCCATCAAACCACAATCACGCGGCAGATATAGGGGGAGATAATAAAAACCGCGCCTATCTGCCTGCAAGCCGGCGGAGCCACAGCTATTCGAAATCAAGCAGCTTCTTTTGGGTATCCACGCGCAGGGTGGACCATTTTGTCCGAAGGTAAGGCAGGAGCGCGGGGTATTCGTGCCTCTTCTTTATGTACATCTGGGTGACTGGGTCGGACGTATAGCCCGAGTTGAATTCAATCCCGACCTCGCGCTTGATGCGTTCTATCTCGCGATCGCGCGTCACCTTCGCTATGATGGATGCCGCGCCGACAATGAGGTACAAGTCATCTGCCTTGTTCGCGGACACCAGCTTATGGCGCGTCTTCATGTATTTCTCAATCCTTTTCGCGAATTTCGCAGGCACATTGTCAGGCGAGTCCACATACACTGTGGCGCCGGGGAGCGCAAGGGAGTCTATCAGCCCCGCTATCTTTATCGCCTCAATCTCGTTGAGCGAGTACCTGTCCATAAGCACGTTCAGTTCCTGGGCAGTGACTTTGGCGCATGCGTACTTGCACATGTGCGCCACTTTCGGATAAAGTTTTTCCCTCTGAAGCGGAGAGAGCTTCTTGCTGTCCTTCACGCCCATCTCCTTCATCTTGTACTCGTCCAGGGGGTTGATTGCCGCGGCGCAAATCACCATGGGGCCTATGATGCAGCCCCTCCCTGCCTCGTCCACGCCGATAATCATAAGAACCGCCTAAAGCATGCCTGAAAAATTCATTCCACTTCAATCTCTTTCACAGTGACGCTTCCCGCAGCGCCGCCGTCCTGTATGTCTATGCTTGCACCCGGGTATTTTTCAGCCAGGCGCTTCACAATCTCCTCCTTTGCCACCGACACTCCCTTGCCCACAGACAGCATCACAAGCGTCACCTTGTGCTTGCCTGCCGCGCCGGCAATCGTGCTTTCTATCTCGTCCACAAGCGAAGGCGTTCCCATGCGCCACTTTCTCGGGCAAGGTTATTAAAACTCGGTGAGAACGAAGATAAGCATTCTGCGCTGCTGGTTGTTTGGCAAGGGTTACCTGTCAGTAATGTTATAAATAATGGAAAAGAAAGGAAAGGTTTAAAAAGAGTTCGGCGCCAATAACATCATGAAGCTTATCCGCCAATTCCAGGAAAACAGGGCAAAGCTTAGGCATGCGCAGGCAAGGGCACTGGAAATCCTGCCGCTTTGCGAACAGGCGACTGGGCTTAAGCTTGGCTCCGACCGCCCGTTGAAAGTCGAGGCATTGTCAAAATGGAAAATCCGTTTTAGGCTCTTTTGTTGTGCTCTCTCTGATATACGGGATGCTCGTGAGTCCGGGGAGGTTTACGACACGAGGCTTACTCTCTTCTTTGCGGCTCTTGAGGCCGCCGATTGCAGCCGTGCCTCGGGGCTCAATTTCATGACAAAAGGGATGATAACCAGCATCCAACTCGCGGATTATCAGCCTGGCACGGCGGATGGCGACTATATGCTTATGCATGAAATAACGCATGGGCTTTTTGCGCAGGAAGGCGGGCAAAATCCTATAAACAGCAATAATACCCTCTGCGAAGGCGCAGCTACGTTCTATGGAGAAAAAGCAGCCAGAATGATTCACCCGGAGTTTGATGTGTCTGGCCAAGCCCATTTCAAAGGCGTTTACAAAACGGGATATGGCTTTTTTGCAGCAGTGGCTGCATCTTTGCCCGACCCTATCTCGGCAATCAGCCTCATGCCTCCGGGCGAATGCCGGGTAAATTGCACCTATCTCGGCGTGGAACGTTCTTTTTCACAAGATGAAATGGATTATCCTGACAAATATGTGGAAAGAGTGACTGCGCCTAAGGCTTCATCACGAAGACCAATAGATTTTGAAGCCGACCCTGGAATGGTGCATTCGTGCCTATGGCAAAAAAAAGATAGGAACCCTGCCTCCACATATCTATTCCCCTAAAATTCCGTCAGCCTTCTCTGCAGGAGCACCTTGCTCTTCCTCATGTACTCCGAAAGCGGCACGGCAAGCCTGCCTGCGATGTGCGATAGCGCCTCCTCGCGCGTTGCGAATTTCTGCGGCTCCGCCTCAAGCGCGTGGCGCACGTTCTCGCGCACCTCCCACACGCCCACAGGCACGGTGTAGCCTGTCCCTATCTCGCGGAACACCACCACGCGCGCCTGCCGCCTCATCTTGTAAAGCGCCTCAGCAACTCCCAGGCGCGCGGCATAATAGCCGCCCCCCTGCCTTTCCGCGTAATCGCTCCTCCCCCCGTAAGGCTCGTGCTCTTCTGAGAAATTCACCGTGCCATCCGCTTTCCAATTCTCCCATGAGGCATGCTCGAATTTCAAATTTGCCGTGCTGCGCCGTTTTTTCACCCTCTCTTCAAGCTCAGGCGTAAGCGCAGCCTCAAACTGTTCGTACTCCCAGCTGCCGGGAAGCATCAGCACCTCGAAGTGGTTGTCAAGGTAGGTGTTCGAATAGACGCGCGGCTCCTCGATTTCCCGGTTGTCGCGCACAGACTCCATCATGTGCTTTGCAGCCATGTCGTCGGTCGCGGTAATCGCCCATTTGGTGGGCACCATCTTCTTGTTCTCCTTCCTGCCAAGCACGCCTGCAGTCAGGAGCTTGGACAGGTAGTGCACGTCAAAGCCCGAGAGAAGCAGCTCCACAATCGCCTCGTTTGCAAGCGTGGAGTCGTTTGCCAGCGAATCCACTTTTTTAGGAACAGACGGGTTGTCCGCCACCTTGAACCGCTCGATAGGCGCAGAAGCGCCCATGGGGTGCGACACATCATCCAGTTCCAGGGAAAAGACAGGGTCGCGCGAAAAGCGCGCCTCGGCGTCCACAGGCTTTATGCTCATCACCGCGGACTGCGCCTCCGAGAGCATCCTGCTGCTTGATTTCACGCTGTCCTTTTTCATGCCGCGCACCAATCCTGCGCGGCTCTCTATTATCTTTTCCAGGCTCATGCCATACATGTCGCGCGGGTCGTCGGTTGCAGCCTGCGCCGAGACGAGGGGGCCCCAGTAGACGTTGGGGTAGAAGTTGTGCCCCACGAACAGGTGCGGCGGCGTGGGGCCGAACATGTCGCGCTTGAGCGTAGGCGCTATCCTTGCCCGTATCTCCAGCGCGGCATTGTGCGGGCACCACACCCTCCCCTGCCGCCTGCATGCGTCGCAGAGCTTTGCCATGTTAAAAGTTCTGCGGCGCGGCTTTTTATTCTGTTGCCAACCACAATGCCAGTGGTGCGATGATGGCAGGCAGGCTTTTGCTAATAGGAATCGGAATTTCAGACGAGCGCGGCATCTCCCTTGCAGGGCTCGAGGCGCTGCGCGCGTGCGATAAAATTTACGCCGAGCGCTACACCAACTTTATGCCAGAGGGAACGCTCTCACGCCTTGAGAAGCTCTGCGGCAAGGGCATCACCGTCCTTTCGCGCGAGGCAGTGGAGGGCGAAAAGGAAATATTGGAATCCGCCAAGGATGGAACCGTAGCGCTTGTCGTTGCAGGAGACCCCATGATCGCCACCACGCATGTCTCGCTTCTGCTTGCCGCGAAAAAGCGCGGCATCGCAACCGAAGTCATCCATTCCTCATCCATCCTCTCGGCGGCAATCGGCGAATCAGGCCTGCAGGCATACAAGTTCGGCAAGACCGTGACGCTTGCTTACTGGCGCGACAACTACAGGCCGATGTCAGCGTACGATGTAATCTCTGAAAATCTCGCGCGCGGCCTGCACACCCTTCTCCTGCTTGACATTGACGAAAAGCTTGGCCCCATGAAGCCAAGCGCGGCTGCGGATGTGCTCCTGAAGATGGAAGCTGCTGGCAAAAAGGGAATCATCTTGCCTTCCACCAAGCTCGTGCTCCTAAAAGGGATGGGCTGGCAATCCCCCACGCGCGCATACTGCGCGCTTTCCGAACTTGGAAAATACGACGCAAAGGATGGGCCTGCGGTGCTCATTGTGCCCGCCAAGCTCCATTTTCTCGAGGAAGAGTTCCTATCTCTTCTTTAGGCTCGCGTCTCAGCCATCATCCAATCAAAGGCTTCCCTGCCATCAGCGAGCCGCGCTCGCGCCGTATCCTTTCCATCCTCTCGCGGGCGGCATCGGTATATTCCGCCCTGTTGAAACCTGCCAGCTGCGGGAGGAGCAGGCCGCTTGCAAATGCTCCATCCATTATTTCCACAGCACGCGGCATGCCTGCCCAGAAATCGCCGGCATCCGATTCAACCAAAAAAATTACGGACGACGTAAGGCGTTCCGGCAATATGCTGCTTGCCCTTCTTATTTTGCCAACCTTCCTGCCAAATGCGCATTTGATTATTTCATGCGCTATCCTGACGTGCATTTCGTTTTCATACTTGAAGAATGGCAGCTCGATTTCGTACATGTTCTTGTGGACGTCCGATGCGGGATATATGTCTATTATGGGGCTGCCCGAGCGGCTTACGCTGTGGAAAAGCTTGGCATGGTATTGCCGTGCCGGGTTCCAGGTCCAGCCTCGCTCGAATTTTTTCATATCCCACTCTGTCACGCCGTTTAAGGCATCTGCGATTTGCTTTCCGCCAGGGTATTTGTCAAGGTTGGACTTGAGAAGGTCTGCGACTATCCACGATATCCTCTGCCAGCGCGGTATCTGCCAGGATACCTTGAGCAGAAGCCTCCCGTATTTCCTCGCCATGTCCTCCTTGTTTATTATCTCCCTGCGGTCAATCAGGTTTGCCTTGCCGTCCAGGGCTTTTGCAAACGCCGCGTCTATGAACTGGTAAACCCCCACAAGGTATTCCTGGTAGGTCCTCTGCCAGCTTTTTCCTTCCTCTTCAGTTACATACCGGGTGAGATGGCGGATGTCCCTCACAAGTCCCTTGCCATACCTGCCATAATTTCTCCCAATGTATTCGAATATCTTCCTCTCGGTTTCATACTCCGCTTTCTGGCCGCCTATGGTGGCACGGAACTTTATTTCGGGATATTTCGGATCCAGCACATCCTCGTTGATGTCATGAAAGCCGGCGGTGTTCACCGTCCTTACCGGCGCCCCTATCTCGGCTGCCATGTTAGCCACCAATAACGGATGAGTCACCAGCAGCCTCCCGTTTTCGCGTGTTGCCCCGTCATAGCTGTCAAGCAATATGTTCATGGTATTTTCCACCATGAGGTATTCCTGAGCCTGCTCCGGGCTATGCATATCGCTTGCGAGCGATTCAATAGTGTAACCCATGTTGTCGCGTATGCTGTTGCAAAGCTTTACCGGGTCAAAGGAGCACACAATCCTTTTTTCAAACTCGTTTCTTGCCCTTGTGCCAATCTTGGGGGTTATGTGCCCCTTGTTGAAAACAAGCTCAGTCTGCACTGCCTTCATCGTCCTCTGCGCGCCAGGCCTCATGTCAGCGGCATTGCTGCGCTTGGGCGCGTTTGAAAATTCCTGCATGGAAGTTTGCACCAGATGGAACACCCTAGGGATGGTAACTTTCGCGCGCGGAAAAGCCTTCCACACACCATCTTCAATCTACACATCTCCTTCTGCGGCATCCTCTTAATAAGGCTTGCGAAGCAGGCGGGCGTAGGCGGCAAGGAAAGAGGCAAATGGGCGCGTTGGCGGCTGGAGGTTGGGCAGCCCCTTGGGCTGGCATGAGAAGGAATAAAAGCGCGCAGACCGTTATCCACGCATGGACCTGTCTCTCCCGTCAATCTTCACGGCGTTTGTCGCCATCTTCATAGTGATGGACCCGTTTTCGTCCGTGCCTGTTTTCCTGTCGCTCACGAAAAAATTCACCCCAAAAAAGAGGCAGGAGGCGGCAGGGGTGGCAGGCGCGGTGGCGGCGCTCGTGCTTTTCGGCTTCCTCTTCATAGGCCCGGCGCTTCTCTCAACAATGGGCATAAGGATGGAAAGCTTCGAGATTGGCGGCGGCATACTGATGCTCCTGATATCAATCTCGTTCGCGCTTGGCATCGACTTTGGCAAGTCCGAGGATACGCCCCTTGAGGCTGTGATAATCGGCGTCCCGCTGCTCTCTGGCCCTGGTGCCATGCTCACCACCATCCTTCTTGCGAACAGCGTGGGGCTGGCAAACGTTGTCGTGGCCTCCGCGCTCTCGTGCACCGCCAGCTTCCTAATCATCCTCGCTTCCTCGCGCGTCTACCGCGTGATAGGCAAGAACGGGCTGGAGATACTCTCGCGCGTGGCTGGCGTGCTCCTCGCGGCATTCGCGGTGGAGTTCATAAGAAGGGGGCTCGGGCTTTAGGTTCCGCAAAGCATGCGAAGCGCATCCCTGATGCCCGGCGCAAAGCCCATTATGGCGACCACTATGAGGACGAGCGCGATGTCGGACTTTTCCATTTTTTCTTTTCTCAGGAAATAGACTATTGCGCCTGCAAGCGCGATTTTTATGAGGAAGAACAGGAAAAAGCCGAGCGGGGTGGCATTGCCTATGCCTGAGGAGAGCACGTGCTGCTCAAAGTAGCCCTTCCCAGTCTCCTTCGAGAAGATGTCCAGCACGACAAACGTGGCTGCACCGTCAAGCGCCTGCCCGCCTATTGCAAGCTTCTCGTAAACCGAAAGTTTCATCTTTCCCAGCCGCTCGAGCGCGAAAAATGCGGCATAGGCGCCAAGCGCGGCAATTGCAATTGCGAGAGCGAAAAACATCCAGTTTGACATAAAAGGCATCACGAGGAGGAAAATGGGCAGCCAAAGCAGGAAGCCGGCACAGGCTGCAAACATCTCCTGCTTCATCGCCCTTGCGATGGCAAGCGAGAGCAGGAAAAGCGCGGCGGTGACAAGATAGATGCCCGGCGTCACGGTGAGGAATCCGTACCTGAAAATGCCCGATGAATGAATCGCCATGTAAAGCGGGGCAATCGGGCTTGCCGACAATGCCATGCCTGCCACTGCGCCCGCATCCGACAGGTCAGTAAGCACGCGGCAGGTGGAGCCGAAAAGCACAAACGCGGCAGCCGCATGGAGGAAAGCAGGGCTTGAGAAATCGTATTTCCTCCCCTTCATGAACCGCCAAATCAGGTAAAGCGCGCCAATCGCCAATGCCGCGTAGGCAAGCGTGTTGATTGCGTTGTAGCCCGTCTTATCCACTATCGGGGAAATGAAATAATCCTCGAACACTCCCATGGCGCAAGCTTTGCAGCACAAACGTTTTATGCATTGCCTGCGAATCCGTGATGGTGGTGCAATGGCAAGCGCAGTGCAGGCATTCTCGGACGCATTCTCTTCCTACCGTGCATTGGTAGTGGAATACGCGGTCTATTCCGTGATACTAATTATTGCAAGCATGGCGCTCTCATTCTTCGCCGGCCTTTGCCTGGGCATTTTCGGCATAGTCTCGCTCGGAAGCGTGGCAAATGTGTTTGCCTCTGACGGAAGCATGGGCATTGCGGCAATAGGGCTTGGCGTTTCCCTGATTGCGCTTTTCCTTGCCCTCCTGGCCGTGCTTTGGGTGTCGTCCGGCCTGCACGGAGCATACCTTTCCACGCTCAACGGCTTCATCTCCAGGCGGAACCAGTCGCTTGGCGCATTTTTCCTCTGCGTGCCGAAGTTCGCGACCTCCATCACGCTAATTTCAATAATATGCGGGGTGCTCGTAGGCGCGCCCCTGCTGTTTGTGATGGCAATCGCCCCCTCGCTTGGGGAGATATTTTCCATCTTGGCGCTCCTGCTCGTCCTTATCTATGTTGCGGCAGCCGCATTCCTTCTCGTCTTCGCCATGCCTGCGGCCGTGGTGGACGGCAAGGGGCCGATAAGCGCAATAAAGGTGTCAGCCATTGCCAGCCTCCGCAACCCCGCGCAGGTCATAATCTACTTCGCGATTGCCTTCGCGCTTGCCATCCCCGCGCTCGTGCCCCTCTTCAACCTGCTTTATATCCCTCTCTTTTACATGCCGCTTTCCATGTCAGCGCTTTTGCGCCTCTACCGCACCGCGCATTGAGGGGGCATCCCCATTCGGCGGGTTTAAATCTTTTTTCACTCAATCTCCCCTTAGTGGGCCCGTAGCTCAGCTGGTTAGAGCGGCATCAGTCGAGTCGCGCAAGCGGCTCTTCCGACGCACGTCTTATATGACACGCTCTCGCAAAATGTCGTGCCAGGCACGGCAGATTCGCCAGTTCCTCCGGAACGGACGATTGTGTCTTGGAAAGCTGTAGGTCACGAGTTCGAATGACAGCCCAAGGGGGCGCCGCCCCCTTAGTCCGTCACCGCCCAAACCCCCGCGGTTTGAGGCGTCCCGAAAATCTCGTCGGGCCCACTTATTTTTTCCCTCTCACCACGCTTCTTTTTATTAATCCTCAGTGCAAACCCTTTCCATGGCGCAGCAGATGGGCATCCGCGAGATAGTCTGCGAGAGGATAGGCATGCTGCTCGCGCTTGCCGAGCAGGCGATGCGCGATGGCGACGAGAAGCACGCCAAGCGCTATGTCTTCCTCGCGCGCAAGCTCTCCACGCGCTACAACTGCCGCCTTGCGAAAAAGGACAGGATGCGCTTCTGCAAGTCCTGCGGCATGCCGCGCATCATTGGCAAGAACACCAAGGTGCGCTTAAGGAAGCGCACGCGCACTGCGGAGTATGCCTGCTCGTGCGGGGCGATAGCGGGGTTTAAATATTGAATGTGATAAAATACGGAAAAGAGGGTGAAAATATGTTTTTGTTCCAAAACGAAGGCATGCTGCTTGGGACTGGAAAGTCACGCTCATTCAAAGTGTATGATGCAGCTGGAGTTGCTAAAGCCACGCCTCTTTTCCCGCTCACACTCGCCCCGGATATTTCCAACGCCGAAGATGCAACGAAAGTCCTCATGCGCGGCATCTTGGCTCGCGTTCCGTCCAACGCAATCATCTCGCCAGGTTATGACGTCGAGGCAGTCGGCATTCTTGGGAAGGGTCTCGACAAGCGCGTCCAAATTTGCGATAAGTTCCAGTGTTTCCGGCCTGGCGATTTTCAGGCTTCGTTAATGGCCGGTCTCACAGGCGACTCAAAAGCGTTTTACGAAGGCATGCGCCCGTCACTTGCAAGCAATGAGGCGCGCGTCGGTTACCTAACAAACGAGATCACATTTCTTTATACGCACGATTTCCAAGGCAGGATAGAATATTCGAACACTAAAAACGCAGTTAAAAAGGTCTGCCAAGACTTCAACGTTGATAAAGAAAAGCTTTTACAGCTCCTCGGGTCAAAAGGCAACTCTGAAAAACTTACAGCGGTTTCAGTACAAGACGGCAAAACCTACATCATCATGAAAGGCTACCGGAGTGGCACTCTGGCTATTTTTGAAAGCAATGGGAAAGCCCCCTCCAAGGAGTATATCAACGAGAAGCTTAACGCCATAAACGACTCCACGAGCTTTATTACTGCGGTTTATGCTGCGCGTTTTTCCCAGTTGAAAGGAAAGGCAGTGTCCAATATCGTATTCAACAGAGGGGTTGCCGAGATTTCTCTTGGCGCCGAGCAACTTACGCTTGATATGGGCGGCATAATTTACGAGACAATGAATTCCATGGTGGGTGAAAAGCACGTTACTTGGAAGCGGCCTGCCAAGCAGGCTGTTCTGACCACGGCATCGCTAGGAGCTGTAGGTGACTGCCTCGCAGCCCGTGCGGCTTCCCCGATTGATGTCGAAAAAGAATATGATGCCAAGTTTGGCAAAGGCGCGTTCGATAGTTTTGCAAATCAAACGTTTTCCGGGCTTTACAGCCTTTATCTTCGAACATGGCAAAGCGCCCAGCCTGGCGTTGGAACCAATGACGCCTTCATGAATACCATCCTGGCGGACATGCAGACCCGCAGCTCAGTCAAGGACATGCAGGAAACATCCACATTCGCTTACGGCATTTCCAAGAAGAAAAAAGAGGAAAAGGACGAGCAGGACAGCAAAACCGGCGGCGGCTTTGCCTGAGCCAGCGCCATAATATGGTTTTATATACCCATTCCGCCGTATAAGACGGCTTTTCCGAAGCGAAGAGGCCGAGTTTCGCCTTCTGTCGGGCTTTCCGGAAGCACGGATGAAAGGCTGCGCGTGCGCGCGGCGCAAATGAAAAAGCTTCAATGTTCCTAGACGGGGTGTTCGAATGGTGACGGTTTACGACGTGGTGCCAAATAAATTGGTTGCAAAAACGGCTGCGAAGCTTCAGGGCATGGGCATAGTGGCGCCAGCATGGGTGGGCACGGTGAAATCCGGCTCGCACAGGGAAAGGATGCCCCAGCAGAAGAATTTCTGGTACATACGGCTTGCGGCAATACTTAGGAACGCCTATATCAACGGAAAGGTGGGCACAAGCAGCCTCCGCACGCACTTCGGCGGCAAGAAAATCAGGGGAGTGAGGCCCGAGAAGAAAAGGAAGGCGGGCGGCGCAATCATAAGGAAGGGCATGCAGGCGCTGGAAAAAGCCGGCCTGATGGTGAAGAGGAAGACCGGCAGGGAAATCTCTGCGGCGGGAAAGAAGCTCCTCGACGCAGCGGCAAAGGAGGCCTCCTGAGGCGGTGCATTTGCCAGAAGAAGGGGAAAACGAGCAGCAGGACGCGCAGCAGCTCTACCAGAAGAGGCTGCAGGCGCTGAGGCTTGAGATGCAGAAAAAGGAGTTGCTGAGAAGCATGCTCTCCCCCGAGGCATACGAGCGCATGTCAAATGTGCGCATGTCCTCTCCTGAGCTTTATGACAAGGTGGTAAGCTCGCTTGCCTACCTTGCGCAGTCCGGGAAGAAGATAGGGAGGATTTCCGACGAGCAGCTTTATGCGCTGCTTGCGAAGATGACCGAAAGGCGCGAAACAACGATTGAGTTCCGCTCGAAATGAATTTGCGAAGTGGTGTTTATGTATCATCCAGGAAAAGTGGTCGCAGTGCTGTCGCCCTCTGACAAGGGCATCATGTCAGCAGACGCGTCCGTGCAGGCCACGCTCCACATGTGGGACGAGAACGTGCTCACCATGCTCGTCGCGCCGAAAATCGCGAAGAAGGTGCGCGAGGGCGACATCGTGCTTTGCGACTACCGCCCTGAAAGCGGCATGTCAGTGCCTGTTCCGAGGAACGTAGTGGTGAAAATCCTCAAAGGCAAGCAGGCTGACAAGATGTGGCAGGAGTACAGGGAAGTGCACGAGAAGCGCAACAAGCGCGAGAGCAAGGAAAAGCAGGCGCAGCAGAGCTACATAGGCTGATGTTCAAAAGGTGGATTTATGAGCAAGAAAACAGCAAGGGCGAAGGCAACGCTTGGCAAGATGATAAAGAGGAACAGGCGCATACCCCTTTTCGTGATTGCGAAGACGAATAGGAAAGTCACGCAGAACCGCGAGGTGCGCGCGTGGCGCAGCCACAAGCTGAAGATGCGCTCGCAGAAGCGCCACAGGCTCAACTAAGGTGTGTTTATGGCAAATCTTGAAAGAATATACACAATCCCGCTCAAGGATGCATACGAGCACCCGAGGAACAAGCGCGGCAAGCGCGCAATCCGCCTCATACAGGCATTTGCGCTGCGCCACATGAAGGCAGGCGACGTGCGCGTTTCGGAAGGCGTGAACAGCGCCATACTGCGCGACGGCATAGAGAAGCCGCCTCGCAGGATAAAGGTGCGCATGGTGAAAGGCGACGACGCCTTGGTGCGCGTCTGGCTCATCGGCGAAGAGGAAACGATAAAGGAGACCGCCGACAAAAAGAAGAAAGAGGGCGAGGACAAGAAGAAAACGGAAGAGCAGGCGAAGAAAGCAGCTGACGCCAAGAAGGCTGAGGAAAAGAAAGCCGAGGAAGCAAAGAAAGCAGCGGCTGCAAAGCCCGCTCCTGCACCAGCCCAGGTTGCCAAGCCCAAGTAGCTTCTTTTCCCCTATTTTCATCTTTCCTTTTTTATCCCAATTTTCATCCGGTGCTCCCATGGAATTCCCAAAAACCAGCAATTTCGGCAATCCGCACATAGGGCTTTTTGCGCGCGCGTCAGACGGGCTCATCGCGGTTGACATCACCTCTGCAGCCAAGATGCTGACTGCGCTTGAGGCGTTCGATGTGCCCCTGGTGCACGCATCGTTCGGCGCAAGCGGGCTGGTGGGCATATACCTTGCCTTCAACTCCAACGGCGCAATCATCCCATCGTTTTGCGAAAAGAAAGAAATCGCGCTTCTCCGCTCGCACGGGCTTTCCATTTTCTCCCTGCCGGGCAGGTTCTGTGCCGCTGGCAACAACGTGGCTGCAAACGACTTCGGCGCGGTGATAAACCCCGAAATCCCGCGGGACATGGCAAGGAAAATATCCGACTGCCTAGGGGTGGAAGCGGTGGGCAGGGCGGTGGCAGGCTATTTCACCTCTGGAAGCGCCATCCTCGCCACCAACAAGGGCTTCCTGGCGCACAACCGCTGCTCCGAGGAAGAGTTAAAAGAGCTTCAGTCAATACTCCATGTGCAAGGCGTGAACGGCACGCTGAACACCGGCGTGGCATTCCCCTCGCTTGGCGCAGTGGCAAACTCCCATCACGCGCTTTTCGGCGAAGCCTGCACGGGCTTTGAGATGGGCCGCGCCGTGCAGGGGCTTGACCTGATATGATTTGGATTTTAATGGTGATAAAATGGCAAAGTTTTTGGTGACGGGAACAACGAGCACGGGCGGCGCGGCAAGGCCTTTTGAGAAGCAGGTCGATGCCCCTTCCGAGAAGCTTGCGCGCGAGAAAGTGCTTTCGCTTTTCGGCAGCAACGCAGGCATTAAAAGGTCAGCCATCAAGATAGCCTCTGTGGAAAAAATCTGACTCTGCCCCGTTCTTGCGGGGAGATGTGCGGGGTGCGCTTATGGGAAACGAAGAGGAGCTTAACCAAATAGAAGGCGAGCTTCAGATGCAGCAGTCTCGGGGCGAGGCAATCCGCCAGCAGATACAGGGCATGCAAAATTCCGCCCTTGAGATTTCCACCGCAATAGAGGCGCTGCAGAACATCAAGAAAGTGAAGGGCGACACGCTCGTGCCCATAGGCGCAGGGGTGTTCTTCTCCTGCCAAAAGCCTGATTTCGACCATGTGGTCATGAATATCGGCGCCGGCGTCATGGTGCAGAAAAAGCCGGAGGAGGCGCTGGGCGCCCTGATGGAGCGGCAGAAGAAAATCTCCGGTGCCATGGCGTCCGCGCAGGAGGACATGGTGCAGGTGATAAATGCGATAGACACGCTCACCAGGCGCGCAAGCGCCATTGGAGCGGAGGAGGAGCGCAATGTTCGGCCTTCTAAAGAGCAAGCTCGCTAGTTTTATCAAAGGGCTCTCGGGCAAGGAGGAAAGGAAAGCTGAATCAGCGCAGCCGCTGCCTGCCTGGGCGCCAAAAGCGGCGGAAGAGCCAAAGCCAACCGTTGCCGGGGAAAAAAAGATAGTGGATCAGCCAAGGCCAGTTGAAACCAAACCAATTGCAAAACCCGCGGAAATCAAGCAGGTTGAAAAAAAACCCGAACCCAAACCAATTGAAATCGTGCCAGCTCCAGAAACAAAACAAGCCGAAATCGAGCCAACTCAAACGCCAGAAACGAAGCGAGTCGATATCAAGCCAGAGCCAAAACTAGTCGTTGCTCCTCCAAAACAAGCCGAAGCCCAGCAGAAAAAGGAAGAGAAAAAATCCATAATCGACGTGATTTTCCACAGGAAGCCCGAGCAGCAAAAGCCTGCCGGGGCGCAAGCACGGCAGCCAGCGGCGCAGCCGCAAAAGCCGCCCGAGCAGCCAAAGCCAGTTGAGGCGCAAAAGCCGCAGCCAGTTCCAAAAATCGAAGAAAAGCCTGTGCTCCCGGCGCCAAGGCCTGCCGAAGCCCAAAAACCCCTGGCGCAGCCTCAAAAACTTTCCGAGCCTCAAAAACCCGCGCAACGGCTTTCCGAAGCCTCAAGACAGGCCGAGCGCGACTTTTCCCGCCTCGAGCGCAAGGCATCATCCGCATCCGACAAAAAGGACACTGCGCCAAAAATAGGCATTGGCACCGCGCTGAAATCCATTTTCTCAAGTGAAATAACGATTGGCGAGGCGGAAGTGTCCGACCTCCTCTCCGAGCTCGAGCTTTCATTGCTCGAGGCAGACGTTGCATACGATGTCTCGCTTGACGTCTCCTCGCAGCTGCGCGCAAGGCTGGTGGGCATGAAGGTGCCCAAGGGCAAGGTGGAGGAAAGGACGCGCGATGCCATACGGGGCGTGCTTGCCGCCGTGATGACATCCGAGCGGAAATTTGACATGGTATCGCGCGTGCGAGGGCTTGAAAAGCCGGCAAAGATACTTTTCGTGGGCCCCAACGGCGCGGGCAAGACAACAACGATGGCAAAAATCGCGCACATGCTCATGCAGGGTGGGCTGACCGTGGTTTTCTCGGCATCCGACACCTTCCGCGCAGCAGCCATCGAGCAGACCGAGGTGCATGCGGAAAGACTTGGCGTGAAGGTGGTGAAAAGCAAATACGGCGCAGACCCTGCCTCGGTGGCATTTGAGGCAGTGAGTTTCGCGCGCGCACACGGCATAGACGTCGTCCTGATAGACTCGGCAGGGAGGCAGGACACCAATGCCAACCTGCTGGACGAGCTCAAGAAAATAAGCCGCGTGGCAAAGCCCGACATCAAGATATACATCGGCGAGTCCATCGGCGGCAATGCGCTCATCGACCAGGTGAAGGCGTTTGACGAGGCAATCGGCATGGACGGCGCCATCCTTACCAAGATAGACTGCGACGCCAAGGGCGGCACCGCGCTTTCGCTCACGCGCTCCACAGGCATTCCCGTGCTTTATCTCGGCATCGGGCAGGCTTACACCGACCTGATACCCTTCGAGCCCGACAAAATCGCGCAGGAGATAATGAACTGAAAAGGCAGTTGCAGCAGCTTGCGGGGAGGGGGCTTTTTTTAAACTGTTCACAACATATTTTTACCATGGCAATCCGAGCAATGGAGCGGGGGGTAAAAATCGCTTCTTTCGAGAATCCGGGCGCGCCAGTTGAGCCGGCGCAGGAAATGCCCGGCTTTTACACCACCGCAAAAGCAGGGGATGAAAAGGGCGTGGACAAGGGGAAGCTGGCAAAGCAACTTACTGAAAAGATGAAGGAAATATTCCCTGACCCGAAATACTGGGCTGTCACGTCCAAGGTTGAACATTATAACGTGGAATTGGATATAGTCGGCCGAGAGGCATTAATCAGCAAATTAATGTCGATTGGCGGCGAAAGGGGCAGCTTGATTTCGCCCCAGCAGATAAACAACGAGCTCAATAAGATGAATTACGACGTCAAAACCAGGGACAGGAAACTTTTCGGCCGTATCACCATCAATTGTTACAGCAAAGAAAGCAGGACGGACATCCACACCTATACAATAATGAACGCAAAGGGGGAAGAAACGTATTACTTATCCTATTTGGAAAAAAAGGAGGTCCCCTCCTCGCCGGGGGGCATCGCGGTTGAGAACCTAACCTCCTATCTGGTCGGATTGCCCCAGTCGGAAGAGGGCATAAATGCCAAAGTGGACAAGCTGTTTTTGATAATGAAAGAAGCGGCCAGGATAAATCGGGGCGCGGCATTTGCTGACATCAACAACGAAGAAGGCTTTGTTAACATTCTTCTGGGGGCGGATGCCAAAACCGTGATTAAGGCATATGAGCTGTGCAAGAATGGGCTATCTCTCATGCCCCTCTCGGCACTTGGCCTTCAAGCGTCGGTGGAACTTCCAGCCTTGAATACCATTGTCGGGATGGATCCTGATCATGCGTATGACCTGATGCTTGTCTTCCATGGCCTTGAGCAATCTGGCCATGAGATAGCTGAGCATGGGCAGGTATATTGCAGCGCCGCGATAGCGGCGCAAGAAGCGAAATACATCGTGCCCGCATTGTTTGCGGTGTCGGCGATACTTAGCCCTAACAACAAAACTGGCTACTCGGACGAGCAGGTGCAGTCGTTCATCGAAGGATGCGGCAAGTACACTGCCGCCGCCCTTGAGGTTCTCATATGCAATAGAAAACTGCCAGAACAGGCTGATCCGGGCAAATCAAAGGACGATTCGGAAGTTTTGATGGATAAACTTAGATGGATAATCCAAAACCCCAAAATCACCGATGAAACCAAATGCAGGATATTCAATGCACTAATCGGCGGCGACAAAGTTTCAACACGGAGCGCACTCCTGCCGATTCTCGGGATAAAATTCTCAAGCTTTGATTCCTGGCAGGCAAAAATCACAGAGAAAAAAGGGGATGCGATCCGCGCGGATTTCATAGGCTTGTGCAATGGGGCAATAAAACCGGGCGACTATCTGAAAAAGGCGGAGAAGTACTGAAAATGCAGCCGGGGTATCTGAACACCAATGAAAAATGCGTTGCTTGAATATTGCCAGTGCTTTTTTATTCCTGCCCTGCGTATTTACGAATATGCCCTCATCTCTCCAGGTTTTTGAGCAGGCCGAGGCGCCTCTTCCCCTGACTGCAAAGGCTGGCAAAAACGCAAGCGCGCTTCCCCTGCTTTCCCTCCTTACTTTCTCGCCAATGGGAAATCCCCTCGCAGAACTCTCGCCAGGGCAGTGCAACCTTTTCTTCGACTATCTTCTCATGTCTCTCCACAACCAGCGGAAGGAGCAGATGGAGCGCGTGGCTGCCCTGACCAAGAAAATCGTGCTTCCTGCCTCGCTTTCCGCGGCGGCAATGGGCATCAAGGGGCTCTCCCCTGAGCAAAGGGCGCGCCGGGCGCAGATAGAGGAGGGGATGAAAAAGGCGGATGAAAAAAAGGCGCAGGAGGAAAAAGTAGCGGCTGGGAATAAGAAAGGGGAGGAAGGCGCTGCAGGGACAGGCAAGGGCGGTGGGCATGCAGGCGCTGGGGCAACAGCGGCAGGCAAGGGCGGCTGGCAGGCAGGCGCGCTTGGCGGCGAAGGGGCACCCGGCGCAGCGGGGGTGGCTGGCTGGAAGTTCAGCTCGCTTTTCAAGCAGCACAACGAGGAAAAAAAAGGCACGGGGGATGGGGGCGCCGGCCCGGCATTCACGTCGGCTTTCGGGCAGAATGCTCCCGCAGTATCAGGCGCGATTTCCCAGATGGCGGCGGTCATCGACGATTATGCGCGCGGGAGCGTGGATATGGAAAAGAAAGTGGTTGATGCCTTGCATGGCGGCATGCGCGCGCAAAACTATGCCACGGACGACCTGATGGCATCCCTGCTTCTTGTGATTGAGGACGATGCATGGGCTGGCGAGGAAGGGGGCCTGGGCTCAGCAAAACCGCACGGGGGCGCGACAAGGATAGCCTCCCTTGTGCCCCGGAAGCTTAGAAGCACCGCCCAGGATTCCGCAGTGGTGCGGCTTGCCTCTGTGCGCGAGATGCTGCGCTACTATCTCCGGCTGCACCCGCAGGACTATCACATAGCGCTTGCAGCCGCGCTTGGCATCACGTCCGACCAGGAGGAGGACAGCACATTCCTCCAGGAGAGGCTTGCATACGAACTTGCAAGCATAGGCAGCTTTGCGCTCGCGCAAAAGCTGCTTGCCGAGATAAAGCTCAAAAGAAAAATGGACACGAAAGAGTGCCTGCTCAGGCTTGGCTACAGGTACGATGCAAAATCAAAACGCCTTATAATCGGAAAGAGGACGTGCGGAAAGCCCGCGGAGGCGCGGGGCATTATCGGGCTGCTTCTGGCATCGGCAAGGAAGAAAGCCAAGTGAAATTCCTCGCGCGCGGATGATTGGCTGCGCGCAGGCAATTCTTTACAGTGACATCTCACAACCGCAGACCGGCTGCTCAAGCCCAAAAGCAGCAAGCACTTCAGGCGCGATTTCGCCAAAGTAGCCAATTTTATTCCCGTCAATATACAGCGCCGCGCACCTGCCGCTCAGGAATGCGCCATGCTCCTCTGCGCGCACTTCCGCGCTTTTGCCTGTGTTTTCAACAAGCGCCATCACTGCGCCCTTTATCTCGGAAAAGTTGGCTTTTGAGTGCATGGAGGCAAAGGAAAGCGACTGAAAAAGACTGGGCGCGGCAACAGGCCCTATCTCATAAAGCTTTATGGGCAGCTTCTCATTCTTGCTCTCGGCAAGCGCGGAAAGCAGGTTGGGCAATATGGACGCCCTAAAGCGCGTGAAGTCCCCGGTGAGCGGGTTTTCTATTTCCATCCTATCTCCTTGGGGCACGCGCGCCTTTCTCTCCAAAGCCTCGTTTGAAAGCGTCCAGGTGACTGCCTCGTCAAACCCCAAGCCAACAAGAAGCTCATGGTAAGGCGTTTGCGGCTTTTGCCCGCCCAGGGTTTGCACAGAGGGGAGGCTTGGCTCAAAGTTGTTGAAGCCGTATGCAATTGCAACATCCTCTATCAGGTCGACCTCGTTCATCACATCAGCCCTGTAGCCTGCAGAAAATGCAGAACCCCCTTCCACCCGATAGCCCATCTTTGCCAGCAGCGGCCCCACCTGCTCTGATGTGAACGGCACGCCCAGCAGCCGCTCGGACTCCTTTACCGGAAGCGGCCACTTTTTCTCAACAAGCAATTGGTAAGGCACGCCGTTTAGAGTGATTCTCTCAATCGCGCCGCCCCGCTCGGCAAGCGCGGAGGCGACGATGTTGACCGCCTGCCTCACAGCCTCCTCCGAGGTGCCTGTGCAGTCTATGAAAACATTTTTCGTCTCTGGCGTAAGCTTGGTAAGCTCGCCATTGATAATGGGCGGGAAAGAAAGTATCTCATGCCGGCTGTCCTCAATCATCGGGCACAGGTCCGCAACAAGATGCTCAAATGCCATGCCCTTGGGGTGGCGCCGGAGAATTTCAAGCGGCGTCATGCTCTCCGCGCTTTCAAGCGGCACAAAGCGCACATCCTCCCGTCCGCAGGCAAAATATCGGAAAGGCGGGCGCACCCTGTCCATGTCATGTATGCCGATTGCGACCTTCCTCCTCTTCCTGCCAAGCGTCTCATGGAGCTTTTCCTGCAGCTGCATTACGGAGCGCACCGTGCTGCCGTTGAATGTGATGCCTTTCACCACTGCGCCCCCGAAATAAGGGCGGACTGCAGTGACTGACGAATCCACCGTCAACTCCACGCCAGAGTCGCCAATGGAATACGCTGCCGGCTCGCCTTTCAAATAGCATCGGAGCGCGCGTGCAATCCCTTCCACAGAAAGCGCATCAGGGCGGTTGGGCGTCACTTCCACGTTCAGGTCGCCACTTTCCGTTTTCTCAGTGGGAAAGCCCAGCATGGTAAGAGTGTCGATTGCCTCCTGCTCGCCAATAGCGACAAGCTCGTTGAGGTCCGCAAGCGTGATTTGAAGCTGTGCCATAATGGAGTTTCAGAAGGAGAAGTTAAAAAAACAGGCTGGAAGCGCCATCAAATGCAGCGGCGCGTTATGCTTACGCCCTCGCATCCGTTCGCCCTCTCCACTATCTCAGTTAGGACATCGGGCGGCACAGGATCGAACTTTGTACTGGACAGCTTCGGGTCCACGAATATCTCAAGCATATTCGCGCCTGGGCTATACCTGTATTCAAGTGCACCCGCCCCGATTATCTCCACCATTTTTCCCGTTCCAAGCGAGAAACACCCATCGCTTACCCGGTTCCACAGCTGTTCCGGAACGCCGTCCATCTCTGAAAGCACGACGTGCATCAAATTCCCCAGGATTTCCCAATGGAGTTCGAATTTTTCTACTGGTGCCACTCCTACCATCATCTTGCCCTCGCCCATGCTCCACATGCCCTTCGGGACATCCACGG
The DNA here is from genome assembly GCA_026396415.1 of Microcaldota archaeon. Lineage (GTDB taxonomy): Archaea > Micrarchaeota > Micrarchaeia > Anstonellales > Anstonellaceae > UBA10161. The sequence continues at coordinate 46,303 of JAPLWX010000013.1, forward strand.
CAATGAACTTGCCGGCCGCGTCGGCGCTCTCGCGAGATTTTTTTCTCAGCGTTTCAACTTCAGGCTTGAAGAAAAGCCAAAGCCCTTCCGCCTTGGCAACGGCGAAGCTATTCAACCTGTAAAAAGTGTTCTGCGACTCATCCGTGCCAAGCGTTTCGCATCTTTTCCCTATCCTCGCCAAATATGCTGCAAGCTCGGGGTCGTTCCTCGCAGGTGCTTTCCTGCCTTCCGATGAGCCTGAGTGGGCGGTAATGAGGGCTGCCATAAGGAAATAATGTGGGTATTATTTTATAAAGATGTTTATTTTGGAGCGTATTGGCGACAAGGCTAAGTTAAAAAAACAAGACGGAAGGGGAAAGCCGCCTACTTCCTCACGCGCGCTTCAAGCTCTCTTGTCAGCCGTGCGCTTTCCTCTTTGCTAGTTCCGTATCTGCCGTACCTTATCTCCACGCCCTGGCAGCCATTTATGCGCGCCATCACTTCAAGCATCACGGACGGCCCGGCTCCGCCATATCCACTGCTGAAGATGTGCTGGTCAATGAATAGCTCGAATGACTGTTTTTCGCGGCTGAATACATATTCAAGCGGCCCGCCTCCCAGCACGCTTGCAGTGGCGCCGTTGGGAAGCTTAAACCAGCGGGGCGGGCTCATGCCCGAGAACGGCACAGCAATCTCCACGGGCGAAACGCCATTGTCAAAAGCCGCGGCGTTTCTCAGCATATAAAAAATATCCATGTGGGTGCGGGCATTTGCGCAGGCAATCATTACATTTCCGCTCCCGACATTGGTCATTCCTTCAGGTATGCGGGCAATGATGTATTTCATCGGCTGCACATATTCGTTTTTTTCTCTGTCTATTACCTGCTCATTTTCCGGCCTGAAAAACATCCAAATCCCGCTTGATTTTGCAACTGCGTAGTTGTTCAAAATCACTCCCAAATCAGAATTGTCGGATGCCATTGAAAATCTTTCTTGGCTGCGCGCCTCAGCTTTTGACTTCAGCTTTCTCAGATAAGCGCCAAGCTGCGCATCGCTTTTCCCGAGTTTTTTATGGTCGAACCCGACTGCGGCAACCGTAAGGGGCTGCTTCTCGGCTTGCTTGGCGATTGGAATTGCCATGATTAACGAGTGTGGGTATTATTTTATAAATATGTTGATTCGTGCGCACCTGGCGGCGCCCTACACCACATCATCAACAATGTGCTTCTTGCCCGCTATCACTACGCACGGCTTTTCGTTGGCGTAAAAAGTCTGCCCAGCCACCTTCACGAACGGGATAAAGGCTTCGCTGGCAGCGTATAGCCTGCCAGAGCGCATTGACAGCGCAACGCTCTTTTCCTTCCAGTTCGTGCCGGTGTTTTCCATATTCCCACTGTTTCCCATTATATACCAAAGAGTATTTAAAGGTAGTGGTTAAAAGCGGGAAAATGGTGAGAGGGAGCGCATTTTTTAAGCAGTTGCCATCAGTTATCAATCATGTCATCCAGTCCGAGCCCGTGCAGGTATGAGGACGGCAAGCCCGGCAAGCGCCACAAGGACTCCCTCCAGCTCAAGGACGCCATGTTTGCGTCGGCAAGGCGGCAGACAAGCAAGCTTTTCCAATGCCTGGACGAGGAGAGGCGGGGCTCCTTTTTTGCCGGCGATTCAAAAAAACGCAAGGGGGTTTCGATAAATCCTTACATCGACCCGTCTGATTTTTTGGTGCGCATAAGCTGCAGCAACCTTGGCTGCAAGCACCGGAAATTAGAGGAGTTTGGGTTCCGCTGCCTGCTTGAAGGCCCTTACATGCTTCCGAAGGATTTGGTCTTTGCAATTGATTTGTCAAAAAGAGGGCAGGAGATTTAGGCAATACGCCCCATCGGCTCTCTTTCTTTTAATGCGCGCGCTGGAAGCAATTGGGAAAAAAAGAAAGAAAAATAAAAAAAGAAATTGCTCAGACCTGAATTTCTCGCTTATTAGGTATGCTATGCCTACCTAACTCTAGTTTTTCTCTCGGAAATGACATTTTACTGTACTGATGGTATTATTAATTAGCATACCTAATTAGGTATGCTATGGCACACCGTGTTTA
>JAPLWX010000027.1:0-4919 GCA_026396415.1 Microcaldota archaeon
AGTTTGCCTCAGAGCCTTCAGACACATCGTCACCGACGTGCCACCTACAATCTTGGCTATTGAATAAGGCTGGGTTACATCACCTCAATTCAAGCTGGACTTTAACCAGCTGGATTCATGACCTGCTGGGCGTGCCGACGTGAAATGAGCGCAGCTGGAATGAGCGAAAAGGCGTTCTGCGCACTTTTTGGAAATAAGCGTAGAAGGTGCGCAAGCAGGCAATTTCCGCTTAGCAGGAAATCATCACGGATCCATAAGCGCTGTCACGCAACACACCCCACGCGCCCATGCTGCGCCAGCACTCGATGCGCTCGCGGCGCCTCTGCCGAATTTCGCGGCAGATTGCCAAATTCCTGCAGCCGGGGCAGATGGTTTCGATTCCGCTCAGGCTCAAAAAAGGCTCAAACGGGTGCGGGCATTGAAACCTCCCGAAAACATTAGGAAGAAAGGGATTATGCGGGTTGGGGCAGATGACGGGCAAGCGTTTGTTTTTATACTTGTTTCACCTAATTTTGACATGGCTGCAAGCACCCGTCAGATAGAAGAAAAACACGAGCAGCTCAAGCTAGATGTAGTGCCAACAAAAACAAAACAGCCGAAAGGTTTCATGCAATCAGCGCAAGAAGGTAAACTTACCAAAGAAGAAATAACAAAGAAGTTTGAACAAGAGATAAAAAAACAGAAAGTAAATGGCGTGCAAAAACAATTAATCACAGCGATTGCCGCCTATCTGGAAAAAAACCAAGAAAAAATAGATGAAAAAATAGACCATCTCGTGTCTTCTCTTAAGAAAATCGGTCAGGCAGCAGGAAAAGATGCTCTGAAAGCCCCATCTCGCGGTTTTGTTGCCGGTAATTTAGTTTTTCATAATTCTAACTCTGTGGGAGAGGCATTCTACAATCTTTTCAATATTCCCGAGGCGTTGGAAGTCTTCTGCCGCAAACCAGACATATTCGTGACAATCGCACAATCAGCAGGCGAGAGCACAGGCGCAGCATTCGGGACGCTCTCAGCATATCTAAACTTTGTCGATTCGGAGCCACAAAAAATCATCGATGCATTTGCCTCAATTTCAAGAATTCCAGGTGGGTATTCTGTCTCCAGCATGGTCTTTCAAATGCTTCTTTTTGACGAGAAAACCACCCAAGTATTCTTAGAGTATTGCGATGGAAAGACAAGTTTGGACAACCTGCTTCTCAATATCTTATCTCATGAAAATATCGCTATTGAGATTGGCAGACCTCTAGACGAGTTGCATGACAACGCAAAAGAAAGGACGAAATACCTTAACTCCCTTCCAAAAATCAACGTGCTTGCGTTGGTTCTTTCCAACCCAGAATATTTCTACACCTCATCGAACAACCTCCTTTTTGACAGGCTAAAAGAACTCTCAAATGGCAAGAGCGTAATTGAAACCCTTCAGGAATATGGCCTTGTAGGGACTGAACAGCACCGCAACCTGCTCTTCCGCGCAATCAACTATGGGAGGTTCTATGGCGAGTATGAATCTGTATTCACAGATGAGGACGCTGTAAAATCACTCAATGTTCTTCTTGCCCCGCTCAAGGAAAAGCAGGGATTTGACAAAACCTACTTCTACCTGCTCGCAAACTGCCTTGGGGGATTAGACCCAGGCATGAAGGCCGCAGTGCTGGCCGAGCTCACAAGATGCAAAATCCTGGCTTTATCTCAGACTAACCTCGGCTTTCAAGGCGCAAAGGAGCGATACGCAGCCTCCTCCTTCCTTCTCGATTACCTGGAAAACCTCCAGGAAAAGAGAGTCAACTTCGACCCCTCAAAATACCGGGACAAGGACGGCAAGCTCCTCATAGTGCAGGTTTTCAGCAAACAAGACACAGAAAAAGACCATTGGATACTGTCCCAGCAGTGGTTCTCCAAATACGGCAAACCTAAGACGGGGGAAAACGGCGAACTTATTTATGAAACCAAGAACGCAAGAATAGTCCTTTACATGGGCGAGGACGAGAAAGCAAACCAAAACTTCGTAAAGGGGCTGCTTTCAAAGAGCACCAACATGCTTCTCACCTTCCGCGGACACAGCTTTTCGCTGGAAAAGAATCTTCCTGACGATATTTTCGGGAACTGCAACTGTCATATCCTATTCATACCTGGAAGCTGTGGCAGTGCTGGCTCCACGCCGAAATACATATCCAAAAACCCGAAAACCAGCCTCACGTTCATAGCAAATACCTCCACTGGCAGGGGGCAGGTCACAAATGCTCTTATTGAGATCATGATGGTTGAAGACCTGCGAATAAGAGAGGGCGGCAAACTGCGCACTTATGCGGATATGCTCAACAACCGGGCAAATTCAAGAATCATAAAAGCAAACGGCGGCGACTCAGCGACTCTCACGGCGTCCTCTCTTGGTGAGCAGATGCTGAATTATGTCTACAACGGGGAGAAATAGACAAGTGTTTAGTCAATGTCTCGGTCAGACCCTAGCATCATCCTTGGGTTGCCCCCCCCCCCTGCATTTTTTATTTTAGGCATTCTGCATCAAAAAGAGCCGCGCGCGCCGCCTACTTCCTCTGCGCTGCAATCAATCTTTTTTCAATTTCAGCCCAATTCAAGATATTCCACCAATTTTCAATGTATTTGGCTCTGTCCGATTTATACAGTAAATAGTACGCGTGCTCCCACACGTCAAGCACAAGGAGGGGAACGCTGCCCTGGACGGTGAGCTTTTGGTGGTTTTCAGCCTGAAGCACCAAGAGCCTCTTGCCAGACGGCTCGTAGGCAAGCACTGCCCAGCCGCTGCCTTCCACTGTCTTTGCAGCTTCGGAGAATTGCTTCTTGAATGCATCAAGCGAGCCAAAATCGCGCACCAGCGCGTCAAAAAGCGCGCCTGAAGAGGGCGCCTTGCTCTTTGCGGCAGGGCACATTATCTCCCAGAAAATCGAGTGCATTATGTGCCCGCTCCCATGGAATGCCGCAAGCTTGGAAAGCGCCTGCACCGATGCAAAGTCTCCTTTTGCGCGCGCCTCCTCGAGCTTTTTCAGCGCGGCATTGAGGCCTGCGACATACGCGGCGTGGTGCTTGCCATGATGGAGCTTCATCGTCGCCTCGTCAATGTAAGGCTCGAGCGCATTGTAGGCGTATGGCAAATCCGGCAGTGTGTATTCTTCAGACATTGTATCACCTTCTAGAAACTAGTGCTAGACTGGATGCGCCTTTGCATTTAAATCGTGCCTACGCAACTGCGAGTAATTCTGCAATTCGCGGGGGGTTTGGGCGGTATCGGACTAAGGGAGGACGGCAAAAGCCCCGAGGCTTTTGGCGCGAAGTCGAGCGATGTGCAAATTGCGAAGCAATTTGCATCAGACATCGTCCGAAGGACGATGCTGAAGCTCGACAACGGAGCCCCCTTGGGCTGATCAGCCGTACATCGTCCCGAGGCTTCCTTCGTTCTCCACCTTCTTGTAGGCATTGTGCGCGTTCTTCGCCTTGCCCACGATTTCCTTCACCTTGGTGTCGATTTTCGCAGCCTCGTGCTCAAGCGTGGTGGTGTCAATGTCAATTTTGACAAGCTCTTTCAGCGCCTCCAGCACCATGGCAGATGCCTTGGGATCCATGTATCCCTGCTGTGACTCTGCAAGAAGGGAGATGACAGGGTACTTGTCCACGGCACCGCGGGCCAGAAGCACGCCCGTTACGCCCGTGGTGGCGCCCTCCTTTATGAGCTCCACCGCGTGGAGCTTCTCAAGGCTCGCTGAGAGCTCTGGAAGGGAAGAGATTGCATATACCGTGTCCTGCTCGCCTTTTATCGCAATCCCGCCAAGCGAGATAATCTGCTTCACCTTGTACTTTTGCGCAAACTCGTAGATTTTCTCGGAAAGCTCGTTCACCGCGACAATGGGGATGACGAATTCGGATATGAAAACAATGAGGTTGTGCTTCTGCGAAAAATACATGCGCGCCGGGAAAAGGGGGCGCCTGTTGTGCACCGCTGCAAGAGGGGGGAACTGGTCTCCCGTGATGTAGCCCAGCGGCTCCATGCCCAGCTTTTCCACAAGGTAGCTTGCCGAGATGGTGCCAACGAGGCCCAGCCCCGGGAACCCTTCGATGAGGATGGGCGCGCGCAGGCGCGGATTTGCTGTCATGTGGAATTCGATTGCCATGGTGATACCCCGCATGCACTACACTGCCAACATTCTTAAAACTGAGGGGATAGGCAAAACACCGGGCGGCAAACCGCCCGATGGTGCTGAAAGAAAAAAGGCGGAAACCGCTTAAGACGTAACAGTGCCGCACTCCACGGCTGTCCCGTTGTTCATCATTGTGAGCACCGGCGGGGCAACCACTGTGATGAGGATTGCTATGAGCGCGCCTGTAAGGGCAGCTGTCGCCCATACGTTCGCGCGCGCCCTCGTCTCAGCGCCCATCATCTGCCCTGCGATTATCATGAGCATGGCAACCACGGGAAGCATCGAGGTGAGCCCTGCGCAAAGCGAGCTCATTGCTGTCTGGACGCCGCCAAGTATAGTGGTAGCGGCAAATGCAGATGCCATCAATGCTGCCATCACAACTAATATTCCTAATTTTCTCATATAACACCCTCCATACGCCAATTGTAGGCCGGCCGCCTTTTAGCAGAATTTGAAATTCCGCTATAATAAGAGAATGGAGTTGACCTTTTTAAAACTAACGGTCTTGGAAAAAATTTGGGCGCCAGGCAGGGATGCCAAAGCCCCCATGCTGGCGCTGGAAAAAGGAAAAAAGAAAAAGAGCTGGGAAAAAGCTTACGGCGTGCACTGCACGGCTGTCCCGTTGTTCATCATTGTGAGCACCGGCGGGGCAACCACTGTGATGAGGATTGCTATGAGCGCGCCTGTAAGGGCAGCTGTCGCCCATACGTTCGCGCGCGCCCTCGTCTCAGCGCCCATCATCTGCCCTGC
>JAPLWX010000027.1:4936-33849 GCA_026396415.1 Microcaldota archaeon
TGCCGCGTAGATGACGCCTGCAAGGATTATCATGAGCATGGCAACCACGGGAAGCATCGAGGTGAGCCCTGCGCAAAGCGAGCTCATTGCTGTCTGGACGCCGCCAAGCACGGACGTGGCGAACACTGACGCCGCCAATGCCGCCATCACAACTAATATTCCTAATTTTCTCATATAAATACCTCCATTAATTTTTCTCATGCAAACGCTCACATTTTAAGTGCATCCAGTTGTGAAGTTTGAGCTTGGATAGATCATGTTAAGCACGGATGGCGCAATCACCGCTATAAGGATTGCCATGAGCGCGCCTGTCAGGCATGCCGTCGCCCATACGTTCGCGCGCGCCCTCGTCTCCGCGCCCATCATCTGGCCTGCCGCGTAGATGACGCCTGCAAGGATTATCATGAGCATGCCTGCAACTGGAAGCATTGTGGTGAGCCCAACGCAGAGTGCAGACATCGCCGAAGTAACCTGAGAGAGCCCTGAAATCCCCTGGGCGGCAAAAACCGAAGACGCCAAAACTGCCAAAGCCGCTAAAATGCCCAATTTCCTCATAATACACCTCTTATAATCGCCTTGCCGGGATAAACACAGCCAATATTTTTAAACTCTTGCGGGATTTCGCGGCTCAAACCCTTCCGATTTCCGCGTTCATCCGCTTTATTTCCGCAAGAGCCGCACCCACGAAATCGCCTGCCTCCTTCTTCCTGTGCGCGTAGGCTATGGCGCTTGAGCTGTTTATCCTGTGGAGGGGGAATGCATCCGGCCAGACGGTGCGGAGCACCTTTGCTGTTTCCGCCGCCGATGCGCCCTGCGCGCCAACCCCGGGCACCAGGAGGGGCAGCCGCTTTTTTGCGTCGTAGAAAATCCACAGGGCGGATTCAAGCTCGTCAAGCGCCGTTGCGCCAAGCACTGCGCCCATCCCGTTGGTGTGCCACTTCTCGAGCTTGTGCGCAACCTCGAGGAACAGGGGCCTGCCGTTTTCCATGCTGAGGGACTGGAAGTCCGCCGCGCCAGCATTCGAAGTCCTGCAAAGCACGTAGACGCCTTTGCCTTTTTTGCATTGCTCGAAAAACGGCTGAAGGCTGTCATGGCCCATGTAAGGCGAGACGGTGAGCGCGTCCGCGCCCCAAAAATCGAATGCCTCTGCCGCGTAGGCTGCGCTTGACTTCCCTATGTCTCCGCGCTTGGCGTCCAATATGATAGGGAGCTTGCCGCTGTAGCGCCCGATGATGGATTTGAGCGCGCGCAGGCCCTCGAAGCCGTATTGCGCGAAATAGGCGTAGTTCGGCTTGAGCGCCGAGATTGATTTGCTTTCGGAGAGGGAGGCGTCTATCATCTGCGAGAAGAAGGAGATGATTTTCTCCTCGTTGCCCTGCGCGGGAAGGTCGGGGAACTGCGGCAAATCAGGGTCAAGCCCGAAGCACACTATGCTTTGGCGCTCCTGCGCGGAGGATGACAGCAATTCAAGATAGCCCATTTGCACACCGCGCTTTGCCTGCCGCATTTCCTGTTTTTTTCTGCTCTCCTTGCTTTTTCCCTGCGTCCCTACACGCCGTACTTTTTCTTGTATTCCTTGTACTGCGCATGAATTCCAGGAGTGACTTGGAGCGTGCCATTCACCTTGTTTTTGGACAGGTGCTCGAAAATATCGTCTGCATTGACCACCGGGTGCACTTTGGTTCCATGGCGCGCCTCGAATGAGGCAATTGCGTTTTTCCCCTCCGCATCCTTTTCCTGCCTGTCAAGCAGGATGAACACGCCCGCCACCCTTACATTTGCAACAGAGGAAAGCTGCGCAATCGCCTCCTCCTTGGCTCCGCCCGTGGTGAAAACGTCATCAAGCAGGAGCACCCTGCACCCTTCCTCGACCGGTGCGCCCACGAACATCCCGGCGTCGCCGTGCCCCTTTGCCTCCTTCCTGTTGAAGCACCAGGGCCTGTTCACCCCCCGCTCCGCAAGCGCCATGGAGACCGAGACGGCAAGGGGTATGCCCTTGTAGGCGGGCCCGAACACGATATCGTAATTCTCCGGCTTTATGGTGCGGTTTATCTTCTCGGCAAGCACGCGGGCAAGCGCGCGCGAGAGCTCTCCAGTATAGAACACCCCGGAATTGAAGAAGTAAGGCGTCTGCCTGCCGGATTTCGTGGTGAAGCTGCCGAAGCGGAGCGCCCCTGCATGCGCGGCAAGCTCGATGAAATCCTGCTGGTATTTCTGCATGGCTGCATTTGGTGCGCGCGGTTTTTATTTGTATTGCAGCTTCGGGAAGGCTGTTTACCCGTCCACTTTCGCGCCGTATTTTGCAAATGAGACGGGGTGGCAGGCGAATCCCGTGGCATCGGAAATCGAGGATGATATCTGCTGGCTGCGGGAAGAGTCGCAAAGCGCGAGCGCGGCGCCGCCCTCGCCCCCGCCCCCGGTGAGCTTGGCGCCGTATGCGCCTGATGACAGCGCGGCGGACACAGCGGCGTCTATCCCCTGCGATGAGACGCGGCGCATGCGGAGCAGTATGTGGTTGCCGTCCATTGCCTTGCCAAGCTCCTGCGCATTCGCTGCGGCAAGCGCGGACTTCAGGATGGGCGCAAACTCGGATTGCACTTCCTTCCTTTTTTCCTCAGGCGTGGCTGCCGGAAGCGTGGAGATGCCAAACGACAGGGCGAAGCTGGCAAGCATTTCCGCGGTGCTGCCCTTTTTCCCCTTATATGTGTCGATGAGAATGAGGGAGCAGCCCTGCGGCAGCGCGAATTTCGTGGAGCGGACTGAGAATTTCGGGGGGGAAAACCTGCGCTGGAAAAGGATTGGCTTGCCATAAGCGACTGTGCGCGCGTCAATGCCGGATGCCTTGCCCTCGTGCGCAGCCAGGTCGCCTGCCTGGGAGGCGAGGAAGATTTTCCTTGCGGATGGCTTCTTGCTGGCAAGCAAGAGCAGGCCTGCGGCAAATGCAGCGCCAAGCGAGGAGGAGGTGCCCACGCCCTTCAGGCTCCAGCTCGGGAGGAATTCCACGCTGCAGGAAGGCAGGGGCTTTTTCTTGCATATTTCCCTTGCCACCGCGGCAAATGGGGCAAGCCGGGCTTCCCCTGAGAATGACAGGTCTGGCGCAATATGCGCGCTGCCGAGCGAGGAGGACAGCTCCACGCCCTGGGCGCCCGAATCCGTGAACCTCACCCTGTTCCTAGGCTCCATGGGGACTGCAAGCGCCGGGGCGCCATAGACCACATAGTGCTCGCCGAACAGGATTGCCTTGCAGGGAGAGGATGCAAAAAACTCCATGCAGGGATTTGCACATCAGTATTTAATATTTCCTCCCCCTGTCTGCCATATGGACGATGTGATTTTTCTTGTGGCAGCCGCGTGCGTGGCGCTTGCCGTGCTTGTCTACCTCATGTGGCGCGCGGCAACGAAAAGCGAGTGGGGCGACTTTGCCAGGAAAGAGAAGACGAAGTGGAAAGCCGAGGAGGAGAGGAGGAAGGAAGGGGCGGGAAAACAGAAGTAATGGATGGCTGATGGCATGAAGAAAAAAGAAACAGGCCCCCCTGCGCCCCAAGCCGCGCATTGGCTCGCAGGCGCGCTTTCCTCCGCTTACCATCGCGTGCCAGAGCTTCCGTATCTTGACAGGGCTACCTCGCTCATAATGATTGTGTGCGTGCTTGGCTATTTTGGCCTCGTAGCATACATATTCTGCAGCACGCCGGCAGTTGAAATAGAGGCAAGGATGCTGGAAGGAAGCCTAATCAAAAACTCCGCGCTTGCGCTAACCCAAGGCGAGGAATACCTGTATGTCCTGGAAAGCCCCGAGAGCGCGCAGCAGGTGGCATATTCGGTTTCCTTATCGCCATCATGCGCGGGCGTTTTGGTATCAGAGCAGTCGCAGCAGGCAAGCCAAATCCTGTGCATACTGAAAAACGGCATGCTTTCCGGCGCGGATGGCGGGGTGGCAAACGCGAATTATGGCAACCAATCCATACTGCTCTTCTCGCCCTGGATGCTTGCCGCGTCAGAGAACTCCAGCTGGAGCGTGGACACCGTCTACTCCGCGCACGGGGTGGAAATGAACATCACCACGCATTTTGCATCCAAGGGGAAGACAGCGCTTGCAGGAAGGGAAGCCTACGAGATAGAAGTGGGCGATACCTCGGGCGCCCCGCCCGCGCTCTTTTTCATAGATGCAGAAAAGCGCGTGCTCCTGTACGCGGATTTGGGCAATGTGACTGTGAAGATGGTGAGCGCGCCGTTTGCGCTTGACTGGAACGCAAGCGCGCAAAACTAGGCGCGGTGTTGCCCCAAGACGGCGTGGAACATTACACTGACTTGATGCTGTATCGCCCCCTGCCAGAACCGTCATTGATTTGCAGCAGCCCTGCTTTTTCGACTGCCACCCAGAGGTCGCGGTATGCCGGGTCCATCTGAGATAAAGAGTAGACCGGGAGGCCGGCTGCCTCGTCAAAGCATTCCTTTGCCTCGACATACTGTGCTTGCCCTAATTTGGCGTAGCCCATGCCAATAAGTGCCGCCTGGTGCCCGCTGGCCAGCCGTTCATAATCATCCTCAGCACGCTTGCCTTCAGGCCAGCTGGTACTTGCAGATTTGTAATAAATGACGGCATAGCCGAAATGCTTCTCTGCGTTTCCATAGTCTTTGCTTAGGAGATATGAATCGCCCATGCGGGAGTAAATGCGGGCATTGGCCCATGTGATGCCTACATTCGTGATGTCGCCGCCAGCCATCCCTGAAAGAATGGTGCCTGCCTTTTCATAGTCCTTGATTGCATCCGAAAATTCCCCCAATTCGTGCAATACCATTCCGCGCTTCTCATACGCCTCAAAACGTTCAGGGGCAAGTGTTATGGCCTGGGTGTATATATCAACCGCAGTCCATCTGCCTCCGCGGCCAAGCAATGTTGATTCTGCCTCGTCTCCGCGCTTTACATATACGTTGTATAGTTTGCTTGTAAGCTCGTCCCTTGTCTTGTTTATGCTGAAAAATTTCTGGAACGCGTATACCTGCTCGAGGTTTTTGCTCAGGCGCGCAAACTTAGTCGGGTTGATGTTGTTTTCGATTTTCGCCTCAAGGTTCCGGGCATATTTCGAGAACATCATATTACCACCTTATACGGCAATATGTGCAAAAGGGTTTATAAATATACGCACAAAACCACTAATAATAACTAGAGCGCAGCCAGCTTCAAAACAAGCAGAACCAGCTACTTCTTCCCCTTCAGGCATGCCTCCGCGAACGCCACGAACAGCGGCGCCGGGCGCTCGAGGCGCGATTTCAGCTCGGGGTGCGCCTGCGTTGCCACGCCCCAGCCGTCAGGCCACTCTATTACCTCCACGATGTTGCCGTCGGGCGAGGTGCCCGACACCACCAGCCCGCTTTCAGTAAGCTTCTGCACAAAATCATTGTTCACTTCGTATCGGTGGCGGTGCCGTTCAAAGCATGTGTCCGCCTTGTAGGCATTGTGCGCGCGCGTGCCTTTTTTCAGCCTGCACTCCCATGCGCCCAGGCGCTGGTTTGCGCCCTTGTCCCGCACGCCTCGCTGCTCGGGCAGGAAATCAATCACAGGGTATTTTGTCTTCTCGTCTATTTCCGTGGAGTTCGCGCCCTCCATTCCGCACTTGTGGCGCGCCCATTCAATGACCGCCATTTGCAACCCGTAGCAAAGCCCCAGGAATGGGAGGCCATTTTCCCGCGCATACTTTATGCACGCAATCTTGCCCTCTGTCCCGCGGCTCCCGTACCCGCCAGGCACAATGATTCCGTCGCAGCCATGCAGCAGCTCCTTGGCGGTCGCCTTGCCGGAGTCTATGTCGGATGTTTCCACCCACCTCACGTTCACGCGCGCATTGTGGCGCGCGCCTGCATGCACAAGCGCCTCCTTCACGCTCACATAGGCGTCCTTCACTGCGGTATACTTGCCCGTAATCGCTACCGTGATTTCCTTGGTCGGCGATTTTATCCTCTCCACCGCGGCGCGCCATTCCTTCATGTCCTCCCCCTTCTCGTCGATGGCAAGCTCGGAGAGAAGAAGCTCGGTCATCTTCTGGCGCTCAAGTATCATGGGAAGCTCATAAATGGTGTCGATGTCAGGGTCGTCAAACACGTTGTCGATGGGCACATTGCAGAACATCGCGATTTTCTCCTTTGCCTCGCGCGTGAGCGGCTCGTCCTCGCGGCACACTATGATGCTGGGGCGTATGCCCATGGAAAGTATGAGCTTGTTCGCGTGCTGGGTGGGCTTGGTTTTCAGCTCGCCCTCTGACAGCGAAGGCACGTAGGTAAGCTGGAGGAAGGTCACCTTCTCCTCGTTTGCGAACTGGCGCATTGCCTCGAGGAAATACCCGTTCTCCAAGTCGCCCACAGTGCCGCCCACTTCCACGATGACGACGTCTGCATCCTGCTCGTCGCCCGTGCGGCGCACCCATGCCTTTATCTCGTCGGTGAGGTGCGGCACGATTTGCACATCGCGCCCCAAAAAGCCGCCCTTCCTTTCCTTGTCTATGATGTTCCGGAAAAGCTTGCCGCCGGTTATGCTGTTGTTGCCGTTCAGGTCGATGTTCAGGAAGCGCTCGTAGGTGCCGAAGTCCATGTCGCATTCCGTCCCGTCGTCAAGCACAAACACCTCGCCGTGGCGGAAGGGGTTCATGGTGCCGCAGTCCACATTCAGGTAGCCGTCGAATTTTATCGGCGAGACTTTCAGCCCCTTGGTCTGCAGCAGCTTGCCTAGGGAGGATGTGACTATGCCCTTGCCAAGGCCTGACATGAGAGAGCCTAGGACAACAATATATCTTCTTGCTTTGAGGCGCATACGGGAAAAAGCTACAGGGCTAAAGTATTTATACCTGCATTTTCACGCCGAAGCTTTTTTCACGGCGTGGAAACGGCGTGCCGTGCTTTCGGCATAATGTGGTGAAGGCTTTATAAACGTGTTTAACAATATACCATGCATGATGAGCAATGGTGCCGAATTCGCGGCAGTGAAAGCGGTAACTGCATTCATGAAGCCCTACGCAAAGGAATTCAGGAAGCTTGAAAGGACAAAGCGAAAGGCATCTGAATGGAATGACAGGGCGACTTTGCGGGCGCAGCAGATGGGAGGGGCGCGGAAACCAACTAGTAACGCCAAGCGGGCGCTGGACGCGTCCACAGCCGCATCGGGCGAGCTTGACAAAGCGTCCATAGCAATCATGCAAGAATACCATCGGCAATTTGAAGGCTGGGAATTTTCTTCGCTTAGGCAAATGAACGCCGCCATCTCGAATGGGGAGTGGGGCAGCGGGAAGGAAATCAAGGGACTCGGGGAGGAACTGTCCAAGGAAAAGCACAAGGCGGCAAGATACGCCAAGCTGCCAATTGCCATAATCGGCTTTGCGGCACTATTTATTGGGGCCATTACAAAGCATTTTGCCACGGCAGGCATCATTGCGCTTGCCGGGGCAGCGTTTGCGATGGGAATCGCCGAAGCCGTGGTCAACGCCGTCTTTTCCAGGCGCGAGCGCGCGCTTGCCACCTGGGAAAATGCGGCGGCAAGGGTGAAGGGGCTTGCGGAGGATGGCAATGGGGATGCCGCGATGGACGCGCTCATTCAGGAGAACGCACTCGTTGATGGCGTTTCCATGAATTGATGGAAATTCGCATGCCACCGGCAGCTTCTTATATTCTTCCCTTCATCATCCCAGCAGACAAGAAACATGTCTTGGCTCATTTTGTGCGGGCATCCCTGGCAATAAGCTGCGGGGTGCAACCCGTCCGCGGGTTTCAAAGCATCAAGGGATTGCCAAGGGAGAAAGGAAGTGAGGAAATGGGATTTACGAAGCTTGGCTTAAGCCACAACATACTGGGCGCGCTGGCGGCAATGGGGTTCAAGACGCCCACGCCGATACAGGCGCAGGGAATACCGCTCCTTTTGCAGGGCGAGGACCTTGTCGGGCAGGCGCAGACAGGCACTGGAAAGACCGCTGCCTTTGGCATCTGCATACTTGAGAAAATTGCGCTTGCGCCTGCAAAAAAAGGCAAGGTGCGCGCGCTCATACTTGCGCCCACGCGCGAGCTCACGGTGCAGATTGCAGGCGAGATTGGGAAAATCGGCGTGCACTCGCAGTCAAGGATACTTGCGGTTTACGGCGGGCAGGACATTGAGAGGCAGATAGGCCCCCTGAACTCCGGCGTCGACATCGTGGTCGGCACGCCCGGAAGGCTCCTGGACCACATCGAGAGGGGCACCATCAAGCTGGACGCTGTCGAGGTGGTGGTGCTGGACGAGGCGGACAGGATGCTTGACATGGGCTTCATCGACGACATTGAAAAGATACTTGGCAAAACGCCCAAGAACAGGCAGACGCTCATGTTCTCCGCAACCATGCCCCCTGCGATAATGGAGCTCTCCAAGAGGTACATGCACGCGCCGCAGGAAGTGCGCGTCTCGGAAGACTCGCTCTCGGTGAAAAGCATAAGGCAGTACTATGTCGAAACATCGAAGTTCGACAGGCTGAACATGCTGCTTGCATTGCTTGTGGAAAAAAAGCCCGCCCTTGCGCTCATCTTTGCAAGGACGAAGCGCGGGGCAGACAGGCTGAACGAGATACTGGTGGACAGGGGCTTCCGCTCCATGGCGTTCCACGGCGATATGAGCCAGAACCAGCGCGACAGGTCGATGGATGCGTTCCGCAAGAGCCGTATCAACATATTGGTGGCTACCGACCTGGCAAGCCGCGGGCTTGATGTCACGGGCGTCACGCACGTGATAAACTACGACACCACGGACGACCCCCTGACTTATGTGCACAGGATTGGGAGGACGGGCAGGATGGGCAAGGACGGCGAGGCGATTTCGTTCGTCTTTTTTGACCAGACAAGCATGATATCGATTATTGAGAAGGTGACCGACAGCAGGATAGAGCAGCTCAGGATAGAGGTCAAGCCCGAGCTTTTGCCCCGGCGCGTGAACTTTTCATCGCACCCAAGCGAAGGCGGGCGGGAGCACGGAAGCGGCTCTGCGCGAGGAAGGTTCGGGAGTTCGCGCGAAGGCGGGCACGGCGGCCCGCGCGAGCGAGGAAGCGGCGGCGGATACGGGCGCGGGGGAGGCGCAGGCAGGCGCTCCGACTCGCGCGATTCCCGAGGGGGCCGCGGAGGATACGGCAGCAGGGAGGGCGCGCCCCGCGAGGCAAAGGAGTACAGCTCGCGGAGCGGGCACAAGTTCTTCGGAAGAAGGAGCTAGGCGCCCCAGCCATCTGTTTTTATTAATTCTTTGTGCGACCCTACTGCGAGGCGGGCATGTGGGGTTTGTGGAAGAGTTCTTTGCGTTCCTGAGCAAGCACAAGGTGATTGGCCTTGCAGTCGCGTTCATCATAGGCGTGGCCGCATCCAAGCTTGTCACTTCGCTTGTTAACGACATAATAATGCCAGTAGTTTCGCTGCTGCTTCCTGGCGGGGACTGGCGGGCATTTGCAATCCGGATAGGCGGCACTGCCGATGCGCCAAAAAGCCTCCTCATCGGCGACTTCGCAGGCTCGCTCATCGACTTTGCCATAATCGCGCTCGTCATCTTCCTGATTGTAAAGTTCATTGTCAAGGAAGAAGAGGAGAAAAAGTGAACGGAACCTGATTGTTTTTTAAGGTGTGGGCGGGCAAGTGATAAGCATGCGTGCGCACACACTTTTTCTTTCCATTCTGTTTTTGTCCTTGCCAGCGCTCGCTTTTTCCGAGAATGCAACATCGGAAAGCACCCCGCCTTCTGTGCCCCAGGCTGAAGGGCTGGTGGCACTGCGGGCAATGCTTGTGGACGGCACCTCCCCTGTTGGCATGCCCCTTGCGATAACCGCGGCAAAAGCTGACGGCGCCACCACCACATACCGCCTCATAACGGGAAGGGGGGGGAATGTCCTTCTCACCCTCGGAAGTGGAAGCTACCAGCTGAACTGCGTGCTTGACAACATGGCAACAAGCGGCGCTGATTATGCCGCAACCGCTTCGCTCTCACTGCCGGGCGAGCAGAACCTCTCGCTTGTTTTCTATCCTGCAGGAAGCGTGGCTGTCACAGTGCTTGAGGGCGGGCAGATAGTGCCGGGCGCAGCCATCCAAGCCTCGTGCGCATCAGACTGGTTTGACTATGGAAAGATGGCGGGCGCGAGTGTACAGGCAGGGCAGGCAGGCGACTTCATGTTCCGCGCGCTTCCAACAGGCACTTGTGTGATATCCGCCTCCACACAGGCGTCGGCAGGCTCTGTGAGGGTTGAAGTGGAGCAGGGAAAGCTGTCCTCTGCGCAGCTGGAGATGAAGCCCAAGGCGTCGGGGCTATCGGGCATTCTGCTTGTGCTTGCCGCAATCGCAGTTGCAGCGGTCATTGCATACTATGTTTTTTTCTCAAGCAAAAAACGTGCGCCCCGTGAGCATGAAACAGGGGAAAAAGAAGCCCCTCCTGCGGATGAAGCGGGGCAGAGGAAAAAAGCGCGGGCTGGCGCGCCGCAGGAATTTCCATCAGGGCTGGGCGTGAAAAGCGAAAGGGCGCGCGCAGTGCTTTCCACGCTTTCAGAGCGGGAAGCGGAAATTGTGCGCTTCCTGTTTTCATCTGGAGGGAAAGCAAAGCGCTCCACCATGCAGCACCGGCTCCTCATCCCAAAAACTTCGCTGCTCCGCAACCTGCGCTCGCTTGAAAGGAAGCGCATTGTAAAGCTCATCCCATTTGGAAGGAATATGGTGGCGGAGCTGCAGCGCAATCTGTTCGAGTAGATTCTTCGGAGTGAAAAACCCATCTGAGCGGAGCTGCGGCTCCGCTTCTGGAAAATTCAGACGTGAATTTTCCATCGGACCGCGAAAGCCTTATAAAGCGGGACCGGCTCTGCCCCGCCAATCCTTTTTAAGCAAAAACCGGCGCAGCATGGTCAAGAAGAAAGCGCACGCGCTTTCGCAAAAAAATAAATTGAAGGTGGTTTTGGATGGAAAGGAAAATCGGGATTGCATTGTTCGCGCTTTTCGCAGTCGTGCTGGCGCTCGGTTCTACATTCGCGGCAGCGACATCGAACGGCAACGCAGTAGTGAACGGGAACAGGGCGCCTGTGATAACCGGCGTGGGCGGGCCGACCTCGCTCAACCTTGCGCAGGCAGGCGTCTGGAAGGTATCGGCATATGACCCGGATGGCACGTACCTTTCCTACAGCGTGAATTGGGGCGACGGCTCTGACCCGCTGGCAGTCGGCAACAACCAGAAGAACGTGGTTTCCGGCGCGTCATTCCAGCACACATACTACAATTTTGAGAGGCAGTACACCATCACATTCACTGTTACTGATGAGAAGGGCGCAAGCACGCAGTCTTCCGTCACCGTAAATGTGGCTGGCGTCCCAAGCAACCAGCCGCCTGTGATAACCGGCGTGGGCGGCCCCATGTCGCTTTCTGTTGGGCAGGCTGGCACATGGTCTGTTTCGGCATACGACCCAGACGGCAACTATCTTTCCTACAGCGTGAACTGGGGCGACGAGGGAGCCTACGGGGTAAGCGCGCCTTCCATAGCGCAAACAACCTCGACCTTCCAGCACACATACTATAATGCAGGCACCTACACGATTACATTTACAGTGAAGGACGCGCAGGGCGCAAGCGCGCAGTCCACTATAACTGCGAAAGTGGATGAGGCAATAAACACATATACGTGCACGGACACTGACGGCGGGATAAACGGCTATGTCTTCGGCACAACCTACAACTCCACGGTTTCAAAGAACGACTCGTGCATCGGGGGCACATCCTATCTCCTGGAATGGTACTGCAAAGGCGGCAATGTCTACAGCACGGATTTCAGATGCGCAAATGGATGCTCGAATGGGGCGTGCTTGCCGGAAGTCGCCCCAGCAAACCAGCCGCCGGTGATTACAGGCACTAGCGGCCCTGCCTCTCTTGATGTCAATCAGGCTGGCACATGGTCTGTTTCGGCATACGACCCAGACGGCAACTATCTTTCCTACAGCGTGAACTGGGGCGACGAGGGAGCCTACGGGGTAAGCGCGCCTTCCATAGCGCAAACCGGCTCCACCGCAACTTTCCAGCACACCTATTACAGCGCGGGCACTTATACAATAAAATTCACTGTTACTGACGACAAGGGCGCGCAGGCGCAGTCCGCAATCACTGTAGAGGTGACAGGCGCCACAGACAGCAATGTGTATGCGTCAGTAAGCGCAATCCCGCAAGAGGTGAGCCGGTATGACAGCGTGTATGTGTCTGGCAAGGTCACGCGCGGCACGTCTGCAACAAGCGACGCGGCGAATACATACCAGGTGATGCTGGTGTTTTCCGACCAGCCCCCAAACGCCATCACATCCACCCCTGCGACTCAGCAGAGCGTGCAGGAAATAACGCTGGCACCGGGCGAGAGCAAGGAGGTATCGGCATATTTCACTGCACAGAAACTTGGCATTAACTACGCAGGCATCGCGGTTTACCAAAAGGAGAATGGGAATGCAGAGATTTTGGCACTTGATTCCACCAAGGTGCTTGTGAAGGAAGGGATACCAAACCCGCCAAACGAGAGCATAACCATAGTGCTCCAGAAGGGCTGGAACCAGATATCTGTGCCAGCTTTTGGCCTGCAGGTGTCCGAGCTTGCGCAAAAGTGCGACATATCCACAAACGTGTGGTACTACAACGCCGCAAGCAAGCAATATGAAAAGGCGACCACGCTAGGCGGCGCTCACGTGGGCTTTTGGGTGAAGGCGAATGCAGACTGCACGTACACCATTGACACGCCGTATATCACGCCAGCGCCCTACGCGTTTGTGCTCAAAGCCGGCTGGAACATGATTGGCTCGCCACTTGCTGCGACGGCAATCTCTGACTTCGCAGGCAGCTGCAAGATAACATCTGGCCCGTGGCGCTATTCGCCATCTGTGAGCCAGTACACCTACAGTGAGAAGCTGGAGCCTGGCAAGGGCTACTGGGTCAAGGTGGCAGATGACTGCACGCTGGGCAGCACCGGAGACATGCCGCCTGCCGCGCCAGCCGAGGTCATGCCAGCGCAGGCAACCGCGCCACAAATGACAACGGCCAAAGCAACGCCTACATCCAATCCAGCGCCAGCGCAGGCAACAGCGCAGCAAGCAACCGCGCAGCAACCAGTGGCAGTGCAGCAAGCAACCGCGCCACAGGCAACGGTTGCGCAGCCAGCAAAATACAGCGCGAATGGGCAGGCAAATTCAGACTAAGGGTGCATGAATGAAAACCACAACGATTGCAGCCATTTTCGTGGCTGCCTTGCTTTTCTTTTCATTCGGCTGCATAGGGGAAGCGGGCCCGAAAATAGCGCCAAGCGGCAATAACCAGACGCCACCGTCGGATATCCCGCCGCCACCGTCCGACTCCGGCGCCCAGCCGGCCGCTCCAACAGGCGGCGACGCGCCGCCTCCGCCTGCCCCGGTCTGAGGAAGCGAAGTGATTCCATGGAAGATGAAGAAGAAAGCAGCGAAAGCCTTGCACAGGCGCGCACAAAGGTCACCTTGGTTGAACTCCTGCTCGCCTCGATTTTGTGATGCGCGCAATCCAGCGGCAGAGAATGCTTTTTAACCCTTCGAAGGGTAATGCATCCGCGCTCCCATAGTCTAGCCCGGTAAGGACGCGGGCCTTTCAAGAACCCTTTTCGACGTATCGAAAAGCGTTCACGGAAAAAGAAAGCCTGTAACACGGGTTCAAACGTGCGCCGTGCTGGCGTGTTGCCAGCACTCCGTGCTGACAATCCCGTTGGGAGCGTCTTATTTTAACTGATGTTTAGCTTTGCTCACGTCGTTATACGCTCTAATTTTAAATGTTGGTGCTGTATATTTAGCCATGGGACTTGGATATGGGGACTGGAAGAGCAGCCTCGGGCGCTCAAAGTGGATGACGGAGAAGGACAAGGAGCTTTTCCTGAAATTCGCCGAAGATGCAGTCCTGCACCAAATCGGCGCGCGTCGGATTGAGAAATACAGGACAGACCTGTCAATCTGCAGGACAATGACGGGAAAGACGCTGCACGCCATGCTTGACAATATACAGGGGAGCGTCGCCGCAATAAACGCAAGCAAGAGGTACATGCCAGCCACGAAGAAGGACTGCAAGCGCACGCTCGGGAGCATCTACATCTTCAGGAAGATTGGCAAGAGGTCGCTCAAGAGGCTTAACGAGGACGAGGCGGAGCTGTTCAAGCACAAGATAAAAGTCGGGGACAGCGAGCTTGCAAAGCCGGTGATTCTCCGCGAAGAGATGAGGGAAATTGCCTCTTACGGGGATGCTTTCGACAAAGCCGTGATTTATCTCCTTTTTGAAAGCGGCATGAGGGCAGGGGAGTTCCTGCCGCTGAAAAAATCAGACCTTTCATTCAGCCAGGAAGGGCTGGACGTGAATGTGCCGAAGGGAAAAACTGGGAGGCGGCGAATCACCGTCGTCGAGGCTGCATCTTTCGTCAGCGCGTGGCTTGAGAGCCATCCGGTCAAGAAGGGAGATGCCCCTGTCTGGATTACGCCATACAAAAAGAGGGCCTTGAGCTATCCGATGCTTGTGCAGAGGATTTGCCACTGCGCCGAGAAAATGAATGAGGCAAGGAAGAAAGAGGGCTTGCCCCTCTTCAAGAAGCCGGTCAATCCGCACAACTTCCGGCACAGCCGGGCGACTGAGTTGGGAGCAGAGTCGGGCATGACAGAGCAAATCATGGACAAATACTTCGGATGGGAAATCGGCTCGAACATGTCAAGGGTTTACCTGCACCTGACGGACGAGCAGGTCAAGAAGGCAGTCCTGAAAACATACGGCAAGTCAAGGCCGGAGGAAGATAAGAAAATCATCACTGAAAGGTTTTGCCAGCGCTGCAAGGAAAAGAACCCGCTTAAAGGCGAGTATTGCTGGCGCTGCGGCTCGAACCTTGACAGCGGAAAGGTCGTCAGCAACATGCTTTTGATGGAGGAAAAGGTCAAGGAAATGGAAAAGAAGCAGGAAGATCAGAAAAATCAAATGGATGGCATTGCAAGGAAGCTGGCTGACATCACGCTGCGCCTGGCCAAGCAGAGGCTCAAGGACGGCTAATAACAGAGCATATCCACACCTGCGCGCGTCGCCAGGCCTAGCGGCCCGGTTTTTCAGTTTGTTCCGTCTCCCGCATTTTGATGGCTTCAACGCCATCCTTGAGACGAATGACCAGCGCGCCATCAGCCTCGTAGGCTTCCAAAGCTATCCAATTTTCAAGTATGGCGTCCCTCAGGCAGGCCAGGCGGATATCGAGTGCCATGCCCATATCTATGGGGCAGGGGTCTCATTATGGTTTGTGCAGAATTTGGTTGTGATGAACCAAATTCCTCTTGGCAGATGCTTGTTCGCGCGCAATTGGGCATCAATGTGCTAAATTACTCAACTTGAGTAAAAATTCGACCTACTCCGGATACTGTTCGACTACAAAATCATAAACTATAATAAATTGCACCGCAAATAGAATGCTATTGGTTGCATGGTAAGCAAAGTCTACAGTGGAAGAAGCAAGGACTACTTGTTGTCAGTAAAGGACGACAGCCTGCGCCACGCCCTGTTTAGCCCGACGCTGAACGAGATAATCATGGTATTTGCAATCGGCGTGATTATCATTGGAATTGTTGGAGCTTGGAATGTACTTCTAGATGACTACAACCATACAGTTTCAATAGGCAGGATCATGTACCAGCTATGCGCAAAAGACTCACTAACCCCAAACATAGAATGTGAAAGCTTCAATGACGAGATAAAAAACAGAGGAATAACATCTGAAAACCAATACCTAGCTGTTAAGATTGAGCAGGAAAGACAGAGAAGAATTGATTTCATGCTGCTTGTTTTATGCACGGTCGGAGGAGTAATCCTAAGCGCAGCGATCATAAAAAAAATCAACCCGTTCTTCCTTACCAGTATTGAGCACAATGTTGCAATTGAATACGATGGAAAGAGACTTGTTTCTGCAAAAATAGGAAATGCCATTATGAAAGACACCGCACTACCAATTGGAAGAAGGGGATTGATGATAAGGAAGTTTTCAGCTGGAGATTTTATTGTAAGCTTATATCAATTTCAAAACAGGGGAAGAATGAGCCCATATAGAATAGCTGCTCCGTCCCAAGAAAGAGTAGTTTTAGACGCACCAGGCGCAGATGAACTTGTCAAGTTTCTGCACCGCCTGGACAATGTCAAGTTTAACTTGACAGGAACTACAGATTGGCTTATCGATTATGACACTGACAAAGATCTGCTTATTGACTTCAGATAAAGGACTTCCAAACAAAAAACGAGCCTGCAGGCGATTTGGATAGCGCGCACAGTAATTGCGAGAATTTCAAGGAATACGTGACTGGCTATTTTGAGGAAAGGCTTCGGGCACTTCAAAACCCTAAACAGCTACAGCCTTTTTAATCACTTCTCAGTAGGAAATAAACTATGTTCCTATTCCAGACCGGCATCCAAGCTTCAGGAAAAAGCACGGCGGCAGGCAATATTCTTTCTGCGCAGGAATTCTCCAAGAAAGTGGACCAGCTTTATGTGAGGACAAAAGTTGCATACGACATGCTCCAGGACCAATACGGGAGAAGCACCACCAAGTTCAAGAATTTCCTGAACACGAGCATGACGGAGAAACTTGGAACGCTTGTGCCGCTTAGGGAACGAAAGCTTGGCGAGAAGGCAACGGCGCTTATAGCATCCGAGGCAACTTACTATGCCGATTTCAAGGGATTTGAGAAAAAATACAACGCGCTCAAGGATGCACTGCGCGGCAACGATCCCAAGAAAATTGAAAGCGCAATGGCGGGAATTTCGCGGAACTATTTCGAGCTCCTAGGCTCGCAGGCAAGGTTTGCCCAGCTCCTGAATGATTATGATATCAGGGGAGCGGGCTATGCAAAATCCGTGCTGGAACTTACGCTGGACATGGCCATGGCGGCCGGAATCATTACTGGCGTCGGAGGGATAGCCACACTCACCCGAGAGGGACTCGCGGTTGCAATGGAGGCATTCATGGCAAAGGGCGCACGCGAGTCGGCCAAGCGAGCATACGCAGGCGCCATGTTCTTCACTGCGCTTGGCGTTGGCTCGGAATACTATTCGTTCAACAAGCTCTCATCGGCCATGAAGAAGATAGATACTGATGCCGCAGGCGCGCTTGGCGAGCTATCTACCCTTCTCCATGGAACGGCAAAGCGCGCAGGCAGCGATGGGGAAAATCTGGAGGAGGTTGCCCTTGCAGTTGACGGTGCGCGCGCGGAGCTTATGCGCGGGCTCAAGGCAGACGCGTCATTCAGGCTTGAGCCAGGGAGAGTTGCGGGCTGTTTTGGCGAGTCGTTCATCCAGCTTTTCATTTTCGATGCCGGCCTTGGCTTTTTCAAGGCAGCAGGCAAGGCGGAGGTGCCAACGGCTCAAGAGAAAAAGATGAGCCAGCAACTGAATAAGGAACTTCTGAGGCCGTTCAAAGCATCAGAGTATGAGAAAGAACTGGAATTCCTGAATGAGAATGCCCCGCAGACTCTCAAGTATGATCCAAGAAAGGAGATTTACCAGCTTGGTTTCAGGGTGCCGAGGTACATGAAAAGGCAGTTCATGCTGATACCGCAAAAGCTGGATCAGTTCTACCTTGCCGCAAGCGGTGAAAAACCTGCATCAGAACTGGGAAGTGGCGTGGCATTTTCCGCAATTATTGGAATTGGCGGCAAGACGCGCAAGCTGAAAACATCGCCTTTTGGAGATATTTACATCAATAGAACTTATGAGACTGTGATATCCAAAGATCCGAAACTGATCCAAGACGTGCTTGATACGCGCAACAAGAACGAGCAGGAATTCCACCTCCAATACGGGCAGGCGATGGGCTTCCCGAAAAGCGCAGTTGAGAAATTTGCGAATGAAGGATATGGTTTCTCGGACTTTTATCGTGACGCAATCAAAGAAAATATCATGGTGGAGCCTTGGCTTTATGCCAATGATTTTTTTGTCCCTACGATAAAGGATGGCAAGGTAGTGGAAGAAACAACCCTGCAGCGTTGGCACGAAACGCTCAAGGGAAACTACAGCTATGAAACATTTTTTACCGGAAGCCTTATGAAAAAACGGGAAATGATCGGACAAATGCACGATGCAGAAAAGCCAGAGTAGAAATTGTCTGGCACAATGGCAAAGTTGTCCAGGTAGGAGCAGGTTGCACAAATCCTGCGCCTTTAACGGTGATTCTTCCGTTGTTTTTCCTTTTAGTTCAGTGAGAGGATTGCGCGCGCAGACAAGCCTATCTTCCGTGAGCAGCGGAGAAAGAAAATCTACGGAAGACGCGGCGAGCACAAGGAGCAGGACTAAGCCCTTGAAAACATGCTGACCGGACTGCACGATTTATTTCTTGCTTGTTTTGGTCAGAGAGAAACCGGGAAGCACTGAAAAATCTATCCTGCCGATATCATTTATGTTGACATCTGTTCCTTTTTGGGAGTCAGGCAACCATAGAACCATCTTGTCATGGCCAAGCCATGGGAGGAACCCATAAACCATTGTGCCCACGATTACGGAATTGTCCCTCATTATAATGTTCACTGTTTTTCCGCTGAGCTTTTGGATGTCCGAGATTTCAGATGACTTGAAGGTTGTGCTGATGTCCCACTCTCCACCCACATCAAATGTCACGGTCTTTTTCACTACATCCACGTTTTTTATCTGGGCAATAACTGGCCTGTAGCCGTCCTTGGCTGGCCCTCGCATGTCGAAAGAATTGATATTCGAAGCCCTACGATTCACTTCTTTCTGATGGGCTTCCAGGAATTCCTTGCGGTTTTCCTTCGAAAATGACGCAGCCAGGTTTTTGAGATTGTCCTCGATTTGAGTAGTGGGCTTGACATATATCAGAACAAAGTCACCCGGGACCAGCCCCTGTTCCTTGATTTTTGAAAAAACATCGGGCATTTGCGGCATCAAAGACATCGAACCACTCGGCATCGAATCACCATTGTATAGATTGTCATATGTTCTTATAATGGTTGATGGCACGGGTAGAACAGTAGACCTGAACGTCCTTTAGCACAGAAAGTATTTGCTTTTTTCCGACGCGTATCTATCGACCAGTAAAAAGACGTATCAGCCCTTTTGCGCAAAGCATCATTCACGTCGAACCAGATGATACTATGGGCAATAGAAAGCTCAAAAAGGTAGCGGATGCTTTGCGGGGGAAAGCTGCAAGCTTGTGAAGGATAAAAAGGGGCAAATGACCTGTTTTTGGCTCGAATTGGGCCTTAACGTACCTCATTGTCCACGAAGTATAATCTTACCCCTCGCGCCATAAATTTGGCGTGATCATATGGACTTTGGCATTCCCAACGATGTGAAATGCAGCGAAAAGATGGTTTTTGCGATGGGGCACAATAATGCCCAATTGTGCCTTAACGTACCTCATTGTCCACGAATGATTATCGTATCCTAAGCGCCAATTCTAGCGGGTGCTTCAAATGAGCCATGATATGCCGGAGAAAGTTTCACCATCCACTATTGGTTCATGGCAACCAAATCCTACACGAGCGCTAATGAGACCCTATCGATGCAATTGCCTCATGGGCTACAGCATCCCCGCAGAAGTGAAATGCCGCGAAAAGGCGGTTTTTGCGATAGGTGGCAATAACCCGCCATGGCGCATGAACGTTTATCGTTAGTCCAGCACAAACAATATGAGGTGATTTGCACGAGCTATGATATTCCGGACGAAGTGAAATACCGCGAGAAGATAGTCTTTGGACTGGACCTGAAGCAGCTGTGCTACTTCTGCGTTTTTACCGTGCTTGCGTTCCTTTCGCTCAACCTTCCGCTCGAAGGCGAGGCAAAGCTCATCCTGCCCTCCCTTTTCAGCATCCTTGGCGCAGGCTTCATCTTCCTGAATTTGGAGGAGCGCGCGCTGGATGCCTGGCATTACTACAGCGGCGTGAGAAAAGCCTCCCCATCCGACCCGAAAGCGCAGCGGCTGGTGGGCATAAAGGCGATAGAAAACGGCCAGATAACGCTTCTGGACGGCTCCCTGCGCGCAATACTCAAGGTGGAGCCAATAAACTTCAGCCTGCTGGACGAGGGGCAAAAAGCGGCATTCGTCTCCAACTACAGGGAGTTCCTCAACCACCTCACCGACCCCATACAGATACTTGTGAGGACAGAAAAGTGCGATGCAGAAGAGGCATTCAGTGATGCGCAGCTCAAGATGAAGGGCGCGCAACAGGAAACTGCTGCCATCTTCCGCGACTTCTTCACTTACGAGCGCGAGTTCATGGAAAGCAAGAAGGTGCGGGGCAGGAAATACTACCTCATCGCCACCCAATACAGCATCGGAACCCCTGAAGAGGGGCGCGCGCAGCTTGAGCAGAAGGTGCAGATAATACAGGAAAAGCTCTCCTCCTGCGGGCTCCGCTCTGAAAGGCTTGGCAACGGCGCCCTTACGCACCTTTTCTCATCCTATTCAATGCCAACAGACAAAGAACAGAAGCAGGATGAGCCGAAAAAGGGCAAATCGATTTTCAATGCCCTATTTCATCCAATGGGAATCGCCAAAGGAAATAGCAGTGCAGGCATCCGCAGCCCAACATTGCATCAGAATCCTTTTGCCAACCCCCTTGAGCCGCTGCTGGCAAAAATCCGCAAATCCATCGAACCTTCCCTCAATTCCATAATCTGGTTTTTCATAAAAGCCAAAATCGATATAAGCGCCATTTTCTACCCAGTGCAAATGCCAAAAAAGCAGAAGAAACCGCGCGAGCCGGCGATAAACGCCGACCCGTTCGCGTCCATCGAGTCCGTCGCATGGATTCGCATTGCCAAGAAAGAGCCTGAAAAATCCACAATCAAATCATTAACGCCCGACTTTGACATCTCTTCAAACTGCGCGAAGGTGAACGGCATCTGCCACAGGATAATAAAAACGACAGGCTACCCGCGCAAGGTGGAGGATGGCTGGCTTGAATCGTTCATGGCAACGAGCGAGCCTTACGATGTAACGCTGCACATCCACCCGGCGAGCATAAGCAGCACGCTGGCGAACATACACAACCAGATAATCAAGCAGACATCCGACCTGTACGCGGGCAACGCGGAGAACACGCCCAACCCGTCCCTGGAGATAAAGAGGAAGGACACGATGAAAGTGTACGGCCTGCTCTACAAGGGAAAGGAGAAGATGTTCAACGTCTCGCTCTACGTGGACAGCCAGGCGGACAGCAAGGACGAGCTTGGGCTGATGGCGAAAAGGTGCAGGGCGAACATGAACGCGCTCCTGATAGTCCCGAAGGATACTGACTACCGCATGGCGGACGGCATAAAATCCATGCTTCCCATAGGCGTGGACGCACTGGGCGCGCAGAGGGAATTCCTCACAAGCTCGCTGTGCGCAACCTTCCCTTTCCTCTACCCAGTTGATTCGCGGATGGAAGGCACGTTCTTCGCGCACGAAAGGAAGACGCTCAACCCGATTTTCATTGACTTTGACTCCATGAGCAACAAGCACTTCTTCGTGCTCGGCATTTCCGGCTCGGGAAAGAGCTACGCCGCAAAATTCCTCCTGATGCAGCATGTTCTCGCAAGGGAGGCGAAGATATACATACTCGACCCGAACGCGGAATACTCGAACCTCGTGCAACAGCTCGGCGGCACGGAAATAGTGCTTTCCAAGGACTCGGACAAGATAATCAACCTCTTTGATTTGGCGGGCGAGGACTTCGGGAGCAAGATGCTCACGCTCATCTCGGTATTTGACATCATCACTGGCGGATTGACAGAAAGCCAGAAGGGCGCGCTGAACGAGGCGCTGGTGCGCGTCTACAAGAAGAAGGGAATCATCGCGTCCAACCCAGCAAGCTGGGCAAGGAACGCGCCCACATTCAGCGACCTGAAGGCAGTGCTTGAGGACATGAGAAGGCTCACGGCGAGGCGCATCCGCTCGCAGGATGAAAAGAGCGTGGAGGTGCTGCTGAACAGGGTGAGGATGTACGCGCGCGGCGGCTTTTTCGGCTTCCTGGACAGGGGGACGCGGGTGGACCTGAAAAACAAGCTGCTGGACTTCAACCTGAGCGGGCTGCCGCCGCAGGTGCGGCAGCTTGTGATGTTCTCGGTGCTGGAACTGATTTCGCGCGAGATGAGGAAGGACAAAAAGCCGAAAGTGGTGCTGATTGACGAGGGCTGGTCGCTCCTTCGCAGCAAGGAGGCGGAAAACTACATTTTGGAGTTTATCAAGACCTCGCGCAAGTACAATGCCTCAATAGGCTTCATCACACAGGAAATCGAGGATTTGATGAGAAGCGAAGGGGGCAGGAGCATACTGAACACAACCTCGACAAAGATACTGCTGCGCCAAAACTCAAGCAATTTGGAGCTTATTTCAAAGACGCTTGCGCTCAATGAAAGGGAGCGGGATTACTTATTGCGCGCGGAAAAGGGCCAGGGATTGATGATGAGTGAGCAGGGGCGCTATGAGTTCATGGTGAGGGCGCCGCCGCTCATACACGCGCTCATCACCACCGACCCGAACGACAAAATGGCTGAGAAAGCGCCGGCAAAGAAGGAGGAGGTGCAGGAAGAGGAGCCTGAGGAATACGAGGGGCACGGCTACTACCACGAGAAAGAGGTAGACGAGGATGAGCAGAGCAGGCTTATTTCCAGGGGCTATGTCCACCACAACAGCCTGCTTCTTGGCGCGTGCGGCAGCCACAAGCTGCTGGTGAAAAGGCAGCCGCAGGAATCGCCCGAGCATTCGCTCCTTGTCTGGGCGATTGCGGACGAGATGCTCAAGCACGGCGGCAAGCCAAAGGTGCAAGCCACTGTTGGCGCGGATGTGACCGCCAGGATTGGGAAGCGGACGGTTTGCTTTGAGGTTGAGACGGGCGAGAACCTTGAGTGCCACGGCAAGGAGCACGTGAGGGAAAAGATGGAGGAAAGGAAGAGGGAGTGCGACACCCTCATAGTGGTGGTCACGGACAGGCGGCTGAAGGACACTTACGCGGGGATTGCGCGCGCGAAGGCGATAACAAGGACGGAAGTGGAGGGGACGGTGGCGGGGATGTTCAAGTAGCGCAGTATAATTTGTTGGGAGTTTTTGGGGGTCTTCCCTTCCAGGCTTCACCTCGATAAAACAGACAAAAACAGCACGTAATTTCTCGCGTTTTTTTCATTGTTTGGCGACATATTAATAAGATTCTCGTATGAAACAAAGACGGGGTGTTTGCATGCAAGGTATGAAAATTTCAAAAATCGAATCCGGCAAGGCTGCCAGCAGCCCATCCAAGACATCTGCAAGCATCCCCGCGGTCCTGTACGAATACAAGATGGTGGAAACCATAAAAAAGCAGGTCGGCCACAACTGCACCGATGCGATTGCCCTTGCCATATTCTCAAAAGCCGGTGGCAACTCTGCCAAGATGAACGAACTGGTTGGAAAAACAAGCAAGGCGCTCTCCCTCATGGAGTTCCTTTTCAACGAGAGCGTCAAGGCAAACGGCGCAATCCAAATAATGAACGATGTGCCGTTCATGGGCTCTGATGCTTATGATAGCAATAAAAGTAAAAAAATGTCGTTCGAGCTCTTCGTTGACCTGTCATTCGGGGGATCCGATGTCGAGCTCCGCTATACCGAAGACAAGTCCCTGCAGTCCCTCCCCTCTTCAAAAAATGGAATTTACCTGAAGGGGGATATGATTTCGGTAGCCAACCCAAATGCCCGTCCAGGCGACTTCAAGAAAATTGTATATGACATTTCATCCGCCAAGCTATTCGTGGAGAACCCTGACTTGTTCGTGACTGCAGTGAGCGATTATAAGGGCGGCGCCCTTGCCCAAAACACAGGCTACCTGTTCCGTTCGCTTCGGAACAGGGAACTGGCGAACATTTTCAAGACCGATCGCCCGTATACTGTCTATATAATGCAAAAGTCAGGGATTCGCGGGGGCCAGTTTGTATTTTATGGGCTTGCCGCGGACGGCCCAGACCCGTCCGAAAAAACGGCAAGGAGCCTTATTGAAAGGAAGGAAGATTGGAAGAAGATATTCGACCTGGCTGGTCAGAACGCCCACATGCTGCTGGCTGCGATGGGGCAGGCAGAGGCGCAGTCCTATCCCTTTGTATTTAACACTTGGGTCAACACAGATGGAAATTTCAAGATGCTGATTGAGATTCTTGGCAGCGGCCTTGGCAAGGATCTGCAGTCAATCGATTTATACAAAATCAAGAGCGAAGAAGATGCAAAAAACGATGCCAGCAAGGCAGCTGCAATATTCCTCAAGTATGAGGACCAGATCCTGAAAGCCTTCAAAAAGCACCACTTTGTCCTCTACCTTTTGGCAAAGCCATATATCAATGACACAAAGGAAGTCCTGAAAGGCGTAAAAAACAAAGAGTATGGGGCCAAAGACGTTGACGATTTGGATTTTTGATGATGCCCAGTTCCCATGGACACGTAGAGACACAGATTTGCGAGGATGTAGTCTAGGTGTTGCGTGACAGCGCTTGTGGGGCAGTATCTTGCGATCGTTGCGCGCGCGTTACGCGTCCTGAAAAACCAGCGTTTTTCAAGGAATTCTTTTGTGCAGCCTACGCAGCCATTAATTTGTAGGAGATTTTAGGGGTATGCCCTTCTCCATTTCAATCTCGGAGAACGCGGAAAAATGTCGCGCGGAACTCGCGTCATTTTGCTTATATACCCCGCGCGACTTTGTGCAGAAGGGCAGGTCGCGCCCAATGTCGCGCCAAAAAAGCCGCTATGCCTGCAATTTTTCCAAAAACCGGTTGACCTGGTCTGCAACTATATTTCTCGGATACTTGCCTTCAGTGAAAGTCTCAACCTGGAACGGGCCCATCTGGTTTGCGTTCCCGAACTTCTCCTTTACAACTGAAATTGAATGCGCGAGCAGTTTTTCCATTTCTGGCGCAAGCTTCCTGCTGGAAACGACCTTGTTGAAATGTTCCGCAGCCTTCTCAGGGCTTCCGTTGTAGTGCGTGAGCGCAAAAATATCATACGAGTCCTTTGGCTTTGCCCTTCCGCCCAATGCCTGCCCCTTGAGCGCGAGCGAGCCCACAAGGTCAATCACTTTTACTGATGTTTTCGCCTCTCCATTCCCAGGAAGGACGGTTTCCACCTTCTGCTCGAAATTGAACTCAAAGGCAAGGTTCAGGCCCTCAAACGTGAAAGCCTGCAAGTCAGCCTGCACATTCTTCAGGTCAACGTACTTCGCGCCTTCCTTGTCGCAGAGAAAGTCAAGGTGGATGCCATAGTCCTTGCCGTCAACCGGCGATTTCACAGTCCTTGAAAACCTGAATTCATTTTCCTGCGAATAGCCAAGCCCTATGACGCTCTTTTTTATCGTGTCGTATTTCAGCATCACTTCCGTGCGAAGCACCAAGTCGATATCTATGCTCCCACAGTGGTCAAAGTAATCCTTGGTGATGAAATAGGGTGCCCAGCCCCCGGTAAGCACCATGTCATTGTGGTATCTTTTCAGTTCCAGGCCAAGCTCAAGCAGGGCGGAGCGCGAAGCCTCGGTCATCTCTTTCGCGTACATGATATCATTCCCTCAATTTCCAATTCTTTTCAATCTTTTTCAATATCTCTCCCGCTGCCTCCTCTCCCCTTCCCGGATAATTCAGCAGATCAACGTAAAGCTGCACGTCCGACACTACCCTTGTGCCGGATATTGGATACGAGCCATAAAAAACATCGCTGTTCCCGGCAATCGCGAACTTGACGTTGCCGTTCTTCTCGACGGGCTGCAAATGGAGCATTTCAGCCCAATGTTTCGCGCTCTCCTCGTTTCGCACATAGATGTGCGCATTGGCTGGGCGCACAAAAGGCGCGGCAAGCAGGCCGCCGGCTAGGCAGGTGAAAGCGTATTCCGGCCCCTGCTTGCCCTTGAAGCGCGAGAACAAGGCGGAAATGTCATCTTCCTCCATGTAATAATCAAGGAAACGCGTGTTCGCTGCAAAGTTGCGGTAATTCGCCCAGCGGCGCAGCAGGTCTTCCGGCGCCATAATCCTAAGCCCGCCCCTGTCCGTGTCGCGCAGCGCTATCCTCTCATTTATGAGCACCTTGCTGACCACGGATGCCCAGCGCAGGGAAACATCGGCTTCCTTGCAAATCTCGCGGAGAGTCCAGGTTTTCGGATACTTCACAAGCAAGACCCGGAGAATGTCTTCCGCCTTGCCCCGGAATATGTTCATCATTCCCTCAAGGTGGCCCCCATATTCTGAGCTTGAGGATGCCTTGGTCGCGGGTGCGCCTGTTATTGCTGCCATGCAAACACTATGTTTACCAGTATTTATATATGTTTACTTTAAGTATACATAATTTGGTACGAGGTTACGTTTACTTGCCTTTATATACGTTTACTAACAGTAAACATCAGCCGTAATTCTCACAAATCCTGCGCCTTTGCAGAATATTAAAGTATTAAGCGGAGATGCGTTTAATACAAGTTAATTCAAATTATGAAAGGCAAGATAGGTTTTGACAGGCTTATGATGGGAAAAAAACAGGGATTTTCACGTCAATAGAATAAAAACATTCAATTTGATATGCCCAGCCCGTTGGGAGCGTTTTATTTTTTGTTAAACTTAGGGGCTACCACTGCGTAGAACGCCCTTTTATTGCAGTGACCACCGGCATCCCACCCTGCGAACGTTTTTATACCGCCAGAAAGCAAAATGCAGTATGGATATGCGCCGGCAAAAGCAATTTAAGCCCTTTGGTGTAATAAGTGTAATGGGTGTAATGATGGAATATGCCACCAAGAAAATACCAAAGAACCTGGTTGGCAGGATTGCGCGCCTCAAGGCGCGCATGGCTTTGGGCAAAAACCGCAAGGTCACCGAAGGCGAGGTGATTTCGCTTGCCATTTGCAGGCTCGAAGAGGATTTCAGCCGGCAATCCCGCATACCGTTCATAAAACTTGTTGGGATGTCCAAGGGAAAGGCAAAAAGCAATGCTGAGGAAATTGACAGGGTAGTGTATGGCGTCTGAGGCGGGCTTATGCTTTTTGCTGATACCTCGTTCCTGGCTGCTTCCCTGCGCGTGAACGATGAAAACCATTTGAGGGCAAAGGAAATTGCAGGAGATATAAACGAAAAGATGATGATAAGCGACCACGTCTTCTCCGAGCTTTTGACCTTGATGGCCTATAAGGAAGGGAACAAGGAAGCGTATAGGGCAGGAAAGCGCCTGCTTGACAGTGAAGTGCTGATAGTATATGCCGTTTCAGAAGATTTTCTCCCCGCGCTTGAGATGGTGAGGACAACTCAGAAATTAAGCATGTGCGATGCCCTTTCTGCGACAATAATGCGGAAACTCGGAGTTAAGAAGATTCTTTCGTTCGACTCTGATTTTGACCTGCTTGGCTTTGAGAGAATTTGCTGATTTGCTCAAAGAAGAGATATCCTCTTCCCGCCCTTCTCAAGCATGACGTCGCTTCCCTCAACGACCTTGCCAATCCTCTGCGCACCAATGCCGTGCTTTTTCGCAATGCCGATGATTGCGCTTTCCTGCGCAGGGGGGCAGGCCACCGCCATGCCGATGCCGCAGTTGAATGTCCTGTGCATCTCGTAGTCCGAGCCCACCTTGTTTGCAAGCTCGGCCATCACGCCGTGCATTTTGGGCATGTTGTCCAGAAGGAACCCCACATTCCCATACGAGCCTATCCTCGAAAGCTTGGAGAATGCGCCGCCTGTGATGTGCGCAATGCCATGCACCTCGCAGCCTGCAAGCATTTCCATTATGGGCTTTACGTAAATCCTCGTGGGCTCAAGCATTTCCTTGCCCCATTTTTTCGCGTCAAGCACTTTTCGCGCAAGTGTGTAGCCGCTGGAGTGCAGGCCCGAGCTTTCCAGCCCAATTAGAATGTCGCCCGGCTTCATCTTCGCGCCAGTGAGAGGCTCCCCTTCCACCACTCCCACGCAGGTTGCCGCAAGGTCGAATGGCCGCTCCCCGCCCTTGATTATCTCAGGCAGTATGGCAGTCTCCCCGCCAATGATTGCGCAGCCCGCCATCTTCGCGCCCTCCTGCAGGCCCTTGAGGATTTCGGACACAAGCTCCGCGTCTTCGCGCGCAAGCGCCAGGTAGTCCACAAGCACGAGCGGGCGCGCGCCCAGGCAGATGATGTCATTCACGTTCATTGCAACTGCGTCGATGCCCACTGTGTCGAACTTTCCAAGCGCGTCCGCCACCATCACCTTGGTGCCCACGCCGTCGCAGTGGATGGCAAGCGTTTGCCCGCCGGACCTGAAAAGCCCTGCATAGTGCCCCTTTATGGGAAGCACGTAATCTGGAAGCGAGGAGAATATGGAGTCATTTATCGCTGCGTGAATGCCTTTCACTTTCCTGATGTCCACGCCTGATGATGAGTAAGTTGCCATGAGGAACTTGGCGCGCGCCAATTATTTAAAACCGCGCTCTGGCGAATCGTTTATAAACTAGTGGGATATAACCATGCTCAGAGGGAGGCATGCTCTACTTGGAGTTTCTGGCTGCAAGGTCTGAAAATCTTCTTGACAAGCACGCATACGCCCTATTTAAGCAAAGAAAGGAGTTGAGATGAATGGGATTTGGAAGAGGAGGATTCGGAGGCGGCAACGACATGCCAAAGCCGGTCAAGGTCGGCGACGAGCTTGACGTGACTATCGAGGCAGTGGCTGCCAAGGGCGACGGGATCGCCAAGAAGGAAGGCTTCGTCATATTCGTGCCCGGAACCGCGGTCGGCGAGACTTGCAAGATCCGCATAACGGCGGTGAAGGCGTCAAGCGCGGTTGCGGAGAAGGTAGTCTGACCTGTCTTTCCTTAAAGTTGGGTAGCAGGTAAGCAACAGTCTGCTCCGACGGCAGACAAGATTTTCTCCTGCTCTATTGTTGGGCGCGTTGGCCATTCCCTGATCGAATTTCCGGCTCCAAACCTGACCCACGAA
>JAPLWX010000006.1 GCA_026396415.1 Microcaldota archaeon
AAAGAAATCAATCGAATGGGCTTGAAGGAATTGGCATCCATTCTCTCTGGAGCAACATTGCAGGAGAGCCGTATGCCTTAATAGGGCACGTACGGTTCGATGAGGAGGGTAGGAGGGCGACCTCCTGCCTTTACTCTACTTTTATTCTGGTCAGCAGAATAGATGCCGTACGTGTAAAAGTTGTTGCTGCCGGTTATGGAGTGCCCGTTGCAAAGAATCGTTACGTTGTACGCTTCCACGTCAAAGCACGTGCCGTTGCTTGACAGGTCTGATGTCACGTTGCAGACATAGTTGCTCACGTTCAGCACCCCGCACTGGCAGCCCTGCTGGGTGCTCGAGTTGTTGAAGTAATATGGCGTGAGCGGGGCATAGTCGGTCGCATTGCCGTATATCCCGCCCTGCGAAGTTGCCTGTGAGTACGGGTAGCCCGTTCCGTTCATGCCGATATAAAGCGCAGGGAAGCCGCTCGATGTCTGGTTGCCCTGCACCTGCACGCTGCCGTTCATCACATTCGCGTAAATGTTGCCTTCCTGCTTGCCGTTGATCGTGGTGTTGTAGCGGTTGCTTCCGTTGAAGTCCTGGATATAGTGTCCTGAAGTGCTTGTGAAGTTGTTCCAGTAAAAAGTGTTGCCTCCTGATGAAGGGTGGATCGCGAGCAGGACATTGTTGCTTGCCGATTTTAGCGTGTTATTGTAGAAATCGCTGTTTGAGGAACGTTCAAGATAAGCCGCTATGCCCGTATATGACAGGAATGTAGAATTGGCAATGGTGTTGCTTATGGAAGCGCCGGATACTCCCAGGATGTAAATGCCTGATCCAGAACCGCTGGTTCCCGAGCAATTTGAGATTGCATTTCCTGAGCTTGAGTCGAGGTTGATGCCGTGGGCTGAAGTGGAAGTGCCGTTGGTATTGACGAATTTGTTGCCCGTACCCATGAAAAGCGAAATGCCTGGCTGGGTATTTGAGGTACCTTTCGAGTTGGCGATCGTATTGTAGTTCGCATCGTTGGTAAGAACGATGCCTGGCTGGGTATTTGAGGCGCCTTTCGAGTTGGCGATGTTATTGTAGCTTGATCCATAACCGATGAAGATGCCCGCACCGGTGTTGGAGGACCCGTTTGAGCTGGTGATTGAATTGTAGCTCGAGCCGTCATCGAGCAATATTCCCCTATCCGATGAAGACGCTCCCAATGAGCCGGATATGGTGTTGTTCGAGCTTTGGTAGAGATAGATTCCGAAGGACGAGTTGGAGCTGCCGATTGAGTTGGAAATTATATTGAAACTTGATCCGGATTGGATTTGTATGCCCGGGCCATTGGCTGAAATTCCGGTCGAATTTGATATTGTGTTGTAGCTGGAGGCAGATATATAGATTGCATTGTCATTCAACGTCGATAAGCAGATGCCTGTGGCATTGATTAGGGTGTTATGATCTGACCCGGCGCCAATGCCAATCCCATGGCCGCCTGTCCCGATTGAGCTGGAAAGTGTGTTGTATGAACTTGTGATGAGTAATATGCCCTGCCCCGCTGTGGCTGTGCCCTTGGAATTCGCAATTGTGTTGTGTGAGCTTGTCACCAGAATAATGCCGAGACCTGTGGCAGAATTTCCGCTCGAGCTGGCCACCGTATTGGAATCCGCGCCGTTCCCAAGCCATATCCCGTTTCCATTTAGATAAGTGGAGCTTGTATTGGTATTGAAAATCGAGCCGCCAGTGGCTCCGTCAAAAAAGACACCGGTGTAATAATTGGAGATTATGCAGTTCTTTACCGCGGTTGCCTGCTGATTCGAGTAAACTCCGTATGAATTGGTTTGGTTGGCGCCGCTTATCGAGTGCCCGTTGCAAAGTATTGTCACGTTGTTCGCCTGCACATTGAAGCAGGTTCCGTTGCTCGCGAGATTCTGCGTCACGTTGCAGACGTAGTTGGGCGTACTGAGGTTACCGCACACGCATCCCTGCCCAACGCTCGAGTTGTTGAAGTAGTAAGGCGTGAGCGGGGCGTAGTCGACCGCATTGCCACTTATTTTGCCCTGCGAGGTTGTGCTGTTGTACGGGTAGCCGGTTCCGTTCATGCCGATATAGAGCGCAGGGAATCCTAACGAGCTTAGGTTGCCCTGCACCTGCACGCTGCCGTTCAACACATTCGCGTATATGTTGCCCTCCTGCTTGCCGTTGATGGTGGCGTTGTAGATGTTGCCGCCTGCCAGGTCCTGGATGTAATAGCCGTTCGTGGAGGTGAAGTTGTTCCAATAGATGAGGTTTCCTGCTGCCCCCACAGTCAAGAGGGTATTCATACCGTTGCCGGAAACAAAAGTGTTATTGATTATCTTGTTTTGGGAGCCGGAGATGACTGCACTAGCGAATGTGCCTGAAAACGAGCTGATAGTTGAATTGGCAACCGTGTTATTGTTGCCTGCATAGATTTTCATTCCATCATAGGAAGCGGATGTGGCAAACAAGCCTGAAACAATGTTGTTAGAGCTATCCTGAAGATAAACTCCTGGGCCGTTTGCGGAGCTTCCAACTGACTGGGAAATTCTATTCCCATTTGATGCTGATGCGAGAATAATGCCCTGGCCTGATGCGATGGCAATCCCGACACAGCTGGTAATCATATTGTCAGTGCTCGAGAAGAGAACAATCCCCGCACCGGCGACGTATGCCGTCCCATTGGAGCCAGTGATGATATTGCCTGAGCTCGTTCCAAGTTGAATGCCTGTGTTTGCGTTTGAAGTTCCTACAGAGTTTGTGATTGTGTTGTTTAAGCTTGAGTCAATGACGATGCCCACGCTTGAATTCGAGGTTCCATGCGAGTTGATGATAGTGTTCTGATTGGAGCTTGACGTGAGGAAGATACCTTCGCCCGCGTTGGAGATTCCATTCGAGCTGGTGATGATGTTATTGGAGCTTGAAAAAAGGCCAAAACCATTACCTGAAATCGAGGTTCCATTCACATTGGATATTATGTTGTTGGAGCTTGAGACAATATAGAAGCCAACGAATCCAGGCGAGCTTCCTGCAGAGTTTGATATTGCGTTGAAGGAGCTCAATTCGATCCATACTCCGGCATCGTTGCCAAGGCTGGTTCCTATAGAGTTAGCGATGTTACTGTAATTGGAGCCATAGATAGAAATGCCTCTGCCAGAACTTGAAGTTCCGTTTGAATTGAGAATTGTGTTGTTAGAGCCTGAGGATATGTAAAGACCACTGCCACCCGTGCCTGATGCCGAAAACGCGCTGGAATTGGTTATTGTGTTGCTAGAGCCCGAATATATGGCAATGCCATGGAGTGCGGCTGAGGTTCCTGCTGAGTTGGAGATGCTGTTGCCTGAACCATTATCAAGAATGATGCCGTTGCCAAGGCTGCCTGTCCCGCTCGAATTGACGATTGTGTTGCTGGAACTTGAGTATAGGGCAATGCCAGCGCCAGTGGCGTTGCTGGTGGAATTGATGATTATGTTGTTCGAGCTGGATGCGAGATAGATGCCGTTTGAGGCATTGGTTGCTTTGACTCCGCTTATTATGCCATTTGTCACACCGTCAAATAACACCCCCTCATCAAACATCGATATTACGCAGTCCTTTACTGTGGTCTTGCTTTGGTTTGAATACACTCCGTATACTCCATAATAGTTATATGCTGGTCCAGTTATACTGTGCCCGTTGCACTGGATTGTCACGTTGCTTGCCTGCACATTGAAGCACGTGCCGCTGCTGCTGAGGTTCTGCGTAACGTTGCACACATAGTTGGGCGTGGTGAGGTTGATTCCGCACACGCATCCCTGGGGCGCAGTGTAATTATAGTAATTTGGCGTGAGCGGCGCGTAGTCTGTCGCGCTGCCGGCTATTTTGCCCTGCGCCGTTGCCTGCGAGTAGGGGTAGCCGGTGCCGTTCATGCCGATGTAGAGCGCAGGGAAGCCGCTTGACGTCTGGTTGCCCTGCACCTTGACGCTTCCGTTCATCACATTCGCGTAGATGTTGCCTTCCTGCTTGCCGCCGACCATTGCGTTGTAATAGTTGCCTCCGTAGATGTCCTTTATGTAGTATCCGCTTGCCTGGGTGAAGTTGTTCCAATATATTGTATTGTTCACTGACCCGGCTGCAACTGTCAGGAGGGCGCCTGACGACGGGCCGCCAGTGCTCCTTATGGTATTGTTGGCAAGCGTATTGTTGTTGAAATATCCTATGGAAACCGTGCCGTCCCATGACGAGCTTCCGTTCAGAGGGCCGGATGTGAAATCGCTGTTGGCTACAGTGTCGTTTCCATTCATGTTCATTATGTTGGCCAGGACAAGCGCCGTCGCGCCCTGCGTTGCGGCTTTGACATTCGTTATCCGCCCGTTGATTGCGGCAAATTCCATCGCTATCCCGGTGGTCGAAAGCGCCGTCGAGCCGATGACTGTCACCCTGTTGCCCCCCTGTATGGATATCCCCGCGTTGCTCTGCGATACCCCGGTGACATTCGAGAGATATGCGTCGTCCCCGTCGCTTGTTATCGCTACCAGGCTGCTTACCTGGACGTATGAATTTGTCACATTGTTCATGCTGCCATGCAATTCCATGCCGATGTCGAACCCTGTGATGTTGCAGTTCCTTATCCTTGCCCCTCCTGCCGAAATGTCCGCATAGATGCCGGTGCCGTAGGCGGTTCCGTTCTTCGAGATCCTGTGCCCGTTGCATTCGATGGTCACATTGCTTGCCTCCACGTCCATGCAGTAGAAGCTATTGCTTGAGAGGTCCTGCGTTATGTTGCACACATAGTTAGGCACGCTCAGCACTCCGCACACGCATCCCTGCGGCGCTGGCGGGGTGTAGTTGAAGTAAGCGGTTGCGTAGCATGTTCCACTGTTGACTGTCACGGTTGTGTTTACAGCCGATGCATTGGCAACTGTGCAGCTGCCCGAGACGCCCCAGTTGAGGAAAGTGTAATTGGCGTTCGCAGCCGCGGCTACCGGCTTCGTGGCAGGCACAATGAAGTTGTATGCTGTGCCGGTCGTGATGCCGCCGTTGGCAGGAGATGCATTGACGATGAGGTTGCCAGTCGCGTTGAATATTGCCGTTGCATAGCACGTGCCGCTTGTGACAGTAACTGTCGTGCTCGCTGCTGAAGCATTCGCAATGGTGCAGCTTCCGCTCAGCGTCCAGCTGGTGAACACGTAACCTGCATTGGCCGTTGCATTCACCGGCTTTGTGGCAGGCACGATGAAGTTGTATGATGTGCCTGATGCAGCGCCGCCGGCTGCCGGGCTTGCGTTCACAATAAGGCTGCCGTAGCTTGGCGCAACATAGTAGTTTGGCGTGAGGGGGGCAAAATCCGTCATTCCCACCACCTTGCCCTGCGAGCTTGTATAGTCGTACGGATAGCCCGTGCCGTTGATGCCTATGTAGAGCGACGGGTAGCCGCTTGACGTCTGGTTGCCCTGCACCTGTACAGAGCCGTTCATGACATTGGCATAGATGTTTCCTTCCCCCCTGCCATTTATCGTGGTGTTGAACAGGTTGGCCACGCTCATATCATCCACATAACGGCCGCTCGCTGCGGTGAAGTTGTTCCAGTAGAACAGGTTGCCGCTTGCCGAGTGGTCAATGAAAAGCATGCCGCCCTGGAAGGCGCCATTGCCGTGGGAAATTGTATTGTTCGCAAACAGGTTGCCGTTGGATGAATTGAAGAACAGGATTGTCGCTTGTGCATTCGAATATGAATTGAACTGGCTGGCCGTGAGCGAG
Organism: Microcaldota archaeon; assembly: GCA_026396415.1. GTDB lineage: Archaea > Micrarchaeota > Micrarchaeia > Anstonellales > Anstonellaceae > UBA10161. The sequence goes on from JAPLWX010000006.1 coordinate 5,728, forward strand.
TTGGCGTTGGAATTGTAAACCCGAAGCGCATAGCCGCTTGCCGAATCGGCAGCCACATGGCTCAGTATGTTGCCATTTGACCTGAATATGTCTATGCCTAGCGAAGAGCCCGAGGCTGTCGCGCCATTTATGGCATTATTGTCGCTATCCAAAAGGTCAATGCCCATCTGATTTGAAATCACTGTGACGTTGACAAGGCTGTTTCCAGTGCTATTCTGGAGCCCCATGCCTGTCCCGCCGCCAACCGATATCCCGGTGTCATTCTGCAGCTGGGCGCCGACAGAATCCACGAGGAGTATGCCACTGTTGCCCTGAATGCGGCTATTTGTCAATTTGGCGCCGCTTGTCCCTGAAAAGAGCAGGCCTGTTCCGTATTGCGAGACATTGCATCCGTCCACCGTTGTCATGCCTGCTTCGGAATATATCCCGTATGAGATTGGGCCGTTCGCGCCGGTTATCTTGTGCCCATTGCAAAGTATTGTCACGTTGTTCGCAATGACATTGAAGCATGTTCCAGCGCTTGCCAGGTCCTGCGTGACATTGCACACGTAGTTCGGCACGTTCAGATTCCCGCACACGCAGCCCGTAAAATTGAAATTCGCAGTCGCGTAGCATGTGCCGCTGTTCACGGTCACCGTGGTGCTTGCCGCGGATGCGTTGGCAATGGTGCAGCTGCCTGATACAATCCAGCCTGCGAATGCATAGTTTGTGTTGGCTGTTGCATTCACCGGCAGTGTCGCAGGCACGAAGAAATTGTACGCGCTGCCTGTGGCAATCCCGCCTGCGCTCGGAGATGCATTGACTATGAGGTTGCCTGTTGGCAGGAATATCGCGGTTGCATAGCAGTTGCCGCTGCTCACGGTGACAGTGGTGCTTGCCGCGGACGGGTTTGCCGCCGCGCAGTTGCCAGAGATATTCCAGTTCGAGAATGCATAGCCTGCATTAGGGATTGCGCTGACTGGGAGCGTGGCGGGCACTATGAAGTTGAAGGTTGTGCCAGTTGTCGTGCCTGCGCCTGTCGGGAATCCCTTGACAATGAGGTTCCCGTACTGCACCGGGGGCACGTAATTGTTCGCTGTGAGCGGGGCGTAGTCGGTTGCCTGTGCAGTTCCATACGCCACTATCTTGCCCTGCGAGGTTGCAGGCCCGTATGGGTAATCGCTGCCTGCGCTGCCTATGTAAAGCCCCGGGAACAAGCCTGAAGGCATGGTGCCTGTGATGTTCACCGAGCCGTTCAATACATTATAATAGATATTGCCCGTGTCCGGGCTCAGCTGGGGCGTGTCAAGGAGGGCGTCAGAGCGCGCCACAAGGTACTTGCCGGTTGTGTCCGTGAAGTTGTTCCTAAGCACCATAGTGGGCTCGGAGTGGATTTCAATGTGCATAAGGTCTGCCGCGCCGCCGGATGAAACCAACCTGTTCTCGTAAATATAATTGCCGCCTCTTGCAGCATTCACAACCACCGCCGCTGCATTTTGCGAGCTTGCAGCCGCGCTGGTGGTTATCGTGTTCTTTGCTATCGTGGAATTGCATGCGCCGTCAAGGAGGACGCCTATGCTTCCGCCCGATATCTTGGATTCGCTTATCGAGCCCGCGCATCCTGAGAGGTAAACGCCGGCAAGCCCTGCCTGCACGCCGATTTTCGAAATGGAAACGCCAGTGCTGTTGTTTGCCAAAATGCCCCTGCTGTTTGCAATGCCTGAGAGTATCACGCTATTCAAAACGCGCCCTTTATTCGCGCCGTTGAGATAGACGCCGTTTGAAAACGAGTAGATATTGCAGTTCTTGACAACTGTGCCGGCTTGGTTGGTGTATACGCCGCTTGTTCCGCTTCCGCCGTTGCCTGTGATGGAGTGCCCCTGGCAGTCAAGCACCACGTCCTTTGCCTTCACGACAAAGCAGTTGCCACCGGCATTTACATCATTGGTGAGCGTGTATGTGCCTGGCAGGCCAAGCGTGCCGCAAGCGGTTATGTTCGTGGCAAACACGCCCGATATGAGCGACAGAACGGCAATGGCAAATATCAAATTCCTCAAATAACCACCCACTCTAACTCATTTTTATGCAAAGGGTTTATAAAAGGTATACACATATTCCCAATTCTATTAACAAACACAGTTTGTTTCTGAAGACGGATGCTTTTAAAAGTCGAGCATTTTGTTAACCTGTTTTTTCTCAGCTTGCAAGCCTGAGAAGCACCTGCCTGCCTTTCTGCGTGAGCCTGTAGTGCACGAATTTTTTTCCTGGTACTTCGACCTTTTCCACAAGCCCGGCTTCAACAAGCTCAGCCAGGCGGTTTACAATGGCAGGCTTGCTCACGCCGAGCTTCAGCGAAAGGTGAGTGGGGATTTTGTCAGCCTGCGACAGCTCCTGCATTATTCCCTGCCGCGTCTCGTTCTCAAGAAGCTTCTGTATTTCCTGGTCAACAGGGCCGGGAGGCAGCCCCTGCCTCGCATAGCTCAGGAGGTAGGCTGCAACTATGATTATCACAATCGCGCCAAGAACAGGGCACGCCATGACAGCGGCTTTTGCGCCGGTTGCAAAAGCAACTTGCTCGGCCGCCGTGCCAGCTTGCCCTCCCTGCCCTGCATTCCCGAAAAGTGCGCCAATCGCCCCCTTCACAAAGGCAGCGGCAAGCGTTATGATTTGCCCCAGCCCGCCCTGCGGTGCAACCTCTCCTCCTCCATTGTTGCTTGGCTGGCTGGGAAGCGGCGGAAGCTCGGTTTGCTCGGCATGGAATACCAGTATCTTTCCTCCGCACGTTGAATAGTTTCCGTCCTGCCCAATTTCCAGGGTGTAATTCGGGCAAATGTCCGTGGTGATGCCTGCAAGCCCTCCGACCCACGCCAGCTCTTTCTCAAGCGCTTCCTTGCTTTCGCCATCGCCGTAAAGCACTAGCGTGATATTGTGCCCGTTCTTTGTCGCAGCCACGGTGTAGTTCCCATAATGCCCGCCGTAGCTTGCGGTATTGTTGGCAACCGAAAAGTGCGTGCCATCAGGCATAGGCACGAATTGGAGAATGGAGGGGTCGACAGATGGATAGTCCCCCTGGAGCACTGCCACCCAAGCCGGACTGGCTAGCGAGGCAAGGAGCAGGATGGCGAGAATGGCGCTGTTTTTCACGGAAAGAAATCCGCCCCAAGATTATTAAAAGCGCAGTGCTTTGTTAATCTTCGAAATTCAAGAACAACCGGTCGTCTCTCCGCAATCGATGCATACTTGGCAGCTGCCGTTCTGCTTCACCTTCATGGAGCTGCAGGCAAGGCACTGCGCGCCCGTGAAGCCCTGCTCCATCGCAGCCTTTGCGCGCGACTCGTAGTCGTCTCCCTCGCCGCCCGCCTCCTTTTCAGCAGGCGCTTCCATCAGCTTTCCCTGCGACTTCTGCTCCTCGATGTGCGGCATGGGCGCATGCTCGCCAAGCGAATGCGCGCCGTGCGAATCGCCGTTCACGGGCTTGACATGGACAAAGTCAGTCCTGTGCAGGTACTCGTACCCAAGCACGCGGAACACGTAGTCCACAATCGACGTCGCATTCTTCACTGCCTCGTGCCCCGTGACCACGCCTGCCGGCTCGAAGCGCGTGAATGTGAACGTGTCCACGAACTCGTCGAGCGGAACGCCGTACTGCAATCCCTTGCTCACCGCTATCGCGAAGCAGTTGAGGAGCGCGCGGTAGCCCGCCCCCTCCTTGTACATGTCCACGAATATCTCGCCGAGCGCGCCGTCCGGGTACTCCCCTGTCTTGAGGTACACCTTGTGCCCGCCCACGCGCGCCTCCTGGATGAACCCGCGCCTGCGGGTTGGGAGCTTCCGCCTGTTTATCCTCCCCACGATCTTGTTCTGCATCTGCGCGGGGCCGAACGACTCGTCGATGTCGTCGCCAAGCCCGTAAAGCTGCGCAAGCTCGTCCTCGTCCACATCCACAGTGGCATTGAGCGGCTGGGAGAGCTTGCTCCCGTCGCGGTAAAGCGCGTTCGACTTCACCATCTGCCTCCAGGAGAGCATGTATGCCTCCTTGATGTCCTCGATGGTGGAGTCCGAGGGCATGTTCACCGTCTTTGAAATCGAGCCCGAGAGGAACGGCTGCGCCGCAGCCATCATGCGTATGTGCGCGGTGTAGGGGATGAACCTCTTGCCTTTCCTTCCGCACTTGTTTGCGCAGTCGAACACCGGGTAGTGCTCCACCTTGAGGTGCGGCGCGCCCTCTATCGTCATGGTGCCGCATACGTACTCATTCGCCTCCTCTATCTGCTTCTTGGTGTACCCAAGCTTTGTGAGCAGGTCGAACTTCGGGTCGGCGAGGTCGGCATCGGCAAACCCGAGCCCGCGCATGAAATCCTCGCCGAGCACGTACTTGTTGAATGCGAACTTTATGTCAAACGCCTTGGGGAGCTGCGCCTCCACCTTGGCAAGCTTTTCCGCGGTGAAGCCGCGGCTCGCAAGCGTTTCCGCGCTTATGTGCGGGCATCCGGCCAGCGTCCCCCTGCCTGCGCAGTAAAGCTCGATGTCGCGCATCTGCGCCGCGTCGTAGCCGAGCTTGTGCAGCGCCTTTTTCACCGAGTTGTTCACAATCTTGAAGTATCCGCCGCCGGCGAGCTTCTTGAATTTCACAGTGGCAAAGTCGGGCTCAATGCCCGTGGTGTCGCAGTCCATCTGGAGGCCGATTGTGCCAGTGGGCGCGATGAGCGTGGCCTGCGCGTTCCTGTATCCGTATTCCTCGCCGAGCGCATACGCCCTGTCCCAGCACTCCTGCGCCGACTGGAGCATGTAGTCCGGGCAGTGCGTGGGGTGTATGCCCAAAGGCTTCACCGTCAGCCCCTCGTACTCGTTTTCCGCCGCGCTGTGCGCCGCGCGCCTGTGGTTCCGAATCACGCGCAGCATGTGCTCCCTGTTCCGCTCATATGCCGGGAACGGGCCAAGCTCGCGCGCCATCTCCGCCGATGCGGAATACGCCTCGCCCGTCATTATCGCGGAAATCGCGCCCGCCATGGCAAGCCCCTGCGGGCTGTCGTACGGGACTCCCATCACCATCAGGAGCGTGCCGAGGTTCGCATATCCCAGCCCGAGCGTGCGGAAGTCGTAGCTCCTTTTCGCAATCTCCTTGGAGGGGAACTGCGCCATGAGCACGGAAATCTCAAGCACGATTGTCCAAAGCCTGCTTGCGTGCTTGAATGCCTCGACGTTGAATGTGCTGGTCTCCTCGCTGTAGAACTTCATCAGGTTCAGGCTGGCAAGGTTGCACGCGGTGTCGTCCAGGAACATGTACTCGCTGCAATTGTGGACCACAAGCCCATTTGCCACGAAATGGCCCGTATCCTTCTCGGTCAGGTCATAAACCGGCTGCTCGCCGAGTGCTTCAAGGCTTTCCAGGCGGTCTTCCAAATTCGTAGGAGGCGACAGCACGAGGATATCATCATTCTTGAGCTGGCAGGCAGGCACATCTCCCCTGTTTTTGGTCCAAATTTTGTGGTCTGCAGTTAGCTTGAGGCTGTACCCGGCCTTTGTCCGCAACAGGTAAACTGGCTTGGTGCCAGTTTTGAATGCAGGGCCTATTTCGTGCAGCTTCCCGTCCGCTCCGACCACGCGGGTGCTGCGCCCGGTCAGTTGATCAATGCGCACCGGGCCATCCTCGGTCGCCACCAGCGTGTCGCCGCTCACGCACGGGTTGGACGCGTTTATCCTGCCGTCCACCGGGCATGTGTGCCACTCGTTTATGATGTCATCGAACTGCAGGCCGGGGTCTGCGCAAGACCATGCCGCGAATGCAATCTGGTCCCACAGGGCGCGCGCCTTCATCCTCTTCATCACGCTTCCGTCCGTCCTCGAGAGCAATGTCCACTCGGCGTCGTTTTGCACCGCCCAGACAAACCGGTTGGACAGCCGCACCGAGTTGTTGCCGTTCTGCCCCGCCACCGTGACGTATGCCTCGGACTCGTAATGCGTGTCGAAGACCGGGAAGTCGATGTCCGCCTTGCCTTGCTTCACGAGAGCCAGCGTGCGCAGTATATAATTCATGGAGACGTTCTTGGCAAGCGCCTGGACGACTGCGAGCTTGACGCGCTCGTTCTTCAGGTCGGTGCTCTGCTCCTCCTTTGCCACGCGCATGATCTTTTTCAGGGATTTCGAGCATGCCTTGGTGCCTGCGACCAGCGCAGCCACCTTCTGCTCCTCCCTCACCTTCCAGTTCACGAACTTCTCGATGTCCGGGTGGTCCACATCCACTATCACCATCTTCGCGGCGCGCCGAGTCGTGCCGCCTGACTTTATGGCGCCTGCCGCCCTGTCGTAGATTTTCAGGAATGACATCATGCCCGAAGACTGCCCGCCGCCGGAGAGCCTTTCGCCCTCGCCCCTCAGGCAGGAAAAGTTCGTTCCCGTGCCGGAGCCGTACTTGAAAAGCCGCGCCTCGCGCGTGACCAGGTCGAATATGCCGCCCTCGTTCACGAGGTCGTCCTTCAGCGACTGGATAAAGCACGCGTGAGGTTGTGGATGTGTGTAGGCATCTGTGGATTGTTTTACTGTCCCATCGACGGGGTCCACGTAAAAGTGCCCCTGGCTGTTGCCCAATATGCCGTATGCGAATGCCAGTCCGGTGTTGAACCACTGCGGCGAGTTCGGGGATGCCATCTGGTTTATCAGCATGTACAGAATCTCGTCCTCGAATGCGTCAGCATCCGCCTTGCCTGCAAAATAGCCGTGCTTCTCCCCCCACATGCGCCAGCAGCCCGCAAGCCTGGACACGACCTGCCTCACGGATTTTTCGCTGCCCGTGACAATTTTCCCGTTGCTGTCCTTTAGGGGCTTTCCGGACTTGTCGTACTGGGGCACGCCTGCCTTCCTGAAGTATTTCTGCGCCACTATGTCTGTCGCCACCTGGGACCAGCTTTTCGGCACCTCGACGTCGCGCATCTCGAAAACCACCGAGCCGTCCGCGTTCCGAATCACGGATGAGCGCATTTCATATTCCACTGCCTGGAGCGGGTCTGTGCCCTCTTCAGTAAAAAGCCGTTTTATCTGCATCCCGCCCTGCCTTGTTGCCTGCTTTGCAATCGCAGCAGAGCTTCGGGCCCCGCCCTCGCTCTGCTTCTGTCCAATTCTGTCTTCAGAATTTGCCACCGCCACTTCCGCCACGTCCACACCTCTCATTGTTCGCTGGAAGCAAGCCAAGGGGCGCAATCGGCAGGAATTCCGCATTGATTGGAATTTCGGTGCCTGCTGGCACCTCATTCCAATGCAGGCAAAGTCCGCGGACTTTGCCACACGTTCGAACCCAAGAAAACCACAATATATGGTGTTTTCCGGATGAGCCAACCACAACCTGTTGGGCTTGCACTGCATATCGGATGTTCACATTTATATACCTATTTTCGCGCGGAAAAACTCCGCCGTAGTGGGCAAAAACTGGGAAAAGCAGGGGCGGAAAAATGGCGCGCGCGGGGGCAGGCGCGGGCGTTTTCCGGCGGAAAAATGCGCGCATCACAGATGTGCATTTTGCCACCCGATTCGCCTTCGGCGAATGGGCGCATTTTTGCTTCGGCAAAAATTGCGTGGCAAAATGCATCAGATGTGCAACGCGCAAGCGTTGCACAATTCTCGAGCCGAGCTCGAGATGTCATCGAGCGCAGCTCGATGCCGATGGACAATTCTGGGCATGCTCTGGTGAACAAATAGCCTGAGCGGCAGGGCTGCTGCCGCAGCCAAACCTTTTCAGTCCCACAAAGCAGGAAGATTCCCTTCAAGAAGCATGAATTTTGCACAAACCTCATCGTGCAATGTTTTCTGTTTCCTGCTG
>JAPLWX010000019.1 GCA_026396415.1 Microcaldota archaeon
AAGTTTGCCTCAGAGCCTTCAGACACATCGTCACCGACGTGCCACCTACAATCTTGGCTATTGAATAAGGCTGGGTTACATCACCTCAATTCAAGCTGGACTTTAACCAGCTGGATTCATGACCTGCTGGGCGTGCCGACATATAAGACCACTGCTCCTTCAAGCTTTGCCCCTCTTCAATGGATAAGAAACCGGTCTAAGCCTGTTCGGATTTTCTTCACCGGAGCGTTCCTTTTTGCGAACATGGAGATAATGACAAGCTGCTGCCCAAACTGCAACCAGGATAAAGACGCTGCCAAGATAGGGATGATCAAGAAAAGTATGAAGGAATCGGCACTTCTTGAAGACTCCCGGGAATTCGTCCTTCTTGCCCAGGAAAACGTCAGGAAGATGACGGGCGATTCCGTTTCAGGCGCCTCGCTTGCTCGCTTGGATGCTGCGCGCTACCAGGCAGCGTGCAAGCTAGACAAGGTGAACAAGAGGCTTTTGGTGCTGGACTCGAAGCTTGCCGTGATTAGGGATGATGTAAAAGCCGTGCAATCCGCGCTAAGGAGCGCCGGGGAAGCTGGCGGCGAGGATACCGAAGCGTCCAGGCATGTCAAGGAAACCCCGACAGACATCCATGTGATTGGAAACCCGAACAGGGGGCTTGTGGAGATACACGACAAGGACATACGGGAAACATCGCAGTCAAAGACCAACAAATTTGCAGGGGCGCAGTTCCTGCTGAATAAAATAGCAAGGCTGCAGGAGAAAATATACTTCATCGAGCGCGAGGCAATCCCGCTGCGCGACCAGAGGAATGCTCTTCTTGCGACCATCAGGGAGATAAACAATGTCGAATCCTTATTGCTAATCGCGATGATTGCGCCCAATATAAAGGTTGGAGAATATTGGGACGCGGAGGGGAAGACCGTCGTGTATTGGATGGAGGATGACGGGAACATATACACGCGCGGGAACCCGAGCATGGGGATGACCTCATCGCTGAGGCTTATTCAGGTAAATAGGAGCTGGGAGAACACACCGATAGACGGAAAGCCGCTGTGGGTTTCGGCTGCGCTTCGAAGCGACGTGGACAGCCTCTGCGGCGGTTACCCAGGATTGTATGCCTTCAAGGTTGATGGCAGCATGGCGCCAAGGCTGGCAGTAAACACTTATGAGGGCACGGGCTGGCTGTTGCCTGCAGAATGCCCAAACACGCTTGTGGTGCTTTTTGCGCAGGTGCAGAAATACCAGGATGGACTCATAAACGGCATGTAAGGCTGAAGGTGTGAAGGCAGTAGAAAACAGATGTGATGTGCATGGCGAGCTTGAGAACTGCCGGCTTGATTCTGCTTATTCCAGCCATGTTCAGCTCATGCGGCGACAAAAAAATGGACAAGATACAGGCGCAACGCCTGCAGGAGCTCGGGCTTGCCAAGCGCAAGATAGAGCTAATGCTGGCGGATGATGTGCGTGAGCTGGCTGCTGCTGAAAAGGAAAAAACGCTTTACCACATCAACCTGGATTCCCTGAAGGCAAAATGGCGGGGCATGGGCACGGAGGAAAGGGAGGCTGCAAGGCGCAACAAGGGCATGGCGGAGAAAATTGAAGCCAGGGAAGATTCCATCAACGCGGTGATGGGCAAGGAAAAAAGCGAGCTTGACAGCGTTGATAAGGAAATCCATCGCACGCAGGCGCATGGGCGCAGCAAGCCTGTGAATGGCGGGCTGAAGCCCGCTGCTTCAAAGCAGCAGCTTCCGCACACCAGCAGTCATTCAGTGAAATGAGCAGGGAGGGTGGCGAGACTGCCCCGGGCGTTGCCGTCCGGGCTTGACTTTTGAAATTGCCAGGGGCGCAGATCTCGCCGTTGGCAGACCGAGCATTATTGTGATTTTAAGTGTTGTTTTATAAATGTTTCTCAGAATAGAATAGTGTGGTGGTAGAATGGTGCAAAGGAACATTGTACTCACAGACCTGGTCTCTGAAAAGAAAAACAATTGGAAGGTTACCGGCCTTCTTGAGAAATTACCAATGAACGGAAACGGGGCTTTGGCCACTGCACTGAAAAATGTGCTTGACAAGCAACTCCTTGCAGGTCTTGAAACAGAGCGCTATGAAGCCACCAAGAGGATAAAACATACGAAGGAAAGGCTTTCGGAATTGGAAGAGATGCGGGACGACTTGACTCTCAGATTTGCTGCAATTAAAGGCGCCGTATATTCGCTTGGGATTTCAGGAAAGGCGTCGCAAACGCATGCTATTGGCGGAGCAACTTCGGTCATGGGAAAGGAAACTGGGCTTTATGACAACTTGAACTATGGGAAGATCTTCAACCAGGAACCGGGCCGCGGCATCGAAGAAAATGATTTTAGCATTATCACGTTTGGCACGGAAAGCAGCAAAGAGTCCATGAAATTTGCCGCAACCAAGTCCACCCTTGAAACGATAGATGGGCTTCAGAAAGAGGGGTATGAAAACTCGCTTGAAATGCTGACGCTTGGGAGGGAAATGCGCCTGTTGCAGGAGCAGGTGCAGATGATTAACCTGGTTGAGCTTAACCTCAGAGCTGCGCTTGGGGAAACCAGAGTGGTAGAGCCAAGAAGGCTGGTGTTTGAGTATGACCCTGGCCAGTTCAGAAAGGGTATCATAAACCCCGGATGCGTACAAGGAATTGTATGGGATAAACATGGCGGAGCCATCAATACGTGGGAACTTTTAGCTGTTGAGTCGTTCGGGGCAGACAAGCACTTGAGAAGCTATGGGGTGCACTTCCCCATATCAAACGTTCCCTTCACAGTGCCAAACGGAGGCATAGAAGCCGAAGTATATGAACGTGCGGCAGGGCAGATGGGAAACGTACGACATAGGTGGTTGCAGCACAAGGAAGGCAGCGCCAGGATACAGGCGTTCAACCGCGGCCCGATGCAGCAGGACAAGGTGCTTGAGAAGTATCTTGATGGCCAAACGCCGGAGTGTCCGGAAAACACCCTGGTGCCGCTGTTTGAAAGGCTAAATTAGTCCTTGCTCTCGATTATCGAGAAGTTCTTTTCCACTATCTTCTGCACGTCCGTGGCGGGATAGCCTATTCTTATGAGGCGCGTGCGGCCGCGCATGCCCGCCCCGCTTTCCACTGTGGTGATGAGCCCCAGCATTTCAAGGTCGTTGAGGTATTCGCGGTACCAGCGCGCGCTCCTGCGCGGTTTTCTGTGCTTGCGCGCGGCTGCGCAGTAGCCTTCATATACCTCGCCGGATGTGAGGAAGGAGTCGTCCTCATCTGGCGTGCCAGACGTGAGGCGGGTGTTCTTCCCCTTGTCAAGCGCGAGGTTGGCGATGGCAAGGAGCACGAGCTGCTGGTGGTCAGGGAGCGTGGAAATCGCCTCGAAGGCAATGTCCGTGTCCACGGAGCGGCGCGCGTCCTCCACTTCCTTGTCGGTAATCTTGGTGATGCCGCGGTCGTCCGCAATCTCGCCCGTCTTTTGGAGAAGCTTGAGCGCATAGCGCGCGTCGCCCGAGTCGTTTGCGGTGAGCGCCGCGGACAGGTTTATCGCGCTTTCCTCGACAACGCCTGGCTTGAAGCCCATTTTCGCCCTCTGGCGAACGATGGACTGGAGCTGCGTGGCTGTGTAGGGGGCGAACACCATCTCGTTTTCGCAAAGCGAGCTTTTGCTCCTCGTCCCAAGCTGGTCCTTGAAGTTCACCCTGTTGGTGATTCCCAGTATGCTTATGCTCCCGGCCTTCAGCTCGTCGTTTGCGCGCGTGAGGGTGTAGAGCAGGTCGTCAAGGTCCTTTACCATGTCCACTTCGTCAAGCACCACTATCAGATGCGTCCCCTTTGCCACTTCCTCCATCACCTTTTCGTAAAGCATGGCAAGCCCGAAGCCCATGGAATCAAGCTGGGGGAGGAGCTCCTTTGCGATTTTCTGTATCACGCGGTAGCGGGAGTTGTACATCCTGCAGTTCATGTAGACATGCATCGCATTCGCCTTGTGCTCCGAGAATTTGATAAGCACGTGCTTGACGGAGCAGGTCTTCCCGGTGCCCGTCTTCCCGTAGACGAACATGTTGTGGGGCCGCTCGTTCCGAAGGGCTGGCACCACGGATGCCATTATCTTCTCTATCTCCGCGTCCCTGAAGGGGAGCGTGCCCGGCACATAGTGGGGGGAAAGGACGTTCCGGTCCGAGAACACCGTCGCCTTGTTGATAAGTTCCGAGAAGGTCTTCATGGCAAACACTTTCCTGGCTGCTTTAGGGTTTGGAGTATGTTTGAGGTGTTTTAAATCATTATGTGCCGCCGCCCCGCCAGCCAGGCGCTTTTCAGAGGCTGCTGCCCTCCCCGCCCAAAAAGCCTTATTAATCTATACTCTGAATATCAGACCACTGCTGCTAGGAATCACTGAGGTGAGAAGATGGGCATATTTGAAAAGATTACCAAGGGTATGGGAATCGGCAAGGAAATGAACCTTGAGGAGTACATGAACACCGTCGAGATGGAGAACGTGGACGTGCTCCACGAGGCTGCCGACTTTTATGTGAAGCCAATCGCGCTCGAGTCGGAGAACGACGTGAGCGTGATTATGGAGGAGCTGAAGGCGAAGAACATCATCCTTCTCAATGTCTCGCCCATGAGCAAGCAGCCCAACAAGCTCAAGCAGACCATCGACAACATCAAGGCCTACATAACCAAGATAAACGGCGACATCGCGCGCATCGACACGGACAAGATACTGCTCACTCCGACAAAGGTAAAGATCGTGAAGAGCAGGAAGAAGTGATTTGTTTTTTCAGTTTTTGTCTTATTTTGGCTAGCTTCGCTTTTTTTATTTTCCTTCTTCTGAAGCTCCCTTTCCGCGCGCCTAAGCACCCCCAATACCGCGGCGCATTCCTTGTCCGTGGGCATTGCCTTGCCGATTATGCGGCGGAACGCAACCTTCACTTTTTTGGGGTTGCGAAGCTCGCTTGAGAATTTGTCAGTGATGAGCGAGAATGCCCCAACAAGCGCCTCCTTTTCGCGCTCGCCAGAGGGCACGTATGCGCGCGGGGCATAGGCGGAAAGCTCGTAGAGCGTGATTGCGACCGCGTGGGAGAGGTTCAGGACGGGATATGCGTCAGCTGTTGGAATCGTGATGAGAAAATCGCAGCTGGAGATGTCCTTTTCAGAAAGCCCCACGCCTTCGTTCCCGAAAACAAGCGCGAATTTGCCCTCGCTTGCGCCTTGCGCCTTCTTTGCGAATGCCTCAAGCGAGATTGGCGAGCGTATCGTCTGGTGCCAGTGGCGGTAGATAATGCCTGTTGTGCCGACAACGAACTTGCAGCCGCGCGTGGCGGCAGGGAGGGATTTGCATATTTTCGCGCCCTCCAGTATTTCGCGCGCGTGCTTGCTGTGCATTATCGCGTCAAATCCGCGCGGGTCGCAATTTGGGGAGACTATTGCCAGGTCGGAAAAGCCGAAGTTCTTCATTGCGCGCGCAACCGCGCCCAGGTTTATCTCGTATTCAGGCTCGACAAGCACAATGCGGAAGCGGCTGCCCTGGCTTTTCTTTTCCATGGCACGGCTTTGCAGGCAAAAAATCTTAAAACAGGCGTTAAGCGGCATGCGCGAATCAGGCGACTTGGAGGCGGAGCAGATCCACCTCGTGCAGCGGCTCTTGCCTGATGAATGCTGGCATCGTCCGGAATATCGGCTCTTTCCTGAAATAACATGGTGGCACCGTAAATTTCCTTTTCAGGTCGGGGCAGCGCTGGTCGCGCGCATGGGAGATTCGCTGCATGTTCGCGGCAATCAGCTTGTAGTACATGTCCACGCGCGATTGCTTCCGGCTTGACCACGGAATCTTGTCAAGCTCACGCAGCCTTCTGCGCATGCAATCGTTTACCTCGTGGAAATGGGCGATTTTTTCCAAGGAAGGCGCTGGGACGCGCTTGCGCCCGAAGGAGGCGAAGGAGTCTTGAAGCGCCTTTTCAAGCGAGGCTATGGAAACGCCAGGCCCGGGCTTCCTGAAGCGCACAGGCAGGAGGCGGATTGCCGGGCAAATGATGCGCTCGCGCCTGGCGGAGAGGATGGATTTCTGTAACGCTAGCTCAAGAGAAGCTATGGAATTGCCCGGCCCTTGTTTTTTGGAATGCAGGCGCAAGAAACGCATTGCTATGCAAATCCGCGTGCGGGATTTAAATGGCTGCATGCTGGCCGCTTATTTTCACGCCGGCTCTTTTGGCAGCGGGCTTATTTCTTTGACGCCTCGATTAGCGCGATTTTTTCAAAAAAGAACTTTTCCTCTGCAAGAACCTGCGCCGGCCCTATGCGCGCATTCAGCAGGGCAAGCGTTTTTTCCATTCCATCTCCAAGCGAGGTGGCGATGACTGCCACTTTCCCGCCATCCGCCAGGTGCCCCGGCGCCCCTGCGATGAATTTTTTGAAAATGCCAATGCCGGTTGCGCCGCCGTCATATGCCGCGTTTTCTTCCGGCGTCCCCAGGCGCTCGGCGCGCGTGGTCGGGAGGTAGGGGGGGTTGAAGAGGATGCTGTCGAATTTTTTGCCTTTAGGGATTGCTGAAAACATGTCAGACCGCAGGAATGCCGCATTTTTTATGCCGTTTGCGTGCGCGTTTTCCGATGCGCACTTTACCGCGGCGGGATTTATGTCTAACCCTAATACGGTGTTTTTCTGGCTTGCCTGCGCGGCTGAAAGGGAAACTATGCCGCACCCGCAGCCAATCTCGAGCATATTGCCGGGCAGGCTGGATGCGTAGGTGGCAAGAAGGAAGGAGTCCTCTGCAGGCTCATACACGCCGGGAAGTACACGGAGAAGGAGTGTGCCGAAGGAAATCTCCTTTGCAGAGGAGGGCCGCAACATCATTCTTCCTTCTTCTCCGCTTCGGGCGGCGGATTGCCGCGCTCGCGCAGCATCTTCTTTTCCTTTTTCTCGAAAACCACGATTTCCTCCATTGAGACCGTGTCGTCATAGTCTTTCATGTACTTGTCCATGTCGGAATCGTATTCGCTTCTCCTTTCAGGCTTGGCGCGGCGGCGCGGCGCGTCATCGAACTTTCGCTCGGAACGCTCCTGCCTGCCTTTCTGCCTCTGCTCATAGGCTGCCTTGCGCTCGGAAACCACGGCGGCATATGCTTCGTCGCATGCCTTGCGGGTCTCCACAAGCTGGCGCTCCAGATCCTTGATTTCGGACATCAGCGTGTTGAGAATGCGCCTTTCGGCGTCGATTTCCTTGCGCGCGGCGTCGAGCTCCTTGTTCTTGGCGATTTCGGCCTTTACCCCGCGCAGCTGCTTGATGAGCTCCTTTTCCTTCTTCGGGGTGTCCGCTTCGGTCGCAATGGCAAACTCGATGCGCTCCGCCTCGTCGATAAGCCCGAACGTCCTGCCGCCGCCTTTTCCGCGCATGGATGCAATCATGCCCGATATTTTCCTGCGCGCATCGGACACTGCGGGGTTTTTTGCCTTAAGGGAGTCAAGTATGGCCTGCCTTTTGGCGATTAGCGCGTCAAGCTCCTGCTCCTTTGGCGTCTTTTCGCGCTGCGGGGCAGGCTGCTCTTTTGGTTGGGATGAAGAAGTGTCAGAGGCGTTCTTCTCGCCCGGGATTTCCACAAGCTCGCGTATTCCTTCCGGCAGCTCGTGACTCGCCCCTTTGTTTTCTTTTTCGCTTTCCAAATTATTACCTTTTTGTTGTTTTTTATGTCTGTATATATGCAAACCTTTAAATATATGCCACGAAATATAACTCCTGCAAGAAATGCCCGTCTTTTGTTCTGTCTCTGACAGAAAACTGGTCGCCTTGCCAGCGCTTTGCGCTGGCCTACTTTTCATAACCTTCAGCCGGAGGCAGGCGCTTCTGCCTGAATTGGAGCCGCGCTCCAATCAGAAGGCAGGTTGACTGCAAGCGGAAAGGGGGAAAAGCAAGCGGCCAAACGGCACTTCTCACCATAACCTCATAACATCGTTTTTACATTCACGAAGGTTTATTACCCTTAGCAAGCGCTCGGGCGGTCGCCAAAAGCGACCAGTCGCGCACCTGTTCCAGCACTATGAGCGCGATTATAGCCGCCATGCGCACGTTCACGTCGTTGCTGGCAAGCAGCAGGAAGATGCAGTATGCCATGGGCGCAAGAATGATGTAGCGCAGGAAAAATGCCTTTGATATGCCAATGCCCATATATTGCCCCGATAAAAGCATCTTTGCCGCAAGCTTCCTGCCATCCGGAGCGCCCGCGCCGCGGCATTAGAACATCTTTGCCGCCAGCTCCACCATCCTGTTGGAAAAGCCCCATTCGTTGTCGTACCAGGAAAGCACCTTTGCTGTCTTGCCTATCGCGATTGTGGAAAGCCCGTCCACCACCGAGGATGCCGGGTTGTGGATGATATCCGAGGAGACAATGGGCTCCTCGCAGTAGTCCATTATGCCCTTGAGCCTGCCCTGCGATGCTTTTTTGAGCGCGGCGCCGATTTCCTCCTTTGTTGCGGCTTTCGTTAAAGTGCAGGATAAATCGTTTATCGAGCCTACAGGAGTGGGCACGCGAAGCGCCAGCCCATCGAGCTTGCCTTTCAGTTCCGGGATTACCTCGCCGATTGCCTTTGCAGCGCCAGTAGTGGTAGGGATGATGTTCACCGCGCCTGCGCGCGCTCGCCTGAAGTCCTTGTGGTGCCCGTCCAGCATGAGCTGGTCATTGGTGTAAGCGTGCACCGTTGTCATGAAGCCGTTTTCTATGCCGAAATTGTCCACAAGCGTCTTTGCAACAGGCGCCAGGCAGTTCGTGGTGCAGCTGCCAAGGGAGACTATGCTGTGCAACTTCTTGTCGTATTTCCCGTCGTTCACGCCAAGCACTATTGTCGCATCAGCCTCGCCGCTTTTGCAGGGGGCGGAGATGAGCACTTTTTTCGCGCCAGCCTGCAGATGCTTGCTTGAGCCTTCGCGGTCAGTGAATGCGCCGGTGCATTCCAGCACCAGGTCCACGCCAAGCTTTCCCCACGGGAGGTTGGCAGGGTCGCGGTCCGCGGTAATGATGATTTCATGCCCGTCAATGGTCATTTTGCCTTGCTCGCCCTTTGCGCTTCCGGCATAGTGCCCCTGCGTGGTGTCGTACTTGAACAGGTGCGCGGAGAGCTTGGGGTCGTGCGTGTCGTTTATCGCCACGATGTCGAACTTCTTCCCCACAAACCCGCGCTCGAACGCCGCGCGCGCAACAAGCTTGCCAATCCTGCCGAATCCGTTTATCGCTACTTTTATTGCCATGTGGGCACCCCCGAACAGAAGCAGGGGAAAGAACGGGGGGAGAAAATAAAAACAGTGGGGCTAGCCGTGCCTGATTTTCAGGAACGCCAATATCCCGACAAAGAGCGTGGTGAATGCGTTTGTCAGCGCAACCGGGAGGCTGGAGATGAGGATGCCGTACGTGAGGAACAGCACCTGGGATATGAACAGGAGCGCCAGCATTCCCCAGGAAAAATCCTTCATATGCCGCGTCTTGAGGCTTTTGTGAACCTGTGGAATCCAGGAGACTATTACGAGGAATGAGGCTGCGAGCCCTAGGAGTTCGATATTGTCCATCAGCGGCATTTAAGCTGGGCAACATATAATAATCCTTAGAAGGGAAACCCTTGCGATGGAAAAAAAGGCGGAGAGGCGCCGCGCGGTGCTCATTGACGTCGATTACAGGATAATCGAGGGTAAGACCGTGGTGCGGCTGCTCATGAAGGGGAAGCACTTCTTCAGGCTTTATGCGCACTATGAGCCCTACTTCTACGTTGATGCCCCGGCAAGCGCTGAAAAGGAAATAATGGCGGCAAAGGCGCAGTCGCGCGAAAGGACGGTGTCGCCTGCGCGCACTGAGCGCGCGAAGATGAACGTGCTTGGGAAGGAAAAGGAGATATGGAAGGTGTACTGCGAGCGCCCTTACGATGTGCCATCGGTCAGCGGCGCTTTGAAATTCCCCTGCTTCGAGAACAACATCCCGTTCGGGAGAAGGTACATGATTGACAACGGGCTCTCGCCGTTCATGGAACTGGCCTATGTGCGGCAGGGAAGGCACATAAAAAAAATCCTTCGCACGCGCGAGGCAAACGTGCCTTTGAGGACAATGGCATTCGACATCGAGACTTACAACCCCAAGGGGATGCCGCAGCCCGAGCGCGACGAAGTTATCATGATTTCCTACGAGATGGACGGGGAGCGGCGAGTCATCACAAGCAAGAAGATAGACCGCCCTTTCGTCATCGCGTGCAAGGACGAGCGGGAGATGATAAAGAAATTCCTGCAGGTGATAAAGGAAAAGGACGTGGAAGTGCTGCTTGGCTACAACTCCACTGTTTTTGACCTGCCCTATCTTGCAGCGCGCGCGCAGGTGAACGGGCTGGAATTTGCGATTGGCAGGGACGGGAGCAGCTTCAGGGTGAAGCGGCGCGGCATCAGGGACGTTGCTGAGATTGTGGGGCGCATCCACGTCGATTTGTACCCTTTGGTGCGCTTCATGGGATTCATCGGCGCATTCAAAATATCGAAGTACACGCTTGAAAACGCATACACCGAGCTTACCGGGAAAAAGAAATTGATGGTGAAAAAGCTCGAGATTTACAAGATGTGGGATGATAATGCGCTGGTGGGCGACCTGGCTGACTATTCCGCCTTTGACTCGCAGGCCACCATGGAAATCGGGAAGCTGCTGGTCCCTCTCATGGTGGAGATGGGGAGGCTCACAAGGCTGCCGCTTTTCGACGCTGTTGGCGCGACCGCGGGGCAGCTGGTGGAGTCGCTTCTCATGCAGAAAAGCTTTGAGCACCATCAGATAATCCCGAACAAGCCGGATGACGCGCTTGCAAAGGAAAGGGAGCTGGGCCCGATACAGGGCGCGTTTGTCAAGCTGCCCCAGCCAGGCATTTACGAGAACATGGCGGTGTTTGACTTCCGCGGACTGTACCCGTCGATAATCACCTCGCACAATATTGACCCCTATACGCTTAACCCGCCGGAAAGCGTGCCTGACTCGGAATGCTATATTTCCCCAAATGGGCACAGGTTTGCAAAAAAGCCCCGGGGCCTGCTGCCAGTCGTGCTTGAGGAGCTCATAAAGATGCGCGGGGAGATGAAAAACCGGCTCAGGAAGGCAGAAAAGGACACGCGCGAGTACGAGGAGCTGTTTGCGCGCGTGCAGTCCCTGAAAATCCTTGCGAACTCGTATTATGGGTATCTGGCCTACCCCCGCTCGCGCTGGTACTCGCGCGAGTGCGGCGAGTCCGTGACCGCGTGGGGCAGGCACTTCATACAGGAAACTGCCGCAAAGGCGGAAAAAGCTGGTTTTTCCGTCCTATATATCGACACGGATTCAACATTTATTCTTATGAAAGACCACACAAAGGAAGAAGCTTTATCATTCATGAAAAAAATAAACGACGAGCTTCCCGGTGACATGGAGCTTGAGCTCGAGGGATTTTATAGGCGCGGCGTCTTCGTAACGAAAAAGCATATGGGCAAGGAGGACAAAGGGGCGAAAAAGAAGTACGCGCTCATCGGCGAGGACGGGCGCATCAAGATACGGGGGTTCGAGCTGGTGAGGCGCGACTGGTCCAATGTCGCGAAAACCACGCAGCGGCGCGTGCTCGAGGCGATATTGAAGGAAGGCAGCAAGGAAAAGGCGGTAAAAATAGTGAAGGACATCATCGAGGAGCTAAAAGGGGGCAAGGTGCCCCTTGAGGACCTTACCATCTACACGCAGATGAGGAAGGACCCTGGAAAATATGACATAAAATCCCCGGAGGTGTCCGCGGCGCAGAAAGCTGCGGCGGCAGGCATGCAGATAGAGAAGGGGATGATGATTGGCTATGTGATTACCAAGAAGGGGGCGACCATCTCGGACAAGGCGCAGCTTGTGGAGCTTGCGAAGGACTATGACCCGAACTACTACATTGACAATCAGGTGCTGCCGTCCGTGCTCAAGATACTCAAGGAGCTGGGCTACTCCGAGGATGACCTGAAATTCAAGGGGGAGCAGAAAGGGCTGGGCTCTTTTCTCTGAAGTGACACAAACCCACGCCTAACGGCGTTTTGCCTTTGGCAAAACGTGTCGCCTTCGAGCCGTGCTCGAAGAGCGAAGGCGTGGGCTTCTGTTGTGTTTAGAAAATGGAATGCTAAAGATAAGCGGCCTTTACCCATGCCTGAAATGCACCTGCTTTTTGCCCTCGGGCAAAAAGAGGTCCCTTCGCGCAAAGCGCGAAGAGGATGGGCTTCGGGCGTGGGTTTGTGATGCCATGGATGCTGAAAAGCTTGTTTTCGCCCTGCTTGCCTGCGTGCTGCTTGCAGGCCTGGCGTTTTTGGCGCTGGGGGCGGCTCCCAAGCAGCAGGTGGCTTTTTTCGCCTATGGAACAAACCTTGCAAAAAACGCGATGAATGCGCGCGCAGGGGGCTTCATCAATGCGACGGCTGCTGGTTTGGAGGGCTATGGGCTTGTTTTTGCAAGCCAGGATGCGCGCCCCACGGAGTTTGGCGTTGCCACGCCTGTGCAAAACGAAAGCGCATCTGTAAAGGGCGCGCTTTACTATTTGACGCCTGAGCAGATGGCGGCGCTGGACAGGCAATCAGGCGTTCCGAATTTTTACGGGATAAGGATGGTGAAAGTGGCGCTGCCAGATGGCAGCGCCGTGGATGCGCAGGCATACTTTTTGGCAGGAAACACGCACTCGGCGGCTCCCTCGCGCCCCTATTACCTTGCCGTGCAGGGGGGAATGCAGGAGTGGAGCTATGATGAAAGCGGCCTGGATGCCGCCATGGCAGCAGCCTCTTCCAACTAGAAGCCGAGCGCAATGTAGTAGAGCAGGTCGCCGAAGAGAAGGGTGAATGCCAGGCCTATGAACAGGTAGGGAAGGAAAAACGGCATGCCGGTATAGACGGGCACCGATTTTATTTTGGCGCGCGTGAGCGCTGCGATTGCCTTCTTGCTGATTATCGGGGAGAGCCTGAGGCTTTTTGCAATCGAGGGCATCTGCTCAAGAGCCAGCACATCCTCGCATTGGAGGCAGGAAGTCGGGATTTTTTCCACCATGCTTGCCTTTATCTCAGGCATGAAAAGCGAGAAGAAGACGAGCGCTGCGCCGAGAAAGCCTATCACTGCGAAGTAGGAGGCCGGCAGGGAAACGGGCAGCGATGAGACGGCCGTCCAGAAAAAGAGAAGCGAAACGAGGATAAGCGCCGGGCCTGCAACTTTTTGCACCGTGAATTTCACCCTGCCTTTGGAAATTTGATGCGAGATGTAGGGAATGAAACGGATCAGCATGTGCACTATGAATGCAATGCCGGCTGGCGCAAGCATGGAGAGGAAAAACGGGTAGGGAACCGCCTGCGCCGCCGCGAGGAGGGGATGCGGCAGATAGGGGATTGCAAGCGCGATTGATGCCATCACAAGCACATCGGCGCCGCCAAGCTGCCCCATCCTGTAAAGCGCGTAGGTGAGCGCGGCGATGATGATTGCAACGATAAGCGCCTGTGCGAAAATCGCGGAGTCGAAAAAGACCGCATTGAGCAGCAAGGACGCTCCAAGGAAGCACCAGAGAAGGGAGTCGGGCACCCATTTTTTGTTGAAGATGTCGAAGTATGCCGCCGTCCCGGTGAATGCGACCGCGACAATGATGCGGATGCCAATGCCCGGCACCGCGGCAGGCGGCGAGAGGAGGGAAAGCGGAAGCTCAAGCATGGGGAAGCAAACGGGGGCAATGGATAAAAACATGCGGCACCCGGCCCAAAGCCGTCATGCTTCTTGCCTGCCGGCGCGGGAGTGCACGCCGCCGTCAGTCATTCACCGTCTCCAGGAAGTAGTCGCGTATTGCCACCACATCCAGCGAATCGCATGCTGCACGGCAGGCGAGGGCGGATGAAACGCTGGGCTTGGTGCGCCCGTCGTCGGAGTGGATGAATTCCTTTATGTAGGTGCCTGCTTCCGCAAGGATGCGGAGCTTAAGCTTTCCCCCTTCGATTGCCTGTGCGCTGATTTTGTAAACGGTCCTCTCGCGCAGCATGTCTGTCCTGCGCGCAAGCACGCGCGTCGGAGTGTGCTGCTGGAGCCTGGCGCCGGAGAGCGCGCATATCCTTTCCGCGTCTTTCGCAGTAAGCGCGCGGTCCGCCGAGACGATTGCCTCGTATTCCTTCTCGAAGTGCGAATTGCAGACGCTGTCGATGAAATTCTTGTGCACTATGCGCAGCCCTATTGCGCGCACATTTTCATTTTTCCCGAATTCTTTCTCAGCCGCGCCCAGGTCGGCCGCCCTTTTCGCAGGCGCTGCAAGCTCGGCGACGAACGGGCGGCCGTTGCCCAGGCAGCGCACGTCGACATCCTCCCTGCCACTGGCGTGGAGCGTGCAGCCCGCCGCGCCAAACAGGGGCATAAGAACCTTGCCGATCTCTTCCTCGACGGAAGGATAGTTCATGCCGCTTCCCTTGCAGGAATCGCAGCCCACCGCTCCGCCGTCCGCAGCGGCGGAGGGGCGCAGTCGTGCAGCCCTCTTTTCGCTTTGCGAAAAGGGGCGCCTTTTTTGCTCTGCAAAAAAGTGCGCAGCACGAGTGCCGGTTCCCCCGCATTCCGAGCAGTGCCAGCGGCTCTGGCAAAAGCCGCGCGCGAGCTTGACGTAATGCCCGTGCATGTAAAGCGGCATGGGGCGCGCGGCTGCCTTTTTCGAGGTGAAATCAAACTCGAAGGAAGCGTCGGATGCGCGCTGGTCGTTTTTCTTCCCGGCCGCCTTTGCGATTTTTTCGGCGATTTTTGAGTTGGCGCTGTTCTTGAGGGAAGTGTATTGCCCGGGGAGGAAATGCGTTGCGACCTCGGCCTCGCGCATGAGCGTGGCGCGGGAGAACGAGGATGAGACTGAAAACGTCCTCCATTCGAAGCCGCGGGACTGGGAAAGCGCGCTTTCCACAAGGGAAGGGAGCGATGCCAGTGCACCTTGGCAGATGAAGCATCCTTCGCCATTGCCAACGATGCGCGCAATGCCATCCAAGGCGGGTTTTATCTGGCTTTTGCCCTCGTTGGAATGGGCCTGGCGCCGGGATGCCGGCCTGGCGAAGAGCCGACCGGCGCATTCGCTGCATAATGTTGGCTTTTCCACATCTAAGATGGCGAGGCGCAGGGTTTATTAATCTAGTTTCCAAAGCCCTATTGGGCAGGGTGAAAAGAGGTATTTTGCGGATGTTTACGAAAGGCTTATAAATATGTATCTGCAGAAATAAGATGGTAAAGAATGTATAGGTGGTATTCCTGCCCAAAGAAGGTGACAACATGCCCCGTGGAAAAAGAATCGTAATCGAAAAGGTAATCAACGACCCGGTCGTGACCAGGCTCAAGTCGATGAAAATTTCCGACATGAAGACCAGGCGCACCTCTGACGAAAAGTCGCTGCATGCCAGCATTTCCGACATTGTCGGCAAGGCAAACGACCTGTATGCGCAGGACAAGCTTGAGCGCGAACGCCTCAAGGGAATGGGACTGTTCTCGGTCGAGGAGGCATATGACGAGCTCAAGAAGGGCGGCGTCAACCTGTCCTACCGCGCGTTTGGCGGCCGCGTCGAGAGGCGCTCCGTGCATTCGGTGAAAATCGGCAACAAGAGGCTCATCCCCAAGCCGGTCGTGCATGACTGGATTGCGCTTGCGAACGAGTACTACTCCGTGAAGCAGGCATTCAACGAGCTCAAGAAGCACGAGAAGCTCAATCTGCGCGCATTCATCGGGAGGATCGAGAAGAACTCCGTGCCGTCATTGAAGATCGGGACGCAGCGCTGGGTTCCAAAATCCGCAATCGAGGGCATGGTGCACGTCTGCAAGAACTATTACGACGTTGGCGACGCGGTGCAGGAAATGAACTCGCGCGGCATCAGGATAAAGAGGAACGCGTTTGAGAGGCGCCTGGACAGGAACCGCATCCCGCACGTGAAGATTGGCGGGAGGCGCGTGATTGCCAAGGAAGTGCTCTCCGAGCTTGTGGGCAAGGAGCTCGCGCTTGCGGGCAAGGCCCCGAGGATGTCTTAAGCTCTTTACTTTCTTTTTTCTGTTTTTATTTTTGAAGCAGCGAAAGCACCGACCGCGCGCAGGTCTTGGAGACCTACGCCCAAACCTACAGAATAGAGGTTGGTGTTTACTTATATAGTCGTGTTTATATACCTTTTCACACATATAAATAATGTTAGGTGTTGCTAGGTGAAATGATGCATTTCTTCAAGCCCAACAAAGTCAACCACAAGGTACAGCTTAATGAACATGTTGGATATGCCAGCAATGAATTTGCGAACAGACTGGCCGCCAATCCACGGCTTATTGAGGATATCTTTAACATAAGGAACGGGGCGGGCCCCCTGAAAGCGGAGAGAGTTCTAGTCGATAGATATTATCATGTGTTGCACGATTCGGTTTGGAAATTCTCAATGGATGGGCGGGACTATTGTGTCAAATTTACCTGGGACAATCAAAATGATGAGAAAAATGCAGGGTACTTCCTCACTCTGAAGCTGGCAGAAAAATATTGTTTTGGGCTAGTGAAAATAGCCAATTGTCATGCAGGCATACTTGATAAAAAAAACGGAATAGGAATTTTGTTGGTGGATTATTATCCTTATGAAAAATGGGGCAATATAAGCCACAATCTTAGTGTAGACCGAGAAAACCTTTTTTTGGACATTGTAGATAGAGCAATATCGGGTTCGCTATTCATAAAAAAAGACCGAAAGCAGTTAATGCAGGATTGGAAAAAGATTCGGGCCCAGGCATCAGCGCTTCCACCCATATTTGAACGACTAAAATATTATATTTTCAAGTTCGTCGGTGGTATTGTTATTGGGATAGGAGATATAAGAAAACAACACGCATTTTTAAATTCTGAAAAAAAGATCATAATGTATGATTTGCAAGGCATCATGAATAAAAAAAGCCTAGAAAGAGCATTCATCATCGATTAATTTTTTAGAGGTAAAACAGAGCAAATGCGCATTTTACCATGAATTATTCGCCCCGACCGCGCGCTATAGTGGGCATGCAACGCCCCTTCATACGCTGAAACTTGCTGATCTTAGGGAGCCTTGGGTGTCAGTTCTTCTACCTTAGCCCAATCTGCCTGTGCTCCTTCTTTGTCGCCAATTTCAAGTTTTGCAGCTGCTCTAATTGAATAAGCACTTGAATTGTTAGGGTCAAGCTCTATCGCTTTTGTTGAGTCGTTTATTGCGCCCTGGTAATCGCTAAGTTGGTTTTTAGCAAACGCGCGATTATTATAGAGGTTAGATTCATCTAAAGTTGTGTTTGCATTCAGTTTGATTAATTTGATCGCCATCGTGAGATCATCAATTTCTCCTTGATAGTCTCCAACATGATCTCTTTCATTCCCACGCATATAATACAATGCATCGTTTGGATTCAATTCTATTGCACGTGTATAATCCTCAATCGCGCCCGTATAATCATTAAGGATACTTTTCATATTGGCACGACTAGTATAAAATGATGCGTTGCTTTGATTCAACTCTATTGCTCTGTTTAAATCGTCTAACGCGCCACGAAAATCTCCGCGATTGTATTTTTCATCCGCTTGACGTGCATATGCGTCACTGGTGCTTGCACAGCCAAAAACCAGAAAACCAAGCAAAAGCGCAAAGATAATCAAGAATCTCAAAATAACACCCAATATCCGTTCACAGAATGGTTTTTTATGATTATTGATAACGCAGGTGGGGCGCCGTATGCGTACTATAGCGCCCTCCAGCCCCTTTCAGCCTGTTTTCCAATTCTCAGACGTAAAATTAGCGCAAAATAAGCAGAAATCGCCCCGACCTGGCGTTTCTAAAACAGCGTGTTTTAACCCTGCAACGTCGGCAAACGCCCTAAATGGTTTTGCAAAAATGGCTAAAACACCCCCTTTTTCAACCGAGCCGTTAAAGAGATATAAGGCTCTATAAAGGGATAATGTCCTGACCAAGTTTTAACGCTCAGACGCCGTAGAAGCCCCGCCAAAAACACCTAAACTGCATATTTTGGGGTCGTGGCGTAATAAAAAGCGATTGAGTGCAGCACTGAAAACACCATATCTAAGCCAACGCTTTATAAACACATATAATCATGTTAAACAACTATGGCGAACCCCCTTTACATTAACTGGCGCCAGAGGAATCCTGTGCCTCACGACAAGGAGTTCTTCAAACTAGGCATACCGATGTTCAATGAACAGGAAAAGAAATTTCCATTTAAGTCTAGGCTTGCCAAGTTCTTCATTGAGCACGGAAACTATAAAATCACCCAAAAAGCGGCGTCGTTACCAGAAGTTCAGGCGGAACTCAATAAACGGGGCATAACTATCGGCTACGAACAAAAGGACATTATAAGCAACCGCGACAAGGATGAGAGTTACATAGAAGGAATTGCAAGCATTACACCTAAGGAAAAGAAGCGCGTAATTGCAGAAACAGTTGCAGACTTGATTGATGGAGGAAAATGACAATATCTCTTGGAAAAGAAGGCTATAAATTCGGACGCACCTAGAAACTACTGGAAAGACAAAATAAACCGAACATTCTGGGTAAAGGAACTGGTAGCTTATCTAAACAAAGACCCACGGGACATTAGCGAAAATGAATTTAATAACAATGGACTGCGTTCCGTGCTCAAACACTGTGGCGAATCGCTTTTCAAAGCACTAATCGAGGCATTTCCAGAGAAAGGTATCAAAGCGTGGGAAATGGACAGAACTCCAAGGGGATTCTTTGAAGATGCTCAAAACCGCATTGCAGCAGTAAAATGGCTATGTGAAATCAAACTTGCCAAGGAAGGCAAGTCGAAAAACCCAAGAGACGTGATTGGTGATGATTTTTACAATAATAGATTGACGGGACTGCTCGCGCACCATTATGTTTTCTCTCCATTTAAGGCAATTTCCGAAGCTTATCCTGGACAGGGCATAAAAGAATGGGAAATGGGAACAGCACCGATGGGTTTCTATGAAGAGAAGCAGAACAGAATAGCAGCAGTCAGATGGCTTTGTGAAGAGAAACTTGCACTGGATGGCCAACCAAAAGACCCAAGACAGCTGACAGGAGATGACTTTACTAATAATCGAATGGCTGGATTGCTTGCAAACTATTATGATTCCTCACCGTTTAAAGCGGTTTCAGAAGCTTATCCTGAGCTTGGTCTCAATAAAGTAGATATGAAGAATAAGCCGCATCACTCGAACAAAAAGAAAACCGCGAGTCTGTAGATAATATTACTGAAGCTCTGTTTCGTTTGATTCGTTCATTTTAGGGATTCTAACGTCAGTCTGGCGCCAAAAGTCGGACCCACCTCTTTTTAAACAAATTTGATTCTACGTCGTAGAAAAAAGCTGCACGCCCCGGCCGGGCGTTTTCTTGCCAGTGGTAGGCCCGCTTATTCCGCCTTCGGCACTTCCTTTTTTTCCTCAGGCTTCGCGCGCTTTTTGCCTGCGAAGAAATAGTATGCAGCAGCCGCAAGGAATGCCACTGAGATGAGCGCGAGCGCTATCGGCTGGAGAGGGCTGGCGCCCGAGGATTTTGAGAGCGCGGCGTTTGCCGCGCTTATTGCGCGGTCTGACGAGGCAAGCGAGTCGGCGTACATCGCGCTTGCCAGGAAATTCTCCGCGTGCGCCACCTCGTCGCCTATTTGCTGCGCGTCCTCTGCGCTTGCGCGCGATTTCACCTCTGAAAGCGCTGCGCGCGCAACTCCGAGGGAGGCGGAAGCGGAGGATGCAAGCGATGCGAGCGCATCTGAGAGCGACGTGTGGAGGGATGCGAGCTTGGCGTAAGAGGAATTTGCCTGCTGGAGCGCGTCTTGGGACGAGAGGGAGGATTTCTTCGAGGCTGCGAGGAGCTTGTCCGCATCGTCGAGGCGCGACTGTGCCTGCGCAGGGGTGAATGGGAGCTGGCGGCGGGACTGGGTGGATAGGGCGGCGTATTGGAAGGAATAGTTGGCAAGCAGCGGCTCGACTTCGGCGCGAAGCGCGGAGTAGTCTGAGCGAAGGGCGTCTGCCTGTGCTGCCATCCCGGATGCGCTATCTGACGATGCCTGCGCGAGAGAGGAGAGGCCGGACAGCGCTTCGGACGAGTGCAGGAGCGACTGCGCAAACTCGCCTTGCGTGTAGTAGGATTGCGCGTCGGACAGCTCGCCTTGCGCATCGAGAAGGAGGGTGGAATTCCAGGTGCCCTGCTTTTGCCAGGCGGCATATTTTTCAGATGCGGATGCCAGGGAGGAGAGCGAGAGCGCGGCAAGCGAGGAGAACAGGTCTGTTTTTGCCTTGCGGAGAATTGTTACCGCTTTTTGGTAACCGCCTGCGTCAGCTTCGTCCGACGCTGATGAGAGCGACGACTGGTACTTGAAGAGTGCCGAGGAAAATGCCGTCTGCGAGGAGGAATTTGCAAGCAGGAGGGGGCTTTGGAGCGGGGCGAGGGAGGAAAGCGCGCTAACCGCTTCCGATTTTTCCTGGAGGAACAGCTGGTAATCCGCATCCGAGTAGGAAAGTTCCTGCGCTTCTTTGCGCAGCTGGGAAAGAAGCGCCAGCGCCTCGCTGTCCTTGCCTTGCGAGGCAAGGCTTTTTGCCTCGGAAAGCATAAGCGCGTCCCTTGTCCTATTGTAGGTGAGAACAAGAATCTCCGACTGCGAGAAAGCCTCGGAAAGCGCCTGGGCGGTGTCCTGGAGAATGAAGGAAACTGCGAACGATGCCGCCTTGCCTTTTGCCAATGGGGAGAAAGTGAGCGATAGCTGCGTTTCGCTTCCAGAGGCAGTGGCGGATGCACGCACCACTTTTTCACCCGAAAGGGGCGTGATGCTAAGGTTTGCAATGCCGGTGTAGGGCTCATTGAGGAAAATGGTGGCGGAAGGGCAGCCGATGGATGACGGGGAGAGCGAGAGCGTGTAGGAAACGTTCTTGGCGCCAAGCGGCAGCGCCTCGTATTCGCGCGTGGAAAGCGACGTGGTGAATGGGTGCGAAACGGAATAGGATATGCCGAGCTCGCCTTTGCCGGATGCCACGCCGCCCATTTCGCCCCGGAGCTCATCTTCCTCGCCAGACGAGAATGATGAGAGGGGGAACTTTTGCCCGGAATATGCTGCAGATGCCGCATTGGAGAAGGCGGGCGCCATCTGTGAAATTAGAAGGGCTGGAATGGGGCGCGAAGATATGAAATCGATTGTGCGGCTTGCCTGCGCGAGCTCGTCAGAGGCAAACAGGCAGGAATCATCGGATGAGATTATTTGCACGGGCTGGTCTTTTTTCATGAATGTGAATGAGAAGGCTTGCAGCGGCTGGACGCTGGAAAGGACGATGGTGGTTTTGCCCTTGTCAGGATAGGCATCGGACAGGGCGTCCCCGCTTGAAAAATCCGATGAGTAGATGGGCACCGTTGTGCGCACTGTGAATGGGGTGGAGCCGTATGAAGAAAGCGAGGATGGGTTTTTTGTGGTGATGTACGCGGTGTAATCCGTTTGCCGGCCAAGCACGGGCATTTCATAGATTTCAGCCGCATGCGAGTTTTGCGAGAGGGCGAAGGAGAGGTATTGCGGCTTTTGCTGCTCGCATGACAGGAGGATGGAATCGAGGCTGCGCTCGGCCTGCTTGAGATGGCCAACGGCAGCCTCAGGCTCAAGCATGCCGGATGGGAAATATCTTGAGAGCGGGCCCAGTTGTTGCGGCAGGGATGGTGCAAACTCGCGCATTGCATCTGAAATTTCCAGGGCGCTGGCATATTTTTCCTCAAGATAGGAATATGTTTCATATACCCGGAGGAGAAGGGAGTGCTGTTCGCTTTCCACTGAGGAAATGACCGCAGAGATTACGTCGGCGGATGGGGAGGAGGAAAGAAGGGCGCGGTACTCTGAAAATGTTTCCTGCTCGTATGCCACGTCAATGCCGTCAGTGCGCGCCGAAGAGATGAGGGAGGAGTATTTTGAGAGCGCCTGCCCGGCTTCGGATAGCGCTCCGGTTGCCTGCTGGCTTTGCGACAGCGAACAGGAGCGGTCGGCAAGGCGCGCAGCATTTGTGTATGCCTGGTAGCGCGCGCCAAGGGAGGGAAGCGAACCGGCAGCTGCAAATGAATCCTCTGCTTGCGTGAGAATGGAGCGGGCGGATGACAGGGACTGTGCGGATGCCAGGGAGGAAGCGGATGCGCCGCTGGAGCCCTGTGCCGAGGAGATTGCCGCTTCAGCGGCATTTTTCGAGGATAGCACGGCTGCCTCTGCGTTTGAGCGCACGAGTCTCAGGGAGGCAAGCGCCGTTTGTGATGTTTCTGCGGATGCCTGGGCTTCGGAAATGGATTGGGAAAGCCAGTTGTCCGCCTCCTTTGAGGAAAAGCTTGCCTGGGAGGATGACAGGAGGGACTGCGCGCGCGAGGAATCCTCCTTTGCGTTCAGGTAGCCGCTGTAGATGCCATTGTAGCCGCTGCCAATGACAAGTGTGCTTCCGGATGCAATGGATGGCGTGTCGCCTATCATCTCAAGCTTTTCACTGCCAAGCAGGGAAATCTCGGAGGATAACGCACGGGATGCATCCTGTGCTGACAGCTGCGCGGTTGAATATTCGGCAAGCATTTTGCTTTTTGCATCTGAAAGGAGCAGATAGAGCGAGAGGGCGCGGGCGATTGACGAGTTTTCGCCGCTGCCGCAAAGCGCGTTCAGGCGGCTGGGAAAGCCGGCTTGCGAAAAATCGGGCAGCCGCGGCGATGATGCAAAATAGGCGTATGCTTTCCGGTATGCAGCCGCTTCGTTTGCGCAAAAGCCGCCATCCTTCGCAAGCAGGGATTCCGCGTAGTTGAACGGGGAGGAAGCCGCGCCTGAATAGTTTTGGGAGCCGGCGCCTGCGACGGACAGGAATTCGTATTCCGCCTGCACGAGGCGGGAAATCGAGAGCGCGGCAGACTGGAGCGAGTCGTGCGCGGATGCGGCATGCTCAAGCGTGGCCGAGTATTGCGCAGGGTACAGCGAGACGAAACTGCTCACGTCGGATACTTTCATCAGGATGTCGAGATGCACAAGCGCAGAGAGAAAAAACACGTTGGTAAGAGGGATATTCATCAGCCCGAAATTGTCGCGGATTGCTGATTGCGCCTTGGCGGAAAGCCCGTGCGATGAGAGTTCCGCCTCTTTCGCAAGCGCAAGCTCGCCGGATGCCCGGGTGAGAAGTGCCGCTGCCTCGGAAAGCGCGCTTCGCTGCCCAACAGGCACGCGCGCAAGCAGGGTGCTCCCGTTCATGAGGGAGGCGTTTTCCAGCCCAAGGCTTTGCGTGGAATTGTCAAATGAGAATGCGTATGAGTGGACGGACCAGATTGTCAGGATATTCGGATTGCTTGATATGTAGGATGGGTCTTGCCAGAAGCGCGGGAGCGGGTCGCTGGGAAAGCAGCCATCAAAGCCTGCCGCGGCTGCAAGAGATGACAATGAAAATAGGCATAGAAGAAGGAGAAAGAGGCGCCCGCACTGCCACCCCATGAGGGCATTTCCACCGCAATTTTATTATGGCTATCGGATGATTTTTTATCGAAGGGCGCTCTCGCATGCTTGCGTTGCAGATACCCCGATTTTTAGTTAAGCATCAGACCGTCCTATTTTTCGCTGAGGCGAAAAATGGACCATTCGAACACTGCGGTGTTCGAAACGGTCCGCTGGGGCCCCGACTCGGCGTCAGACTGCCGCAACCCGCCATTTCCTAGGAAGTGATGGGTGCGCTGGGCTATCGAAAACGAACGCCTATTTTTTCAGCACCCTGCTGAGGATCGGCGGCACAATAAATGTGGAGAGCAGCGCCATTGCCGAGATAATGGAGTACTGCG
Source organism: Microcaldota archaeon (assembly GCA_026396415.1). GTDB lineage: Archaea > Micrarchaeota > Micrarchaeia > Anstonellales > Anstonellaceae > UBA10161. The sequence goes on from JAPLWX010000019.1 coordinate 23,777, forward strand.
CGGCCCCGAGCACGCCCGTTGACAAGCCAAGCGAGGCGATTATGAGCGCCACTTCCCCCCTTGGAACCATTCCCACGCCAACGGCAAGCGCCTCCTTCTGCTTCAGCTTGGCAAAAAGCGCGGCAAGGTAGCATGGCACCACCTTAGTGGCAAATGCAATCACGGTGAGCACGAGTATGGGGACGGCAAACTCTGCAAGCGCGTTCACATCAACCATCAGGCCAAGCGAGATGAAAAAGATGGGCACGAAGAGCAGCTCCAGCCCGCTGGTTTCCTGCTCGATTTCCTTGATGTGCCTGCTCCTGTTCAGCACAATGCCGGCCATGAATGCGCCAACTATTGCGGAAAGCCGTATGAACTCCGCAATATATGCATAAGAAAGCATGAAGGCAAGCGCAAGCAGCACCGCGCGGCTGCCGCTCGACCAGTCGCTGTCAATGTACTTCACGAAATGCTTGCCCGCAAGGATGCTTCCCAGCACAAACACAGCTGCAGTCATCCCGGTAACCAAGAGCGGATCAATCTCCACCGCGCCGCCCGCAATATTCAGGACAAGCGAAAGGACAAGCAAGCCAAGAATGTCATCAATAATTGCAGCACCGATGATTACCTGTGCAAACCTCTGTCCCAGCAATCCAAACTCCTTGAGCAGCGCCGCCGTTACACCCACGCTTGTGGCGGTGAGCGCCGCGCCCAGGAACATGGAGTAGGCAAAGTTCCCGCCAGTTGAGCTTGCATACAAGTAGCCCACGGCAAAAGGCACAATTACGCCTGCAACAGCGACAAGCAAGTTGTCAAAGGCGAACACGCCCTCCAGCTTGTTGTGCAGGCCAACCTTGAAAAGCAAAATGACCGCGCCAAGCTGTGCAAACACGCTGATTATCGATGCGTTCTGCAGTATTGACGGCGCAGCGCCTGGCAAATGCAGCGCGCCCCACGCAACTGAGAAAAAGCTCGGCGAGATGAGGATGCCCAGCACCATGAGTATCATTACGGATGGCTGCTTGAGGTATTCAACTGCAATTTCGCCAAGCAGGGCGAGCAGGAGGAGAAAGACTATTTCAAAGTAGAGGTGCTGCTCCGGCTCCACGGTCCCAAAAACGCTGGTGCGGAGGACAGTGAGCACAAGCAGCGCAAAAAGCGCAAGGACAATATAGGGAAAGAGCTTTTTGAAAACGCCGGCAGGAGGCAAGGAAGGGAGTTCCATCAAGTCGTATAATGCGGGCATGAATATAATATTGTTCCTGCCCGCTTCTACCAGCCTTTTTCATCGGCAATGACGTAGGCATAGTGCTTGAACCATTCGGTGATGATGAAGAACATTGTCACCCAACCCCACAATCGAGCAGGAGAAAATCCTGTCTGCCGTCGGAGCAACCTGCTGCCTACCTAGCGCCTATATTGGCTGAAAGACAGGTCAGCCATCGAGCCGCGGCTCGATGGTGCATCTTTGGCTGCAAGCCAAAGAACGCCGCGGCAACCTTTCGCGGAAATGGGGTGTGAAAAAACGACTGAAAACAGCAATTAGGCTATCGCCTAATCAAAAAACCAAAAACTCGTCAATACCCTAACCACACCATGTAGGTCCGACTTGTCGGCGTACCGACAAGTGGAGCACTTGTCCCGCAGGACAAGTCGCTCAGGCTAATGAATATGCATCAGACCGTCCTATTTTTCGCTGAGGCGAAAAATGGACATCTTGTGCGCTGCGGCGCACAAGACCGTCCGTCCAACAAGATGGCTATTTTTTTTCAGCCGCCGAAGGCTTTGCCTCCGCTTTTTCCTTCGAGTCGGGCTTTTCCGCCTTCTGCGCGGCAGGCGCCTCCAACACCGGGTGCGGTGGAGGGGCATCCTGCTTCGCCTGCTTGTGCTCGGCCTCCGCGGCTTCGCATTTCTTGGACAAGTCGTCAAGCGTGAGCGCGAGGTAGGCGCCTTTCTCGGTCAGGTGGAATATGTTCTGCTTGCCCTTTTTCTCGGAGGCGACTATCCCGAACTGCCTGAGGTTTGTGAGAAGGTTTATCACGTGCACGTAGGACGAGCCTGACACGCGAGCGAGCTTGGAGGGGTACCACGACTGCTCCGCGTCCTTGAGAAGGAGGATGATGGAGCAGGGCTTGGGCTTGAGAAGGAGCTGCTTCAGGGCTGAAGGCTTGGGCGGGGATTGGGCAGGCTCACTTGCCAAGGCAGCACCTCTTCAGGATTGCCATCCGCACAGGCACGGCGTTTTTCGCCTGCTCGAAGTATTTTGCGCGCGCATCGGAATCGAATTCCTTCGGAAGCTCGTCCAGCTTGGGAAGGGGGTGCAGCACCGCCATGCCCTTGGGGGCGGCGCGAAGCGCGCCAATGCCGAGGCGGAACGCAGAGGACATGCGAAGCGCCTCGTCGGGGTCAGCAAACCTCTCGCGCTGCACGCGGCAGATATAGAGTATGTCGCAGCCGGCAAATGAGGGCTTGGAGGCCTCGCGGATGCTTGCGCCGAATTCCTTTTTCGCGCGCGCAATCACCTCGGGGCCCATGGCAAGCTGGGATGGGGAGCAAAGCGAGATGCTTGCCCCGTACATCGCAAGCAGGTGCAAAAGCGAGCGCATGGCGCGCGCGTGCTTCAGGTCGCCCATCAAAGTCACATTCAATCCTGCGATTTTTCCCTTGAGCTTCTTGATGGTGTATATGTCGATGAGCGCCTGCGTGGGGTGCTGGTTGCCGCCGTCGCCAGCGTTTATCACCGGGTGGCCGGCGATTTCGGCTGCAAGGGATGGCATGCCAGGCTCAGGGTGGCGGATCACCAGGCAGTCGGCGTACCCGTCCATCATCTGGATGGTGTCGGAAAACGACTCGCCCTTCTGCGCCGAGCTTTTGTCGGAATAGAAAACGATGGGTGTGGCGCCCAGCCGCGCGGCTGCGGACTGGAAGGAGAAGTTGGTGCGGGTCGATGCCTCGAAGAAAAGGTTGGCGACTATTTTTCCTGAAAGGGTGCGTAGGGGCCTGCCTTTCGCGAGAAGGGCTTCCATTTTCGCGGCTTCGGAGAGATATGCATCCGCATCGCGCTTGTCAAAGTCATAGACCGAGAGAAGATCAGGCATGGCAACACCGCAACGGGTGCGCAAGCAAGTTTTATATGGGGAACGCCCGGGATGACGCGCAGTTGCCAGTCATGCGCATGCGGCTGGCACGGCTTGCAGGCACAGGCGCAGGGCTGCGCCAGTCCTATTTTTAATGTTTCAATCCGTTTTCCATGCGCCGGGGTGCTCTTATGAAGAACAAGGATTCGCATTTGGGGAAGATTGTGAAAAACGGCCGCGTGCTCGTGCTTGCAATGGACCAGGGAATGGAGCACGGACCGGCGGACTTCAACGAAAGGAACATCAACCCTGAATACGTCTGCGGCATTGCCGCAAAGGGGGGATTCACCGGCTTTGCGGTGCAGAAGGGCATTGCCAGGCACTACAAGGAGTGCTATTCCGGCAAGGTGCCCCTTGTCCTCAAGCTCAACGGAAGGACTGCCATCGTGCCGAAAGATGATATATATTCCTCCCCCGTAGCCTCGGTGAAAGAGGCGGCGGCGCTTGGCGCGGATGCAATCGGCTACACGCTGTACGTCGGCTCTCCGCGCGAGGCAGACATGTTCCGCGATTTTGGCGCCATATCTGCCGAGGCGGATGACTACGGGCTTCCGGTCGTGGTGTGGGCATATCCGCGCGGAAAATACGTCAAGGACGAGAAGTCTGTTGAGTCGGTATCATATGCCGCGCGCGTTGCTTTGGAGCTTGGCGCTGACATCGTCAAGGTGAATTATACCGGCAGCGTGGATGGCTTTAGGAAAGTGGTGGCAGCCGCAGGCAGGTGCCGCGTCATCTCTGCTGGCGGGAGCAAGCAGTCGGACGCGGATTTCTGCGCAAAAGTGAGGGACGTGCTTGCCGCAGGAGGGGTTGGCATGGCTGTTGGCAGGAACGTGTGGCAGCATGACAACCCCATGAAAATCGCCGGGGAAATCAGGAAAATTATTTTCAAATGAGGAAGATGATGATTGACGCCCCATTCCCACTGGCAGCATGCTGTGCGGCAGGATTGCTGACTTTTCTGCTCCTGCACAAGTGGCTCGAAAAAAGCCGTGGTGAAGGATTCACGCTGCGGGAGCCGAAACTGGCGAGGGCGGGGCTCATTTTTTCAGCTGGAATTTCCGCGTTCACCCTGGGTTTTGCGGGCTTTGCCACCGGGGCGGTTGACGCAAGCGGGCTTATCTTGAGCTGCATCATCGGCTTCGGACTCTTGTTCATGGGCACATTTGCCATTGGCACGCAGCTTCCAAAGCAGGCCGTGCTTTCCGGGCGCGCGCTGCTGGCGTTTGCAGGCATGCTTTACCTGGGAATTGCCGCAATCGGCATCATTTCCGGCGCAATGCCGCGTGATGGCGGAGCCGGGTCGGTGGGCTTTGTCTCCGTCAAGTCCGATTTCCTGCTTTGGCTGGCGATTGTGCTGGCTGCAGCGGTCGGGGGGATAAGCTATATTTATGACGCTGCCAGGAACAAATGATGCTGATATTGCATCAGGACGAAAAACAGCCGCGCGAGGGCAACACCTTGCAAAAACAGGGGGATGGCATGGGCAAAAAAACAGACGAGATAGTCACGCTTTCGCAGCACCTCAAGCGTTCCGGCGTTGACCCTGACCTGCGCAGGCTCATCACTTCGTTTGCCTTTGTCGCGCTTGATGCGCAGCACCAGTTCCCCAAATACCTGCGCGGGACAATGGGCGAGCCGAACAAATACGGCGAGGCAGTGGCGCGGCTTGACGAATGGGTGAACGGCTACCTGTGCGACAGGCTGATAAAGACCGGCCTTGTGCGCAAGATTTATTCCGAGGAGCTCAAAGAGCCGCTGCTTGGGCATGGCGGCGCGCCATTCGTGGTTGCCATGGACCCGCTGGATGGCTCGTCGAATATTGTGAGCAACAACGCGTTTGGCACCATTGTTGGCATCTACAGGGAAGACCTGCCCCAGAAGGGAAGGAAGCTCGTGGCTGCATTCTACAAGCTTTACGGGCCGGTGAACACGTTTGTGTACACGGCTGGAAGCGGCACGCATGAGTTTGTGAAGCATTATGACGGGCTTGGCAACGCGCAGTTTTTGCTGCTGGGGGAGAACATCAGGATCCCTGAGCCTGGCGAGGTATTTGGCTTGGGCGGCGACCCGATGGATTGGAGCCAGGCGTTTTTGCGGTTTGCAAAAGACCTGTTCAAGAAGGAGAGGATGAAGGCGCGCTATTCCGGCACGTTTGCCGCGGACTTTTCGCAAGTCCTCCACAGGGGGGGCATATTCGCCTATCCTTCCACGAAAAAAAGCCCGCGCGGCAAGCTCCGCCTGTTCTACGAGGCGCAGCCCATGGCGTTCATAATGGAGCAGGCAGGCGGCGCAAGCTGGTCGGGCAGCGGCTCGCTTTTGGACGCCGTTGACAAGGATGTGGACGCGCGCGTGCCCTTGTACCTTGGAAGCAAGGCGCTTGTCAAGAAGGTGAAGAAGGCGCTGGAGTGAACTACCCACGCCTGAAGGCGTGGGCTTCTTGGGAAATTAACAGAATGCAACCAGGCGCATCTGCATAGCTTCACTTTTTGCTTCTCTGATTGACTGATTCAACTCCTTGAACTGATGCTTCTCAATGTAGCGTCT
>JAPLWX010000005.1 GCA_026396415.1 Microcaldota archaeon
AGACGCTACATTGAGAAGCATCAGTTCAAGGAGTTGAATCAGTCAATCAGAGAAGCAAAAAGTGAAGCTATGCAGATGCGCCTGGTTGCATTCTGTTAATTTCCCAAGAAGCCCACGCCTTCAGGCGTGGGTAGTTCACTCTGAAAACCAGCGCACCCGCCAGTTCTGATACATTGTTTTTTAAATTGTCTTCTGCCCTAAACAAGCGGGAGGCTTGACATGAGGTCAAACTGGAACAAATGCAATGTTGCGGATTGCCATATGCCTAGCCCTATTTTTGGAAAGTTTAGCCTTCCATCTTGAAGTCTGGCCTTTGTGACCTTGGCAAATTGCAGGGGCCTCTGGAAAAAAGCCCGGCAGTGATATTTTCGAGCTGAGCCTGGCTTAAAGCTGCAAAATACCGTTCAGGAATCCATCAAAAGGAAAATGGTGAGGAAAAATGTCATATGTCCAAGCATTTGCGAAAAATGTGAAAACAGCCGTGGTTTACGCACGCGAGGCGTTCTTCAATGCCAAGAAGGACGGGTTCGAGTACAGGCTTCCCCTGAAATCGCTCCTGCCGCAATATCGCGTTCGCGAGGTGGCGGTTTCCGCGCTGGCGATAGGCAACAGGGAGTTCCAGAAGGTCACATACCATGAACAAGAACCGGTTCGCGGTGCTCGCGCCAGGGTTTGAGCACCTGAGTTACCCGCTGGACAGGCATGATGCCGCAGAAGGGGCAGCATTTTCCGAGCGGAGCGAGCGCTTCTCGCTTTCCCGCGCGCAGTCTGAGCCGCATGCGCAGATGGCGCTCGTCTCATCCGAGGGGCTGTCCGAGCACGCATCAGAGCCTGTGGGCTATGTGTGCGCGGAAGATGGCGGAATATTCGTGGTGTGCCGCTCCGAAGGCAGGAAAGGAGGAGAGATTGCGCAGGATGAGCGCGCCTCTTTTTCGCTTGCTGTGATGAAACGGCTGGCTTCCCTTCACACCCAGGGGTTTGGCTGCGGCGGGCTGACTCCTGATGCCGTCGAGTTCGCCGGCAAGGAGGCAAAGCTTATCAGCCCCTCAGTCATATTCGCGCTCCATGAAGGCGAGACCACCTATTACGAGGCAGTCTCCACCCTGCGCGCGCTTGTCTCGTCGGGAGTTGCATCGGAGGCAGACCTGCCGCGCCTTGCATCCGTTTACCTGTCGCACTCGCCTGTGTGCAGGCACGAGATTGTGCAGCACCTGCAAAGCAAGGGGAAGAAAGGCACTGCGCGGGACGGGCTTGTGGAATCGGCAATGAGGATAATACCTTACTTTTAATCCAGCTTCGCCCAGTGTTGTTTTTAAATTTGCAACGCCCTGACGTCACACCATGGCAAAATTCATCCCAGGATTGCGGTTGAGCGAGCGATTCTACAATGAGTTGGTAAAACCTATCATTAAGAAGGAGTTTCCCCTCCTAAAATACTCAGCCTGCCTTATTGGTCCTGGTTCTGAAGTGCTTGGCTTTGATACTCCGCTATCCACAGACCATCATTGGGGCCCGCGCCTCCTTATCTTTCTGTTACCAAAAGACATCAAAAAGAAAAAGCAAATATCTGCCGCTTTAAGCAAAAAACTGCCCCCCATGTTCCTGGGATATTCAACCAATTTTGGCAAGCCCGACAAAATCGGCGTCCGGCTGCTTGAAAAGGCAAAAAAGGGGAGCCCAATCAGCCACATGGTCAAAATCCACGCAATCCAACCGTTTTTCAAGAGCTATCTTGGTTTTAATCCAAATGGCGGCATCAAGACTGCAGATTGGCTAGTTTTGTCAGAACAAAAACTCAGGACCATAAGGGACGGGAAGGTTTTTTACGACCAGCTTGGGCTGAAAAAAATACAGAAGAGGCTCAATTACTATCCAAAAGACGTGTGGCTGTATCAGCTGGCATCAGAATGGATGAAAGTCAGCCAAGAAGAGCCTTTTGTCGGAAGATGCGGCGAGGTTGGCGATGACATTGGATCAAGGATAATCGCTGCAAGGCTTGCACATTCTGCCATGAAGCTTTCTTTCCTGATGGAAAAGCAATACGCCCCGTATAGCAAGTGGTTCGGCACAGCATTTTCAAAACTTAAATGTTCACGAATGATTACGCCATTTCTAACCAAAGCCGCGTCTGCTAGCAACTGGAAAGAAAGGGAGAAAAACCTGTCAAAAGCGTATGAATGCCTGGCTAAGATGCACAATTCCCTAAAGCTTACCAAACCCATCCAAGACAAAGCAACAAGATTTTTCAGCCGCCAGTATCTTGTTATCCACGGGGATGCGTTTGCAAAGGAGCTGAAGGGCAAAATCAGGGACAAAACACTGAAAAAAATGACAGCATGCATAGGGTCTGCAAATCAACTGTCCGACAACTCAGATTTTTTGGATAACAATCGGCTTTTGAAAAAAATGAAGAGTTTGTATTATTAGAGCGTCAGATTCTCTCCACGCGCGTATTCTCTCCTTTGCTCTTGTCGCGCTCGAGGCGGAACACCGAGCCTTCCGCGCTCTGCCCAAGCGACGGGTCGTGCGTTATCACGAATGTCTGCTCCACGATGGAGGGTATTTTGGTGTTTATCGCCTCTGCAAGCAATTCCACGGCCTCGGCATCCAGGTTGTGCGTGGGCTCGTCCAGTATGAGCCAGCCGATGTCAGGCGTGAGCACGGTTGCAAACGAGATGCGGAGCGCGAGGCAAAGGCACGCGCGCTCGCCGCCCGACGCCACGCTGTCCACCTCTCGCCAGCCCTCCTTGCGCATGAGGAGCCGGTAATCCTTCTCGTCGGCCTCAAGCTTCACGGAGTCATAATCGGCATAGGGGTAAATCGCAGGCCAGACCTCGGCCAGCGCCTCGTTTATCTCCTCCACGAGCGTGTTGCGAAGCTCGCTCTGCGCCGCAGACAGGCTGTTCTTGAAAATCGCCATTTCCTGCGCGGCGTCTGCATATTTCTGCGCAAGCGCCGCCTTGCCTTTCATTGCCGCAAGGTCGGACTCCAACACTTCCCGCAGGTTTGACACAAGCTCCAGCCTCCTCTCCTCGCCTGCAAAATCCGACTCGACGCGCGCAAGCGACACTGAGAGCTCCTCGGCGGCTTTCCGCGCGGCTTCGTATTTTTCCTCGTCAAACAAAAGCGCGGCAAGCGCGGATTGCGCCTCTGCCTGCTTCTTCTTCACAGCTTCGAAATCAGAAAACAGCGTTTCGGCGCGCACTGCATCATCGTGCCTTGCCTTTGCATCCTCAAGCGATTTTTCAATGCGAGTTATTCCTTCCTCATCAGCATTTGCCTCATTCTCAAGCGCCGCAACCCTTTCCTTTGCGGATTTTTTCCTTGCCTCAAGCGCGGGAATGTCGGCTGCATCTGATTTCATGCGCTCCAGCTGCGCGCTGCACAGCCTTGCGTCCGCAATCGCCTTCTCAAGATTGGAAATTTCCGCCTTCTTTTTTGAAATATCCGATGCGCACGCGTCAGCCCTGGCTTTCCTTTCATCTGCGCCTGCCTTTTTCCCAAGCGACATCTCCTGCGCCTTCCCGTGCGCAAGCGCGGAATCGCACACAGGGCATTTTGCGCCTGCCTTGTGCAGCGTGTGCGCAGCCTTCTCAAGCTCCTCTGCTTCCGCGACAAGCTGCGCGCGCTCGGCTGAGAGCTTTTCCGCCTCTGCCTTTTGGGCGGCAAGCTCCGCCTCAAGCCGTTTCTCATCCTTCCCGCCCAAATACAATGCAAGCTTCTTTTCAAGCTCTGCCCTTTTCTTTTCCTGCGCCCCTGCAAGCTCAATGGACTTTTGGATGACTGCCAATTCGCTTTTTGCGCCTGTCAGCCCTTCCTGGAGCTTTTTTGCCGACGACTTTGCAGCCAACAATTTTTCCTCAACCGCCTTTCTCTCAGATGACATTTTGGCAATGCTTCCTGCTGGCAGTCTTTGCCTGCCCTCTGTTTCGCGCGCCATCCGCTGCGCGCTTCCAGACAGCAGGTCGCACTCAGTCTTCCTTTTCCGCCATTCCCCCCTTGCCTTTTCAAGCCCGGACAGCCCTGCGGCGGCTTTCCTGCATTTTTCCACAAGCTCGGCCTTCCTTTTGCCAAGCGCCGTGCAGGATTCGGAAAGTTTTTTTTCTGATTCGCGCTGTTCCTGCGCCTTCTTTTCCGCCTCCTCTGCCTTTTTAGGGTCTGCATCCGCGCGCAGGAGCGCGGATTGCTCGGAGAGCTTTCCCGATGCGGATTGCGCAGCTTCGCGCGCCGCGTCAAAGTCTCCCAGCCCCAGCAGCCAGTCTATCTCAGTCTTCCTGCTGCGGGGGGTAAGCGCCAGGAGATGGTCCATCCTGTTCTGCTCGGAGTAGATTGCGCGCGTGAAAAGCTCGTAGTCCACGCCAAGCGCGTCAGTTACGTAGTCTGTAACTGGCTTTGCGCCCTTCTGCACAAGCTTGCCTTCGCAGCGGATTTCTGCCTCGGATGTTTTCTTGCCCACCCTGCGGGCCACCTCGTATTTTTTCCCCCCTTTCTCAAATTCCATCTTCACGCCGGCATATTCCGCGCCAGAGGCGATGTTCACCACCGACTCGGTGGACTGGTCTCGCCTGCTCATTTTCGGGAAGGTGCCGTAAAGCGCAAAGCAAAGCGCATCCAATACGGATGACTTTCCCGCGCCCATCCTGCCAAGGAGCACGTTGGTGCCCTTGCCGAAACTGAAGGTGGAGGAAGAGTGAGATTTCCAATTCTCAAGTGTCAAGCCGGTAATCATGAAAGCATCCCAATCCATTTTGCATCTGAAATGTTAAAATATCTCCTCAAGGCTCGTGCAGCGCGCCTTGTAGCACTCGATGTGCTTGCGGTGGCGCAGGAAAAAGCGGTCTGCCATGGTCTCGCCCACATCGTCCACGATTATCACGGATTTTGTCTTCGTGGGGTAGGTGGAAAGCCTGCTCTTCTTCAGGTCATAGTAGAACATGCGTTTTATCCTGTTGTAGTCGCGCAGCTTGGTCTTCAGGTCATAGAAGTAAATGAGCATGTAACTCACATGGTGTAGCAGGCAGCTTTATGTTGCGCTGGTAACCTTCGGGTCACATGCCACACCATGTGACTATAGGTACATTGCAGAATAAAAAGCCTACTCTTTCTTTTCCATCAGCCCAGCCACAAAATTCACTTCATTCTCCTCAATGAGATTCAGCACCGAGAAATCATGTATCAGGCCCGCGAACTTCGCGCGCATTTCGCTCAGAATTTCGTGCGCCTCTGCATTGCTTTGCACGTCAAAATCCACTTCCATGTCCCACTGGCCTATGATTTCGCCGTAAAACGACACTTTCGGGTGCATCTCGCAATACTTCCGTAGGCGCAGCAAATCCTGCGGGGATGCCTGTCTGAGCCAGAAAAGCGCTTTCATGGTGCTGTAGCCCATCTTCCCCCTGTCTATTTTCACGCTGTATTTTGTGATAACGCCCTCCCTTTCCAGCTTCTTGATATGATATAGCACTGCATCTGGCTGCATTCCTGCCTTTTTTGCAATCTCGCGCGCGCTCTGGCGGCAGTTTTCAAACAAATTGAAAAGCACTTTCAAGTCTGCATCAGTTAGCGCCACTGCCTTACCTGCATACTCCTTTTCCGGCACTGAGCTGTTTCCTTCATTGCCTGTCAAATGCGTGCAGTTGTGGTATGCGTCGTTTATATTCGCAGAAAATACGCGCTTGCCGATATTCTTGCCAAAGCGCGCCATCAGCGCCTGCTCAAACTGCCGGAACTCATACAAGTCATGCACCATTGTCCTTGCAATCAGGTCATACTCCCCCTGACACAGGCAGAGCCAGCGCACGCACCCCTGCTTCTTGAGCCAGTCTGCTACCTCTCGCTCAAACCCCGCAGGTGCTCCCTCGAATTTCAGGTAAAGCCTGAAGTTGAAAAGCGTTAGCGTGCGAAAGCTGACATGCGTGAGATAGCCAGAGATTATCCCGTCGCTCTCCAGGCGCGCAATCCTTTTTGCCGCGCCGGGCTTGGACAGGCCTGATGCGCGCGCCACCTCGCCCAACGGCGCGCGCCCGTTCCTTTCGAGGCAGGCAAGTATCCTTTTGTCCTTCTTGTCGATTATTTGCATTATTTTCGCCTATTTTGCTTATTTTGCAGGCTTTTTATAAAATACTTCCTGTTTTTGACACTTTTCAGCAGGGACGTATTATATCCCTCCTTAACCATAAAAGACAACACAGAACAACAGAATGGGGAAATGAAAAACAAGGTGGGCATTATGGAGGCACAAAAAATTGCTGGCAAATGCGAAAAGCCAATGCCTGTGAAGGCATTCATCAAGAAATTCGAGCTGGGCAACTGGCAAAACTTCCGAAAGCTGCCCCTTACTGAGCAGATTGAAATCATCAAGGTGGCCAGAACCGTGAAAAATCATGCTGGCACCCCCGCTCCTCGCATCGTAGAAAAGAAAGATGCGTGGGATTCTCAGTATCATGCCATGAAAGCAGTCGCGAGAGCGATAGCGGATGAAAAGGGAAAGGTTGGCCCTGCAATAATCAAGCTCACCGTCACTCTTCCTGCCGATGCTTATGAAGAGGAGCGGGAAAAGAAGCTGCTCATAGTCTTCGAGGAAACTGACGCGATTCGCAGGATTGCAATATTTGATGCCAACTCGATTGAGAACAAGATAAAATATGTTTGGCTGAGCCCGACGAGCGAAGCATGGCCCGGGTCGAATGGCTATGACACGATAGATGGGCTAAAAGAGGACATACCAATCCTTGAAGCAGAGATTGCAGAACTAAAAAAGAACCACGAATCCAGCGAATTTTATGAATCGCAGCTTGCCAAAACCCGTGAAAAGCTGGGCAAATTCCTGCTGAAGGACGTTCTCATCGTGTCTTCAATGGGCGTTTTCGGGTTCCACTCAGGGCTAGTCTGGCTGAATGAGTCGATATTTGGCGAAGACCAGCGCTTTGGAACCCGCATTTGCGGCGGGGGCTATCTCAGCGCCAAAAAGCTTGAAAATAGCGAAGAAATCCCTGCCGACATGAGAAACAGCTGGAAAATGTTCGTTGCCAATGGGAAATCAGACCAGTATGGTGTAGGGCCGCACATGAAGGCAGAATGCGGGCTCCACGAGCTTCTCGACAGACTCCGCCCTGAGATCATTGCCGTGTGCAAGGACCTGGGCTTTGACGAGCTTGCAGGGGTGTTTGAAAGAAAGGTGAAAGTTTGAGGTAGTGAAAACGAGGTGATTTGAATGGCATTGAAACTTGTAATGCAGGGTTGCCCGTCGAAAAGGGACGTGAAGGAAATGTGGAAGGCGTGCGAGAGGGCGAAGAAGAGCGGGGACACTGCCAGGTATGAGACCGCCGTGAAAAAGGTGGTTGAAAAGATGAGCAGCAAAGAAGTCAGCAACGATGACGTGAAAGCAATATCTGAAAAGGTGCAGCCCTGCCTTGAGGACTACGGCACAGCTCGCAAGCAGAGATGGAGCTACTATGTTCGCAGTGGAATCTGCATGGCTGAAGGTGCGGTTGCATTTTCTGGCAGCGTTGCCTGCTTTATTGGAGGAGTGGTGTTCATGCAGACAAAAGATGCCGGTCCTGCGGGTTTAGTATTGTTGCTTATCGCAGGCCCAGCAGGGATGGCCCTCGCACTCACCTATGGAATCGAAAGGGCGCGAGAGCACCTGCACGATTCTATACTGCAACTTTCCTGGGCCGCAGAAAGCGTCTGCAATTGCATGCTGGATGCAATCCACAAGAGTCTACACAAGTCTGAGCCACCAATGTCGCCATGGGGGTAGGGGGCTTTGACTCCATCATATAAGGAGGGGCTCTCGACTGCAGTTACGTGAACGAGGTGGTAAAAATGGCATTGAAACTTGTGGATGGGAAGGAAGTGCGCGTGCCCGGGCGCGCGATACCCGACGGTCAGCGCAGGCCGGGCATTTATGACAAGTTGGATCGCATGAGCTTTCGAAAATTCCAGCGGTTGCCGCTTTGTGAAAGAGCAGCCCTGTTAGACAAGGCGCGGGAAATAAAAGTGATTGGAACTTCGATAAGCTTCAAGCAGATCGGGCTCAGCAAGGGCGATATTAAGGAGATGATCAAAGCTGCTAGGCCAGATCTTGTTGAAAAAGCGGTTGACACGGTATCCCGATCAATTTCAGTCAATCTCACCCAGGAGCAAAAGGAACAAGCATGTGTCGCTTTCATCGATATTGTAATCACGCTAATACGTTCCATTCACTATACCAAATGCAACATTAAATATAGCCGTCACGATTCTCCAGATCGCATCGGTGACGGCATAGTTCTTGTCCCTCTTATGGGGCTAATTATTGGTGGCTTCATTGGCCTCGTAACTGATGCTGGCAGCGCTAGGAGTTTCTTATACGCGCTAATAGGCGGGGCGATTCCCATCATCGGTTGTGTTATTGAATGTGAATGTAGGACCTTGTCATACATGTTGGATCTGAAAAGAGATTGGCTGCAGGTGGCACAGCAGATGAGAGATGCAATTGTCAACACAGTCAAAGTCAATGCGGCCAAAAGCGATAGCTCAAGCGCATCTGAGCCTCTCACGCCGCCCAGGACGTCGTACTCTGGAGGCTTTGACTCTATCATATAGGGGAGATGTGGCCACCGACTGCAGTTATGTGGATGAGGTGATTTGAATGGCATTGAAACTTGTGGATGGAAAATTAAAGAAAAATTGAAAGAAAAAGAAAGAACCTACAGCCTGTCCACCGACACGATTTCCACGCCAGAGACGTTCGCGAGCTTGTTCGCCTTCGCCTCAAGCAGGTCCGAGCCGCCCACGCAGTCCTCCACGACGAAGGTGAGCGAGAGCGCGACAATTCCGAACGCCACGGGCTGCTCCTCCATCTTGTACGGCTTGAGCGCGTCCACGGCATCTTTCTTCAGCTTGTCGAAATGCGCCATGTCCTCAGGCATTATCTTCATTACGACTGCTACTTGTCCCATATCCACACCTCAAAAACACCAAAGCAGAACGCCACAAGCGCGCCTACGGCCCGGTCTTTCCGCATGCCTTGCACGTGTAGGGAAGCGAAATCTGCCTGCAGTGCCTGCAGCGCGCTATCTTCTCCCCGCAGGAAGCGCAGGGGAACTCCGAGTATTCCTTGGTCTGCTTTCCGCATGTGATGCAGTTTTTCAGCATAAATATTCACCTTGTATTATCCGGTACGAGGTTAAGAGGCGATAGGGTTAAAAGAGTGCCTTTTCCGCACCGAAATCGCCTAAAAGGTTTGCCGGCAAATGCCTTTTGGGATATTTTTGGAAAAATTCAACCTTGCACCCATTGACAGCGCATGGCGCGGCCTCTGCAAGATACTCTTCGGCAGGGACGTGGGCGGATTGATGAAGTTCGAGCCATACCTGAAGGAGGCAATGATGCCTTATTTGATAGCAAAAAGCAGCGTATCTGGCAAGAATGTCTTCCTCTCCAATACGCTTTACCCTGCGCGCGCGCGTTTCATCTCCCCCGACGAAATCCCCTCGCTCCAAAAATCAGGCTTCAATGTAAACGACATAAAGGACATGGACTCGCTTTTCCGGGCTGCAGGGGAAAACGTGGCATACTGCGGCAACAAGGTCTTTGGCAAGAACGCCAATGTGGATTATGTGGACAATGCCATCAACTGCATAGACGTCTACCATTCCCACAACGTGAGGAACGTGAAAAAGGGAGCCTACATCTCCTATGTGCGCGAGTCCGAGTGCGTTTTCGGCATCCCGGCGTTCCCCAAGATAAACTATTCCATCCGCTGCCACGAGGGCATAAACGTGAACAGGCTGTTCGAGTCCTTCTACATCACGCACTCGTCCGACATGTACTATTCCTTCAACTGCACCAACTGCGCGGACGTGATTTTCGGCTACAACCTGCGCGGAAAAAGGCACGTCATCGGAAACATCGAGCTTCCCAAGGACAAGTACCTCTCCATCAAGCAAAAGCTCACCGGGGAAATCGCGGACGAGCTTGAGAAAAAAG
This sequence comes from Microcaldota archaeon, assembly GCA_026396415.1. Classification (GTDB taxonomy): domain Archaea; phylum Micrarchaeota; class Micrarchaeia; order Anstonellales; family Anstonellaceae; genus UBA10161. The sequence continues at coordinate 9,976 of JAPLWX010000005.1, forward strand.
GGAGAGCGCGGTCCACCTCGGACATTGCCAGGATGGCTGCCAAGGACGCGGACAGCCAAGGCGACATCCAGTTCATTCCCACCCTGCCTGCGCCGCCTGGGGTGGAAAAGGCCTTCTCGGAGACCATGAAGCTGGTTCTGGGCGTGGAGCGGAAGCCCATCGCAGATTATGTGCCTTATCTTCAGGAGCGCACCCTTCGGGTGATGAAGGTGAAAGGCAAGTTTGGCACCCCTGCATTCAACAGCGGCTTCTCGCTGGTGAAGGAAATCCCGCCAAGCAGCCTGTGCACGCTTTCAGAGGCAATGAAGCAGGACAAGCCGGTGCTTGCCGAGCAGGAGCTTTCCTTGCCGCTTGAAAAGATGGAAGCAATCGTTTCCAGGAACGCAGCATTCACGCTTGACTTTGTGGATGGCGCGTGCCGTGACTATGTCGATGTCTCGCAGGTGATAGAATCAAGCGAGGTTTACTCATCCTGGGATGCCACAAGCTCGCAGCGCTCGGCATGCTGCGATGGCATAATACAGTCAAAATACGTTTTCGGCGGCTCGTGGCGCCAGCTTGACTCGGAGTTCTGCGTGAAAAGCTGCGATATAACTGTCTGCAAGCGCTGCTTCGAGATAGACGGCTGCACCAACTGCTCGGCATGCTATTTCTGCCATAACCTGGAAGGCTGCGAGGAGTGTTTATTCTGCTCCAATGTGAAGGGCATGAGATATGCTGTGCTCAACCAGCAGCTTCCGCGCGAGGAATACGCGCGCGTAAAGAAGCTCATGCTCGACTACGTGAACGCCGAGATAAATACGAAGAAGCGCTGCAGCCGCTCCATATTCGCGCTAAGCGGCGCCTCGGGGAAAAAGTGAGCGCATGGCTGCCACTACGCTTCTAGAGGAGCTTGACAAGAGGTGGCGCCAAACATGCTCCGTCGTCCTCAAGGGCGAGGTCGGGCCCCTGCCTGATTTCGAGCAATGGCTTTCAGAGCGCGCGGACCCCATCTACCATGCCCAGTCATCGCTCTCCGGCAAGGAGGTGTCATTCTCCTCCAGCAGCTACTGCGAGGGCTCGAAAAGGGTGGCGCTTGGCGAGGTATCATTTGAAAAAAAGCAGGCTGCGCTTCCAGTGGATGACTTGAAGGACATTGACTCGCTCATATCCTCCCTGCAGGAGCGCTTTTCCTATGCCGGCGACATTGTGCTTGGCAACTGCAGCTCTGTGGAGAGGAGCACCAACGTATCGGACAGCCATTTCATCTACGGCTCCTCGCGCATAGGCGACTCGAAATACATTGCCTACAGCAGCATGGCGCGCCTGTGCGACCACGTTTTCGGCACCGCGGCGCCGGGCGAATCCTCATTTCTCATACGCTGCAACGACACCTACAGGCTCTCACGCGCGCTCGAGCTTTGGATGACTTCGAATTCCAACGACTGCTATTACGTATTCGCGCTCAACAACTGCACTGACTGCATGTTCTCATTCAACCTCCGGGGCAAGCACCACTGCATCGGCAATGCCGAGCTTCCGCGCGACAAGTACCTCTCGCTCAAGGAGTCGCTGCTCGAGCAGATGAGAGGCGAGCTTGTGCAAAAGAAGCGCCTTCCCTCCCTCATGGACATTATAGCAAAATCGCCTGACGAATCAAAGGAGGCAAAGCGCCTTGTGCAAGGCAGGCTTGGGAAAAAGGAAAGCGAGGAAAAAAGCGTTGCGCCCATGGAAAAGGCATTCCAGCGCACCACCAAGCTCCTGTTGGGCACCGAGCTTTCCGGCTTGAAGGAGCACTCTGGCTGGCTCACATCCAGGACTCCCAAGGGCGAGATGCGCAAGTCCGCTCTTTCTGGGAAGGAAATATTCGTGGGCAACTATGCAAAGTACATGACAGTGCCCAAAAGCCGCACAGTGCTTGAAGAGGAGGCGCTCTGCCTTGTGGATGCAGCGCCAAAGCCACAGGGGCTTGAGCGCATCATGCTTGAAAACGCGCACGAATACATAGGCATTTCCGCCTTCCTCTCGCTGGACTACCACGACGGCACCAACAAGAACGTGAAGAACTGCATGGCATATGCCTACAGCAGCAACGCGCTTTACTGCGCGCCATGCGTGCAGGTAAAGGACTCGGCTTACAACTGGTGGCCGCGCTCCAGCGAGCACCTGTTCGGCTGCGGCATGGTATTCGATTCCTCGTTCTGCATCCACTGCTACCAGTCGGTGAAGCTCAACCGGTGCTTTGAGGTGGATTCCTCGCGAGACTGCGCTGACTGCTATTTCTGCCACAACTGCGAGAACGTGCAGAACGGAATTTTCTGCTTCAATGTGAAGAACCTGAAATACGCCGTGGGAAACGTTGAGGTGGGCAGGGAGAAGTACCTGCAGGCAAAAGGCGCGCTCCTGCGAAGGATAGTGCCCGCGCTTGAGAGTGGCAGGGCGCCTGGGCTGGACATATTCAGCATCGCGTGCATTGGCAGGAAGAAATCCTGAATCCAAGCCAGTCCATGCATCTTACTGGCAAGCCCTTCTCAGATTCCCGCCAGCTTCTTCAGCTCCTGCGCCTTGTCCGTCCTTTCCCAGGTGAATTCCGGCTCCTCGCGCCCGAAGTGCCCGTATGCCGCCGTTTTTTTGTAAATTGGGCGCAGCAGGTCGAGGTGCCGGATTATGTCTGCGGGCTTGAGGGGGAAATTCGCCTCCACCAGCGCCTCTATCTTCTCGTCGGCTATTTTCCCCGTGCCAAACGTGTCCACAAACACGGATGTGGGCTTGGCAATGCCAATGCAATAGGAAATCTGCACCTCGCAGCGGTGCGCGAGGCCTGCGGCAACCACATTTTTCGCTATGTAGCGCGCCATATATGCTGCAGAGCGGTCCACCTTGCTCGGGTCTTTCCCGGAAAAGCAGCCGCCGCCGTGCCTGCCCATGCCGCCATAGGTGTCCACGATTATCTTCCTTCCAGTGACGCCAGTGTCGCCCTCAGGCCCGCCTGTCACGAAAATGCCAGTGCCATTCACGAAATACTGCGTTTTTGCATCCAGCCACTTGCCGCACGCAGGCTTTATCACCTGCTCGATGATTTCCTTCCGTATCCTCTCGTGCGGCACGCCCGGGTCGTGCTGCGCAGCCACTACAACTGTAACCACGCGCTTGGGCACGCCGTCCGCATATTCCACGCTCACCTGGCTCTTCCCGTCAGGGCGCACCCAGGGAAGCACCTTCTTCTTGCGGACTTCCGACAGCCTCTGCGTGATTGCGTGCGCAAGCATGATGGGAAGGGGCATGAGCTGCGGCGTCTCGTCGCACGCATACCCGAACATCATTCCCTGGTCGCCTGCGCCCTGCTCGTGCTTGCCGGTGTCCACTCCCACTGCAATATCATGCGACTGCGCGTGGATGGATGTCCAGACGCCGCAGTCCTGGTAGTCCATTCCGAATTCCGGGTTGGTGTAGCCGATGTCGCGGACAGTCTCCCTCACCAGCTTCTGTATGTCGACATAGGTCTTGGTGGTGACCTCGCCGGCAACATGCACGCTTCCCGTGGTGACCAGGGTTTCAATCGCCACCCTGCTTTTGGGGTCGTCCTTAAGCATGGCATCAAGTATGGCATCGGAAATAGCGTCGCATATCTTGTCCGGGTGCCCCTCTGTCACCGACTCTGATGAGAATATTTTTGTTGCCATTCCATCCCCCCGTAAGCGTGTGGGATGGCTTGTTTATAATAAAGATTGGCAAATTTATTCCGTTTGGAATATTTTGCCTTAGCTGGGCAAAATAAAAAAATTGAAAGGGCCACTAGGATAGGCAAAGCGTGTCCACCAAAGGCAGCACGCCCCTTCCAAGCGAGCGCGCATCGGTTGCCAGCTCCGCAGCCCTCATGCTCGTTTCAGGATTGCCATACTCTGCCTTCAGCGCGTTTGCCACCCTGTTTGCCGTCCGCGCAACCTGGTTTGCCTCGCCGTTCACGGGCTGCACCTCTCTCAGGAGCGACAGCGCCGCTATGCCAAGCTCTATCCTGTTGCGGTCGGAGCTGTTCATGCGCCTGACAATTGCTTTGCCGCTTCGACGTTTGGTATGATTTTCATGCCCGATTGGTTGTTCATATTCCCACCTCTTTCCCACTTTCCCATGTTAGTGGGTGAAGGGTTTATAAAACCATGGGTAAGGGCTGAAAAAAACGGAAGCGAAGAGGAAAAAAAAGAAGAAGCAGGCTATATCAGCCTGTTCCTGAATTCCCGTGATTCCTTGATTATCTTTTCCCTCTGTCTTTGGCTGAAATTCGACGAGCCTGCCTGGGTTTCAATCTTGCCTGCAATTATCCTCGCAGTATTTTTTTCCAGTTTTCCTGCTTTCCTGAGAAGATATTTGGCCCCATGTATGCCTGCGATTTTCGGTATCATGCCCTCTATCTGCGTTTTAGTTGACGGTTTTTGCATTGCCATCTGAAAATAATTCACAATAATCACCTGCTTTAACAGCATAATGCCATATTTTAAAGCTTTCTATAACATCAGCGGGTCAAATTGCCGCGATTTCCACGCCAGTGGCGACCTTTTCCCTCAAAAGAAGCTCCTTTATAGCCGTTGGCCGGAGTTTGCACTTGGACAGGTCCACGGTGGCGCGCCATTGCGCGCTTCGGCCCCTGTCAGAGGCAATGGACTCGGACTGCACAAGGTCCACGCCGCTTTTTGCCAGCAGGGCAAGCAGGTGCGAAAGCGAGCCTGGCGCATCCGACAGCGCGACATCCATCCTGTAAAGCTCGTCGCCTGCAGAGGCGAACGGAAGCATCGTGAGCGAGTTTCTGGAAGTGTCAAGCGTCAGGAGCACGTTGCTGTTTTCCTTGAGGTTGAGCACCTCGCGGTAGGCCGCAGGCACAATCAGCCTGCCCTTGCCGTCAATGCGCGCTATCTGGCTGGATGACATTCCCTCACCACGTGGGAAAACCGTGGGTGCCGAAACTTAATAAGGGTTATCCATCTAATCTTCCCGCCCTCGTAGTATAACTTGGATAGAATGCGAGCTTGCGGAGCTTGAGATCCGCGTTCAAATGACAGCCCAAGGGGGCTACGCCCCCTTAGTCCGTCACCGCCCAAACCCCCCGGCATCGTCGTGGGCTATGGGTTTTGAAAATCGCGGCGAGGGCGATTTTTTTCCAAAAGAATCCAGAAAAAAGGTGAAACCATGAAAAGAGGAAAGCATTCGGCAAGCGGGAAGAGGCAGAGCAGGAAACGCGCTAAATCCAACTGAGGATTTGGCGCGAATTCAGCATCGCCAGCGGGCGATGTCTGATGCATTTTGCCTCATGGCAAAATGCACATCGCGCATGGGCGCGAATAAGAGCGCGAAGAGCAACTGATTTCCTTCTTTCTTGCTTTTTCTTTTACTTCTTTTTCCCTTCGCTTATTTCGTCAATTCCCGTATGGAACCTTTATTAATTTCCATTCCGTTTTCCTTTTGCGACCAATGTGGTGCCATGGCAGACGTGAATAGGGTGAACTTTCTCATAGGCGGCCCGGCAGGGACGGGCGTTGCGACAGTCGGCATGCTTTTTGCAAAATGCCTGCAGAGAAGCGGGCTTGAGGTCTTCGGCACAAACGACTACCCCTCGCTCATCAAGGGCGGGCACAACACCTACGCGGTGAGCGCCAGCCCTAAGCCAATCCTTTCCCTCCTTGGGAAGCCCGACATACTGATTGCGCTTGACAAGAAGACCGTGGAGGTGCGCTCGCCCGAGCTTTCCGCGGGAGGCGCGCTCATCTACGACTCCAACAAGGTGGGCGACGCCCGCGAAATCGCAAAGAGGCAGGACATCACCTACATAGGCGCGCCCCTGACGCAGATGGCTGCCGCCGCCGGCGGGGAGATAATGTTCAACACCGTGGCGCTGGGCGCGTCCATGGGCATACTCGGGCTGGACTTTGCCATAATAGAAAACATGATGGCAAAGATGTGGGCAAGGAAAGGGCAGGCAGTGGCGGACTCGAACATCGCAGCCGCGCGCGCAGGATACGACTTCTCAAAGTCCATCGTGAACGGCAGCTTCAAGGCGAAAATAGAATTCATAAAGCGCGAGAAGACGCTTTTCATAAACGGCAACGAGGCCTCGGTGGCAGGTGCGCTTGCCGCAGGCTGCAAGTTCGTGGCAGAGTACCCTATGTCCCCTTCGTCATCCATATTGCACCTCATGGCAGGGCACGAAATAGACTACGACGTGATAGTGAAGCAGACCGAGGACGAGATATCGGCTGCAAACATGATAGCCGGCGCTGGCTTTGCAGGCGTGCGCGCCATGACCGCGACATCGGGCGGAGGCTTTTCGCTCATGGCCGAGGCGCTTGGCATGATGGGCATGATGGAAGTGCCTGCCGTGATATTCGAGTCGCAGCGCGCCGGCCCCTCCACAGGGCTTCCCACCTACACCGAGCAGGCTGACCTGCTCTTTGCCATCCACGCCTCGCAAGGCGAATTCCCCCGCGTGGTGGTTGCTCCTGGCGACGCCACCGAGTGCTACGTGGAGGCATTCAACGCATTCAACATCGCCGAGCTTCTCCAGGTGCCGGTAATCGTGCTCCTGGACAAGTACCTCTCCGAAAGCTCGCAGACAGTGGAGGACTTCAGGAAACTCCAGCTCAAGGTGGAACGCGGCAAGCTCATGTCCGACTCCCAGATGGAATCCGCATCTTCCTTCAAGCGCTATGAATACTCGGCTAACGGTATTTCCTCCCGCTGCCTTCCAGGGCAGAAGAACGGCATGCACGTCTGCTCAAGCTACGAGCATGATGAAACCGGCTTCACTTCCGAGGAGGGCGATACGCGCGTGAAGATGATTGACAAGCGCGCAAGGAAGCTCTCCACCATACCCGAGGTTTTCATCGCCCCTTCCTTCCATGGCGCATCGGAGTCGCTTGCCGACATATTGCTGGTGTGCTGGGGCTCCACCAAGGGGCCGGCGCTTGAGGCGCTGAAGCTCCTTGAGCAGAAAGGCGTGGCGGCGCGCCTCATGCACATACGCTATGCCTCGCCATTCCCGGCATCCACTGTCCTTCGGGCGCTCAAGAATGCCAAGAACACGCTTATCATCGAGGGCAACTCTGGCGCGCAGATGCGCTCGCTCATATTCCAGAAAACCGGCTATTACATCGACAAGACCTATCTCCGCTACGACGCGCGCCCTTTCACGCCGGAGGAAATAGCGGCGCACGTTGCGGGGTTGGCAGGAAGAAAGTGATGAAGTGATATTATGATGGCAGCTGCAGGCGATATGGCAAACGCGCATCCGGCGCAGGGAATGTGGTGCTTATGGTAACTGTTTCAGAGCTCAACTCCGGGCACATGCCAACATGGTGCCCTGGCTGCGTGCTTCCAGGCGCGCTGATTCAGAAAAATCCATCAGTCGAAAAAATTGAAGACATAAAAGCCGGTGATATGGTTTTGGGCAGCGATGGCAAATATCACAAAGTCACCGGGGTCTTTGCCCACCACCACGAGGGCAAGATGTATCGGATAAAATCCAAGTGCCTCGGCGAAGTCACGCTTACTGATGAGCACCCTGTTCTTTCAGTTGAAAGGAAGCACGCCAAAATGCACAATAAGGAATTTGATCTGAAATGGGTACGGGCTGACAAACTGAAGAAAGGGGATTATGTCGCCTATCCAATATTGAAGGAAGAGGAAGATTTGGAAGAAATCGATTTGCCAGACTTGAAAAAAGGAATGGACAGGAAGAGCAAGCCATTTCCAGGAAAAATACGGCTCGACAATGATTTTCTCCTTCTTTGCGGCTATTATCTGGCTGAAGGCCATGTGCACGACCGCGAAGTGACATTTACTTTCAATCTCAAAGAACAGCAGTTTGCACAAGATGTCAAAAAAGCTGCTGAAAGGGTCTTTGCCCTCCAAACCACATCCAACATAAGGGAAAGCAAGCACACAATCGATGTCTCCATCTCTTCCTCTCAGCTGGCAAGGCATTTTGAGGGATGGTTTGGAACAGGGGCTGCCAAAAAGAAAATCCCCCGTTTCCTGATGTTACTGCCTAAGGAAAAGCAAAAATGGTTGATTCGCGGGATGTGGCGCGGCGACGGCTGGGTTGGCAAGGGACGGGCAAATTACAAGACGGTTTCGCGCACGCTTGCAGAGCAGCTGAAGATTCTTCTGATTCGCCATCAAATTGTGCCCACTATCTCAATTGGCAAGGCATATGGTATGCACAAGGAGTCATATTCCATCCAGGTTGTAAGTGGGCGCGATCTTGCAATGCTTTCAGGGGTACTTGGGCAAGAAATTGAAATGCGCAAAGCAGGCAAAACCCCGTCGAGCATACTGCTTACCGAATTTGTCCTGACCCCTATACGGACGATTGAAACATTCGATTACAACGGAACAGTGCATAACATGGAAGTTGAAGGTGTCCACAGTTATGTCAGTGAAAACGCCATTCTACACAACTGCGGCGACTTTGGCATACTTATCGCCCTCAAGGGCGCGCTTGCCAAGCTTGGCATCCCGCAGCATGAAACCGTGGTGGTTTCCGGCGTGGGCTGCGGCAGCAAGCTCCCGCATTTCATCAAGACTTATGGATTTGAGGGATTGCACGGTCGCTCCCTTCCACCTGCGACGGGAATACACCTTGCCAACAACTCGCTCACCGTGGTGGCGGTGGGCGGGGACGGCGACGGCTACGGAATCGGCATGGCGCACTTCGTACACACCATGCGCCGCAATGTCGACATCACCTACATCGTGCAGGACAATGAAATCTACGGGCTGACCACAGGGCAGACCTCGCCCACCACTCGCAAGGGGACAAAGACAAAATCCACCCCGAACGGAGTGATAGACCAGGAAGTGAACCCCATATTGATCTCGCTTGCCGCAGGCGCCACGTTCGTCGCGCGCGGCTTTGCAGGGGACATCCCCCACCTTACCGACCTCATTGCGCAGGGCATCCAGCACAAGGGCGTGTCGCACATCGACGTGTTCCAGCCCTGCGTGACGTGGAGGAAGGACCTGCCCTATGACCTGTACCAGAAGAAAATATACAAGCTTGAGGCAGAGGGGCACAACACCTCGGACTACCAGGCTGCGATTGCGCGCGCGCACGAGACCGAGCGCTGGCCGATAGGCGTGTTTTTCAAAAGCGAGCGCCCCACCTACACCGACGAGATACCCTTCATCAAGGACTCGCCCCTCGTGAAGCACGACATCTCCAATGTGGACATATCAAAGTACATCGAGGAGTTCATGTAGGAAAGCGCCGCGAACCATCTGCCTTTTTATTGCTGCCGCATCATATTTTATAGGAGGTGTTCTAGCATGGTAGTTATGCAGCCGAACATTACGATTCCTAGGTGTTGCGTGACAGCGCTTATGGAGCCAAGATAAATGGGGCTACGTAGGGCTTTTTGCCCTACGCCCTCTTAGTTTGTTTGGACCAAACAAGGAGGTGCCCCATATGGCATATACAGAGGAAATTGTAAATATAGCGGTAGG
>JAPLWX010000035.1 GCA_026396415.1 Microcaldota archaeon
GACAGGAAACGAATTGGTCTTTTGCAGAGAGAGCCAACCGACAATCAGCAAAAAGAGGAGTGAGGAATATAACAGTTTAGGTGAAAAGAAGGGCTGGGACTGAACCGTTGAAATTGGGGAATTTTGAACCGTTGTTTACATTTATGGCTGATATGCGGAACCCTCATATTCGTTCTTTATTCCAAATACAATGAGGCTTCAGGAAAACTGACCATGAAAATGACAAAGGAAGGGCTTTATGTAGGGAAAAACTTCAAGAAATGGAACCGATTCAAGGGATTCCGGGCAAAGTATCCTCTCCTATCGCTCAGAGTACCCATGGTATTTCCCGTGGCATTTTGGAGCAACAAGCACTGGATAGATATTGAAATCAAAGACAGGGAGAATTTCGACCTTGCTGTTGCAAAGATAGGCAAATACCTGGACAGGATGGATTAAGAAAAATAAAAAGGTCGTGAAATAATGCTCAAACTCAAGGAACTCACCGATTCGTGGAACAGCATGATGCTCTCGCCGCGCAAGACATCGAAAGAGTATGCGAAGAGGAAGGATCTTGGCTTTACTGACGGCCTTGAGAATTTCGGCACGCCCATCTTGATGACCTACCTGCCGCTCCTGCTCCTTGCGCTTGCGCTCTCGGGCCATTTGAAGCCTGATTACCTCGCCGTGGTGTTTTTCAGCCTGGGCGCCACTGCATTCGGCATATTCATCGTCTCCTTGTCATTCACGTTCATGGCGTATGAAGTGGCAAAGAAGCTTGGCGGCATGGTGGAACTTGGCAGGCTGTATTACATGGTGAGCCTGGTCGCTGCGCCTACGTTTGTCTTTACAATTGTAATCAACATAGCAGTCATATTGCTCAAGTCCATAATGAACGCGATGTCATTCCCGCTTGCGGCAACAGGCGTGCTGCAGCTTGCAGGGGACATTGTGGCTGTGTCGGTGACGCTTTACGGCTTTTACCTGCTCACGCTTTCCATTGACGCGCTTTACGGATTCGGGAAGAAAAAGGCTGTTGCCACCTGGCTCGCGCCCACAGCCATACTTGTCGCGGCAGGCACGCTTTTATTCTCCACCGTGCTTGTCGGCGTGCTGAAGTTCCTGATTAAGACGCTGTGACGGCAAGGCGGGAGAGAGAACACTTTAAAAACACTTCTCAACACATCTGCCAAGAGAGGTATGTGGATGGTGCCAGGCTTTCCGAAATTTAAAGTAATCGATGTCCCGTTCGAGAGAGGCTCGACGCCCCCTATCCTCGCAGCCACCAATTTCTACAGCAAGCTCCCCCTCATATCCAGAATCTACCCGATGATATCCGAGGATAGGCGCTGGAGGGAGGTCTGCCCGTTCTTTGTGAAGATGATAAATGGCATGTCCATGGTTCCGCTGAACGAGAAAATCGAGAAAGACGATGGGCGCTGGTTCCTGGTGAGCAAATGCAACGACACAGTCGGCACATGGCGGCTCGAGATACCCGAAAAATTCCTTACTGCCGGGAATCTTGGCAAGGAAAACCTGCTGTTCGTGGTGGAGAATGGCGTGCAGACAATCAAGGAGGGCGAAAACGCCTGGTCAAGCATCCTTGATAAGCATAATGACATGCGGTTCCGCGGGATCCCTGGGAGGCCAAGCGTAAAAGTCAGCACAATGGGCTATCCGGAAATTTTCAAGGGGTTCACCGACGACCTCGCGGTGACGCTGCACATCGGCTACAAAGTTAAAGGGTATGAAAGTTTCGTGAACATTGCATCTGTGGGCGGCCCGTCCATCCACAGCACGACAAATACGCACAGGAACTTGGACCTGAACCCGAACATGACCATCGCGCACGGCGTGATAGAGCTTGTGGACTGAACAGGCGTGCGCGATGCCGTAGCCTGGACGGGGCAGACGATTTTCACGATGTTCTGTCCAGCTCGTCTATCTTTTCGCTTATCCGCTTTGCGCGCTTGGCATTCGAGTCCTTAACAAACATGTACCCGAGCACGGCCCCGATGACGGGGCCCGGGATGCACAGGAGGAAGATGCCTGCCAAGGCAGTAATTCCTGTCTGCGGGGCTCCGCCGGCCAATGCATATAGGGCGTTGCCCAAAATTCCGCCGATTATTGGGGCAAGCGCGATGGTGGTGAACACCATGCCGAAAAAGATCAGTATCGCGTCGAACACCTTGTGCCCTGCGCTGGAGATTGCCGCGGTGAGGATGGCGTCTTTTGATACCCCGGCTTTTTTCAGCCGCGCGTATTTCCTCTGCAGCGCAGAATCACCCGGATGCTGGAAAGGCCTCATGCCAAGCGACATGAAAAACAGGTACCAATTCCTTTCCCTGCCTGATTTGACCTCTGCAAGGTACCACATCATGAGGTCCTCGGAAAGGAAGGAGGAGAGCGGCGCGCCGCCAATGGAGGGCTCCTTGCCGCCAATGTCCGCCTTGAGGCCGGCAGCCTCGGCATTCTCCACTGCATCAGGGTCGTACTCCGAAGCCTTTTCCCTCACAGAATCATGCCTCTTTCTCCAGCCTGACCTGCCGCACCACAATGCCTGCCTCCTGCAAAAGCGAGCGCGGCACCTCGCCCATGGGGTAGTCGGCGTTGTACACCACTTCCTTGATGCCCGAGTTGATTATCAGCTTGGTGCAGAACAGGCAAGGCGAGAACGTGGTGTAGATTGTCGCGTCCTTTATGGAGATGCCATGGTAGGAAGCCTGCACGATGGCATTCTCCTCGCCGTGCGAGCACACGCACTCGTCAAGCCTGGTGCCGCTGTCGGCAAAGGAGTTGCAGCGCGGGCAGCCCCCCTCGTCGCAGTTGCGGATGCCGCGAGGCGTGCCGTTGTAGCCAGTGGAGATGATGCGCTTGTCCTTCACTATGACCGCTGCCACGTGGCGCTTGATGCAGTTGCTGCGCGTGGCGACCACGCGCGCTATGCCCATGAAGTATGCATCCCAGCCAGGGCGCTTGGACTTGAAATCCGCGGAGATGCCGGAAAGCAGGTCGTCCACCGCGGCATAGAGCTCGCGGAATACGCTTTCATTCTCCAGTTTCTTGGTGGCAAGCGCGAATACTTCTGAGAGCGACTGGCCAAACTCGTCCTTGCTTATCATCTCCGCCTTGTCAACCACCTTGAAAGCCTCGAAGGAGTGCGGGTCGCCCTCGCGCCTGCGCTGCTTCATGCGCTCAAAGCGCACCTTGGGGGAGGCTGTGACATAGACAAGCGTGGTCTTGCCTGTGGCAATGAGCGCCTTTGCTTCGGCGGGGTTGCGGATGGAGTCAATGACATAGTTCCTGTCAGGCAGAAGCTTTGCAATGGTCCTCTTGGCAAGCACGTCCGCGCCGAAGTTCCTGCGAAGCTCGTTGCCCTTTGCAATGAGCGCCTCGCGCGTTATCTCCTTGTGTTCGTTGGCAAGCTCCTCCCGTATGATGTCTGAAAGGGAGTAGTAATAGAAGCCCTTCTGCACCAAGTAGTCCGCGACAGTGCCCTTGCCCGCGCAGTTCTCGCCGGTAAGACCTATTATCAGAGCCATGAGAATGACCTCCCGCGGGATAAGTGCCGAAGAAGGAATAAAAAAGCACTGGTAGTGCTTTTTTAGAATTTGCGCCGAAGCGCAAATCGGATAAAAAAGTGCCTGTGCGCGCATTCCCTAATCCGCGAAAGGGTAGAAATCCAGCTTGTCTATGGAATACATCGCCAGGATGGAATAGTCCCTGATGATGCCGGAGAACCTCTCCTTTATCCCGTTCATTATGCTGCGGAATTCCTCAGGGCTTGCGGCATCGATATTGATTTCCTCGTCCCACGGGCCGATTGCGCGCGAGGAAAACCAGATGTTTGGGTGGCGCGACCAGTATTCCTCCATTCCCCGAAGCCGCTTTTCGTCCAGATTTTCAAGCCTGATGAGCACCTTGTAGTTCAGCCTGCCAACCGCAGAAATGCCAAGGACAACTGCATACTTTTGTATCACGCCCTCCTTTTCCAGCCTTTTTATCCTCAGCCGCACGGCATCAGGCGAAAGAGACAGCTGCTGTGCGATGGCAGAGGCAGATGCGCGCGCGTCCTGCCCCAAAAACTTCAGGATTGACCTGTCCTTTGCATCAAGCTTTGGCAGGCTCTCCTCTTCCCTTGATCCGAAGTGGGCATGCTTTGAGATGTTCCGTTCTTTCTTCCCCGCAAGGTAGGAGCGAGGATAGAATTTGCCGACAATGAGCGGCATCATCTGCTTCTCCCCCATGAATTTCCCGAACCGGTTGTTGAAATCGTGCAGGTAGCCGTCCAGTTCGCCTATGTTCCTTGCAAAAATGTTGAAGTTCAGGTCAAAGTTGCCGTCTGTCAGCGAAACGAACTCGACATTCGGGTGGCCATTCACGTACGAAACAATCTCTGCGCGCTTTTCCCTGTCCGCTGACTGGAAGCGCAGCAGGACCTTGTAGCCGGAATAGCCAAGCAAGGACAGGTCGAGCACTGAGAGGTATTTCTGTATTGCGCCTCCCTCCTCAAGCCTGCGCACGCGGTTTATCGTGGTCTGCTTGCTTAAGCCCACCTTCTTTGCGACGGAGGAGAATGGTTGGCGGGAGTTGATGTCAAGCTGGTAAAGTATCTTCCTGTCCTTCAAATCAATTTTTAATGGCATATTCTTGACTTTATTGATTTAAACTTATAATTCTTTCGTTTTTGTCAAATTATCAGCTAAAACATGATAAATATAAGTTAAACCATAGATAGACACAGGAAATAACATTTGAGGTGGTTGGAATGATGAAAAATGTTGGAAATGAGAAACTAGTCGTAACCAAAAGCGATGTGAGGATGATGATGAGGGCATGCGCTCAGGCAAAAGGAATTGCATACAGACCGACAACAATTTATGGCATTTCAGACTCACTTTTCATGAGGTCAGAATGGTTGACAAAGAAGCTACATTTGGAATTCAACCCTGATGCTGCTGTCGATTATCTCATGGCGGTGGAATATGCTGTCTCCAAGGCCACAAAATATTCAACACACCGCTTGTCCGCTGATGAAATAACTGAAATGACTGTTAGGCTCCACCCAATGCTTGAAGAGAACTACGAGAGGCGCGATAAGATAAAGAATAATGATGGCATGCGCATACTTGTGGGAGATATTTCATTATCGCTTGCTTTGGGCGGACTTGTTTTTCTAATCAGCCCATCGGAAAACAAAGAAACAAATGGATTAATCGCTTTGTTAGGCGTCCTTTCAACAGGTGCTCTTGCAGCGCTAGCACTCGCGACTGTCCAAAGGATACGCGACGCATTTGGCTCGGAATCCAGGAGGTTGAAGGACGTGGCAATCAAAATTGAGCAGGTTATTGCCGAAACACTGAAGGGAGACTGACTGAGATTCATGGTGCTTTACTGGGTAGCGCCACCAGGCAACAATCATACCATTATCTCAAGCAGCCGCTTTATTTCGGAAATGTTCACAACCGGCTTTCCATAAGCTTCCCTGTCGTCCACTATGCGCGGGCACGCGGTGTTTATGTAGGCATCAAATGAGAGGAAGTTGGCAAGCGCGAGCGGGGAAAACTCGTTTGCCACCAGCATTTCCGCGCGCCTGCCTTTCTTTTCCAGGAGCTTTTTCGCAAGCTGCGCCCCAGCAGTGTTTTGCTGCCCTGGCTTTGTGGAAAGCAGTATGCCGAATGTGCGCGCCTGGGAGGCTGCAAGAAGCGCGCCGTTCCTGCACTTTTCCTGCCGCGCAATTTCGTCAGTAATCCAATAAGCATCCACGAGGTGCGGGTCTGCGCAGAGCACCGGCTTTCCAGAGGGGATGCCTGTGGGGTGGAATTTGCCGCCGCCAAAATAGACAATGGCATCGGCATCGCGCGCTTTTCCTGAGACGGCGGCTGTTCCGTCGCAGCCCAGCACCTGGCCCGCATGGCGCACGTGAGAGCCGCCTTTGCCCATAAGCACAATCAGCCCGAGATGCTCCAGCCTTTCCTGCACCCTTTTTGCATTCTTCAGGTGCTGGATTGGGAAAACAAGGGACACTTTTTTTGCCCCGGATGCGCGAAGGAGGGATGCCGCCTTTTCCAGCATGGCGCCGGCAGCCTTCCAATCCACCTCGGCAAAGTAAGGGACGTATTCCACCCTCAGGCCCGGAACTTTCACTTTCGTCAAGCGCGAAGCGCTTGGCGAATTGTCGGCGCTAGCCGACATCTTCATGAACTCGGCGTGCCCGAAGTGCACGAGCTTTTGCGCCTTTATTGCGCGCGCTTCCTCAAGCGCCAGGTCGCACGCGCCGTAGCATGCCGAGGCCGAGAGGAAAACCTCATTGCCCTGCGAGGACATGCGCGCAGCATGCGCGAGCGCCTCTTTCTTCAGGCCTTCGGGGAATTGTAAAAGTATCCTCATGGAATCACTTGCCGCGCCCTGCGCAGCCGATATCGAAAATGGAAAGCGGCACTTCCTTGTTTTTCTCAAGCTCCGAGCCTATCCAGCGCAGCACCATATTTTTCACGCGCGAGTACTCTTCCCTGCCAATGCTTGCATTGCCGATTGCGTACTGCTTGTTCTTGGTGTTGAAGCAGAACATGGAATTCTGCAGGTTTTCCACGTTGTGGCAGAACATAGAGTCGGAGCACTCGCGGCTCGAGTCCATCTCAAGGCAGCGCCTAAGATTCACCCCGTCGAAGCACTTGAAGCAGAATTCCGAATGGAACACAAGCCCGCTGCCGAAAATGTGCTCGGAATTCCTCGGCCAGGCGTTGTAGCCGCAGCACTTGTCGTGCGAGGCCACCACTGTGCGATAGCAGTCGCTGGACTGCGAACCCCACTGGCATGCCACCAGGTCCTTGTATGTGCCCAGCCTCCGCTCAGGCGGGAAATAGGCAATGCCCTGCAGCATTTCCACTGCGTTTGAAAGAGAGGCAGACTCCGCAAGCAGCTTGCCTGCGCTTAGCTTCTCGCCTAAAACAAGCGCCTCCTCCTGCGTCACCACGCGGTTTTTGGGAAGCTCGCGGAACACCGGGTAATCCGAGCCTTGGAGCACGGTTCTGCCAAGCACGGAGCGCGAGTCGCGCGTCACCATGGTGTGCGCGGAGAGCCATTCCGAGTACTTGTCAATGCCTGAGAGCTTCTTGCCAAGCACAATGGAGGATGCTTCCCTGAACGCCTCCTCGAGCCTTGACTTGTCCGAGTCGCGCTTTGCGTACTTCAGCCCCTTCACTGCGGACAGCGCCTCGGAATAATCCACTTTGCCCTTGTTGACTATTTCGATCAGGGAGGGAAGCGTTTTCTTCCTCACAAGCTCCCCCCTCAGCTCCTCCAGCAGCTTCTTCTTGATGCCCGCGTATTTTTCGCGCTCAAGCGCCACGTTCCCGATGCAGTGGCTCTTGCCTATAAGGTTGAAGCAGAAGATGCAGTCCCTGCAATCCTCAAGCCCGTAGGAGTAGTATGAATCGGATGTATTGCCGCAAATCCATGCCTCGAAATCCCGCTGGTTGCGGTATACTATGCCGCTTCGCAGGCAGTATTTCGTCTCCCCGCCCTCGTTCGTGCCGAATATGCCCTCGGACAGTCGCATCCACTGCGAGTATGCCACGTTCTTGCAGCCCGAAATCCTGACGGATTTGTAAACGTAGAAGCTGTCGGATATTTCCGAGGAGCTTTCGATGAAGCGGGAGTTCCCGATGACGATGTTGCCGCAGTAATATGCCCGCTCGGAAACCGCGCGCACCAGGGAGTCGATGTCCTTCATGTCGTTGATGGAAACCGGCTCGAACTTCCTGGAGAAGTCGACCTCGCCCATGCTTACTGCCTTTGAGGAGGAGCAGTACTCGCCGTTCGAGAAGACGACCTGAGCGCCCGACAGGGAGGACTTGCGCATGAAAAGCGGGTCGTCAAGGCCAGAGAGCCATTCGGAATACTCGTCAAGCCCGCCAATTTCGCCTCCGAGGAGCATCCTGCAGAGGGTGCGCCATTCCTTGTCAAGGTGGCGGTAGGTTTCGGTCTGGGCGGCAGCCATGGTTGTTCCTTCACTTGCCCTTTGTAATATTTACCATGCGGATGGTGAATGTGAGCGTCTCGCCCGCGAGCTCGTGGTTGAAGTCCACCTTTGCGTGCGTTGCGTTTATCTCCACCACTTGCACAACCTGCCCGTTTTGCGCCTGGAGCATGCTGCCGACCGTTACGTTTGGCGGCAGGTTACCAAGCGGCACCGAAATGATGGCATCCGCAAGCCTCTCGCCATATGCCTGCGCAGGGGGGAGGGACACTGTCTTTTCCTCGCCTATCTTCATGCCGACAACCGCAGCGTCAAAGCCGGGTATCATCTGCCCTGCGCCCACTGTAAAGGTGAGGGCAGGGTAGCTGGGGCGGGCTGGAAGCCCTGCTTGCTGCGCTTCAGATTTCACGTTGGTGTCGAAAAGCGTCCCATTGGCGAGCTTGCCGATGTAGTATACCCCGACCGTGTCGCCTTTTGCCGCTGTTTTGCTGCTTGCTATCAAATCACCTAGTTTGGACTGGTTCTCAAGCTCCACCATGGGAGCGGCACCCGCGGGAGGCTGCCCAGACCCTTGCGCGCACCCGAAAAGAGAGGCGAAGAGAATAAAAACCAGGGAGATTGCCAATATTCCTTTGTAGCCCATCGTCTCACCTTAGTCCTCGACATTGCTCCTGTATTCCGGGGCGGCAGGCTCGGCAGTGAGCTTTGCAAGGCGCTTGAGGAGCACCTTCATCTCCGCGGACGCCACGTTGCGCTTCGTCCTCTCCACCGCGTCGGGGTTGACGGACATGGACGTGATTCCCATTTCAACAAGCCTCTCGGCGAATTCCGGGTAGACCGATGGCGCCTGCCCGCATATCGAGCAGGTCACCTTGTTCTCGTTGCACACCTTCACCACGCGCTCTATTGCGCGCAGCACCGCGTCGTTCCTCTCGTCAAACCCTTCGGCGAGCGTGGCGTTGTCGCGGTCAATCCCAAGTATGAGCTGCGTGAGGTCGTTGCTGCCGATGGATACGCCGTCTATGCCCTCTGCGCAGAACTGGTCGATCAGGAATACGGTGGATGGCACCTCCACCATTATCCAGAGCTTGAAATCGCGCGTGTGGTGCATGCCCTGTGCCTTGAGCATTTCCTTGATGGCGCGAAGCTCGCCAATCCTTCTCACGAAAGGGAGCATTATCCAGAGATTTTTCATCCCGAACTCCTCGCGCACCTTCTTTATCGCGGCAAGCTCGAGCGCGAACACCTCGGGCTCGGTGATGTAGCGCGCGCAGCCGCGCCAGCCCATCATGGGGTTGGACTCGGCAGGCTCGAATTCCTCGCCGCCCGACAGGTTGCGGTATTCGTTCGTCTTGAAGTCCGTGGTGCGGTACACTACCGGGCGCGGGAAGAAGGCGGTCGCGAACACGCGTATCTTCCCGGCAAGCTTGTCCGTGAATTCCTGCCCCCTTCCCTCCTTTATCATCTTCTTGGGGTGCTCGCCGATGTCGCCTATCATGAACTCCGCGCGGAGCAGCCCCACTCCGTCGCAGGGAAGCTTGGAGGTTTTTTCGGCAAGGTCCACCTCGGCAAGGTTGACGTATATTTTCGTCCCTGTCACCGGCACCACTGGCGCGTATGCGGCTTGCGCGCCTGGCGATGCGCCGCCTGATGCAGGCTCTTCCTTCTTTGCATCAGCAAGCCCGGTGTCGCCGTCATAGACTATGCCTCGGCTGGCGTCCACGGTTATCATCTGCCCCTCGTGGAGCACTGTGGTCCCGTTCTTGGTGCCTACAATGCAGGGAATCCCCATCTCGCGCGAAACGATTGCCGCGTGGCACGTCATGCCGCCGGAATTTGTCACAATCGCGGACGCGCGCTTCATGGCAGGCACGAAATCAGGGGTGGTCATGTCGGTGACAAGCACGTCGCCCTTCATCACTTTGTTCATCTCCTTGGGGCTGGCAAGCACTTTCACGGTCCCCTTGCCAATGCCGGGCGCTGCGCCAAGCCCGCGAAGTATTATTTTGCCTTCTCCTGCCATTTTTACACCTCTTTCTTCCTGCTTTGGCGCGGCGGATGCCACTGGCGCGCCAGTTGCAACCGCGGCGGGCGCGCTTGCCGCAATATTGGTAACCTGCTTCTGCTGGACAGCGGGAAGCTGCGTTCCTTGCTGCCTCTGCGGCTGTTGCGGTGCGCCTTGCCCGGCTTGCTGCTGCGAAGGCTGCGCCTGAGGAGTTGCTTGGTAAGCTGGTTGCCTTTGCTGTTGCTGCTGTGCACTTTGTTGTTGCGGAGCTTGCTGCCTCTGCTGCGGTTGCGCCTGTGAAGTGGCAGCATATGGCTGCTGCCTTTGTTGCGCCTGTGCGCCTTGCGCCTGCTGCGCGCCTTGCGGCTGCTGCATAAGCGGCGTGCCCGGGGGAACTGATGGCTTTGCACCCGCCTCCACGCTTTGCACGCCTGCAAGCGCGCGCTCAGAATCCGCCATCACCTCTTTCCGAAGCGTGGTTATCGGGCGGGACTGCACGATGAAAAGCCTGTTGTCCGCAACCGCCCATTCGATGTCCTGCGGCTTGCCGTAGTGCTGCTCTATCTTCTTTCCCAGCCGCGAAAGCTCCACCACCTGCGAGTCAGTGAGCTTCTGGCGCGACTGCATGTCCTCGCGGACGTTCATGTGCGCGTTTTTCTCATTCACCTTCACCAGCATCCAGGTCTGCTTTGCAACGTCTTTTATCTCTATCTTGAATGTGTTCTTGTCCACCACGTAGCGGTCGGGCGTCACCGAGCCAGACACCACGACTTCGCCAAGCCCGTACGCCCCCTCGATAGATATCTTGCTCATGTCCTGCGTCATGGGGTCTATGGTGAACATCACGCCTGCCTTTTCGGACTGCACCATTTCCTGCACCACAGCGGCAAGGCCCACCTTGAGGTGGTCAAACTTGTTTTCCGTCCTGTAGTAAATCGAGCGGGGCTCGAAAAGCGACGCCCAGCACTCCTTCACCATCTGCACGCAATCCTCCGCGCCTTTCACGTTGAGGAAGGTGGACTGCTGGCCTGCGAACGACGCCTCTGGAAGGTCCTCTGCTGTGGCAGATGAGCGCACAGCCACATAAGGCTCGCGCCCGTTTTTTATCATGCTCCTGTATGCAGAAAGGATGTCAGCGCGGAGCTGCGGGGGGATTTCGCCCGACAGTATCTTGGTCTTAATGACATCGGATGCGACGTTGAGCTTGTCATTGTCCTCGATGTTGAGGTCGGACGTCATCTCCTTTATCACGGGCTCTATGCCGTTGTGCTTGATGAACAGGAAATAGGCGCCGGATGTCACCACAAAGCCGCCAGGCACCGGAAGGCCCACGGATGCCATCTCGCCCAGGTTCGCGCCCTTGCCGCCCACCTCTGCCAGGTTGCTTTTCCTTATCTCTGAAAACCACATTATGTTCTTCATAAGCCCACCCCGAATAACCAGATGCCCTAAACACGCGGAGTAGATATTAAAAGGTTACGAATAGAATTCAGCACATATAGCGGGCTCGTAACTCAGCTTGGCCTAGAGTGTCTGGCTTTTACAGAAAAGCAAAACTCGTATCCGATTGAGGATAAAGATAGGCTGAAGAAACCAGAAAGCCGTGGGTTCAAATGCCAGCCCAATGGGGATAAGTATGCCCCCTTAGTCCGGCATGTGCATTTTGCGCAAGCAAAATGCATCAGACATCTTCGCTACGGCGAAGATGCTGACCGCCCAAACCCCCAACGAATGTGGGTTTGCGGCTAATGAAAATCCCACCGAGCCCGTTTTTTATTTCTTGGCTGATACCATGAATGTTGAAGAAAAATTCCCCGGCGTCTATCTTGTGGGCGGGAGGCTTGCAACGAAATCCCTAGCCCCGGGCTTCCGCGTGTACGGCGAGAGAATCGTGAATGAGGGCGGCGCGGAATATAGGATGTGGGACTTGCAGCGGAGCAAGCTCGCGGCAGCGATGCACAAGGGGCTGAAGGAGATGCACATAAAACCGGGCTCGGTTGTCCTTTACCTCGGCGCGTCAACTGGCACCACGCCATCGCATGTTTCTGACGTTGTAGGGAAGGACGGCACGGTGTTTTGCGTGGAATTCGCGCAGCGCTCCATGCGCGAGCTCCTTACCGTGTGCGAGAGGCGCGAGAATATGCTGCCTATCATGGGCGACGCGCGCCAGCCGCATGAGTATGCCGAGATGCTGGGCACGGGCAAGGTGGATGTCATCTACCAGGACGTGGCGCAGCCGGACCAGGCTGATATTTTCATAAAGAACAGCAAGATGTTCCTGAAGAAAGGCGGCTGGGGCATGATTGCGATAAAGTCCCAGTCCATCGACGTCACGCGCCAGCCGAGGAAAATATTCGAGGAATTCGTCGCGCACGTGGGAAGCGAAATAGTGGTCGCGGACCAGATTGACCTTACGCCTTATGACCTAGAGCACCTGTTCATCACCGGGAAGAGAAAGTAGCCAAATTGCCCTTTCTGATACAAAGGTATATATACTCCCACATGCACATCTATGTCTAGACAGGTGCTAACCATGAAAGACGAACGAACAAACGTATCGGCGGCGATTCGGCCGATGGTTAGCCCTGCTTTCAATTTCTCTAGGCACCTCTGCTACATGCAGTAGCTTCTGGCTTGCGTGAAACACCTAATTGCGCGGGCCTCTTGAAAAACCCATAGCGCGGCTCTTTTGCTCCTTTTGCCTGCTTGCGCTGCGAGTTTTGCACACGAAATATTTAACGTGAGTAAGAGGTGTTTGAGATGACGAACATTCAGACGTACATGAAGAACGCGATTGTGGCGGGATTGGAAGGCGGCCTCCAGATGGAAGGCGCCATAGGCGGGTGATATCCATGCCTGTGCAAAAAGGAAGGCCACCAGTAATAGGGGAGCATGAGCTTGCCCTGATAGACCGGCTTTACATGAAGGAGCGCATGTCCGTGCGCGACATTGCTGATGTGATGGGAGTTTCCCATATGACGGTATGGCGCGCGCTTAGGGAGTTTGATGAGGCTGGTGCATGGAATTAAGGAAACATAAAGCTTCAATCCAGCTAGAGGACATCTAGCGATCTCCATCTTTTTTATTTTTTTAATTTACTTTTATTCTGACTAGGAAGCGCATCGGCCATTTTCCCAATCGCCTCTTCAAGAACAGCGGGCGGCTGGTTTATGCAGATGCGCACGAATTTGCCATAGCCGCCAAAGTCGCTGCCAGGCGCAACTGCCACGCCTTTGTCAAGTAGCGTTAGCGCGTACTTCCCGCTGTCCGTTATTTCCTCGTGGCTCGCAAACACATAGATGCCTGACTGCGGCCTGGCAAATTTGAAGCCATGCGCAACCAGGGATTTGCACGCGGCGTCTGCGCGCGCAATCCACGCCTTGCGGTGCTCTGCAAGTATTTCCTTTTCATTCTCCAGGCATGCAATGCCCGCCTCCTGCACAAACGAGGGCACGCATGTGCAGGTTATCTGGTTGAAGCTCTCGAGCTTTTTTGCGATTCCAACAGGTGCAATCGCATAGCCAAGCCTCCAGTTCTCAATGCAGAATTCCTTGGAAAATGAGCGCAGGCGGATTTTCCCAACCTTTTCAATAGGCTCGAATGACAGCCCGCGGTATGCTTCGTCAATAATCACGTGTGTCCCTTTCTCTTCCGCCTCCGCCACTGCAGCGCGAAGCGAGCCGCCCTTGTAAATGGTGCTGGTGGGGTTCAAGGGATTGCAGATTATTGCGGCATCGGCAGGTGGAAGGCTGCCAAATTCCCAGTTGTTCCCAAGCGTGGCGCGGATTTCAAGCGCAGTGCTTTGCGTCTGGCGCAAAATCAATCCATACGCAGGCCAGCAAGGCAATGGAAGCGCCACCTTCTTGCCAATGCCTGCCAAGATGGAAACCAGGGCGAAGAGAAGGTGCTTGGAGCCGGGCCCCACCACCACGTTTTCATATCCGCAGCCCTCGCGCGCGGCTATTGCCTGGCGGAGAGCAGGAAGCCCGGCTGAGGGCCCGTAGCCGGATTTTGCCTTGGCCAGGTTCTGCCTTGCGGCATCAAGCGCGCAGGCAGGCACAGGCAGGTTGGTGTCCCCAACATTGAGGCGCACCATGCGCTTGCCTTTCCTTTCAAGCTCCATTGCCTTTTCCGCAAGTTCGTAAAACAGGTTAATCACCTTATGCGCTGCCGCAGCTTTGCGAGGAAATTCTCTGCTTCCTCATAGTCCCTTCCGATTATTATATGCTTCAGGTGCTCAAGCCTGGAAGTGATCCTTTCTATCTGCGGCACTGACTGCGGGTTGAAAAGGATTTCGCAGAGCAGGGAGTCATCCTCTGAGAGGAGCCCCTGCGCGATTTTCATGTGCTTGGAAAATGTGGAGCCAGGCACAGTCGTCCCATCCACACACGAGGCAAACACCAGCGAGCTGACAAATGGCGTGGTAAGAGAGTATGCCATCATGCGGTCATGCTCGTCAAAGCCGTAATCATATACGCGGGCGCCAAGCGCGGAAAAAAACCTGCGGAAAAAATCCGCAGTCGTCGCATCCGACTCGCGAATCACCACTGCATTCTCGCCCTCAAGGGACTCCATGTTGGCAAATGTCGGGCCGAACATGGGGTGCACCGATGCGAATTTGAAGCCGCATGCAGCATAATAGCCGCGCAAGCCAGCCTTTACAGATGCCACATCGCAGATCACGCAGCCTGCAGGAAGGTGCAAAACACACTCGTCAAACGCAGGAATGGTGTTTTGCAGGCTTACGGCATTGATCAGCATGTCTGGCGCAAATGTGGAAAGCCCCTTCACGCTTTCAAGCACTGCCACTTTCCCAAGCCCGGAGGCCTTGCCAGGGTTTCTGTCATATACGGCAACGTCGTGGTTAACTGAGAGCGTTTTCGCAAGCCAGGCGCCCATCTTGCCAATGCCTATTATTGCTATCTTCATGCCTTCGCCTCCTGTGCCCATGGCTTGCAGCAGCCATTGCCGATGCCAGCAATTGCGATTCTCATGCCTTCGCCTCCTGTTTCCAGGACGGGTAGCAGCCAAGGTACTTGTAGAACACCGCCATTTTTTCAACCTGGGAAAGCGCGGCTGCCACCTTTGCATCCTGGTCAAAGCCTTCAAAATCCAGGAAGAACGCGTACTTGCCAGGGTCGCTTTTTATGGGGCGGGACTCGATCCTGGTAAGGTTGAGAGAAGCGTCTGAAAAGACCTTGAGCACGGAAAACAGCGCGCCGGCTTTATGGTCCGTGGAGAATATTATGGAGCACATGCCGCCTTTCCTGCCAGATACACCTTGCCCGCGGGAATCGGATTTGCCTGCGCCCTCGCGCGTGTTTGCGCCTTCTTTTTCCTCCTCTTTCCGTGAAAGCACAAGGAATCTGGTGGAGTTTGACTTGTGGTCCTCCACATTCTCCTTCAGTATCTCAAGCCCGTAAAGCTCTGCGCACAGCCTGGAGGCGATTGCGGCTGCTGCCCGCGGCCTGTCCTCTGCAAGCATCATTGCAGCGCCAGCAGTGTCGTAAAACGGCCTTGCCTCAAGCTTGTTCCTTTGTAGGAACCCCCTGCACTGCGAGAGCGCCTGCGGATGGGAATACGCCACCTTGATTTCGCGGTAGTCAGCCTCAGGAAGGGCGAGCAGGCAGTGGTGCACGGGCACACGGACCTCGCCCACAATCCTCAGGCTGCTTTCCACAAGAAGGTCGTTCACCCGGGTGACCGCGCCCTCGATGGAATTTTCCACAGGCACCATGCCAAAATCAAAGGAGCCATTTTCCACTCCAGTAAAAACATCCTCGAACTCGCGGCAGCTGATTGGCACAGCAGGCGGCAAAAATGCGCGGATTGCCATTTCCCCAAATGCGCCATGCTCGCCCTGGAATGCCACGAGCACAGGGTGCTGGTCCTGGATTTTTTTGGATTCGGAAATGATTTCCTTGAACAGGCCCCCGGAAAACTCCGGGCGCACCAGGCCCACAGAGCACTTCTTCACGTTGGCAAATACATTCTCCTCGCGCTTCGGGTCTGAAACGCCATCCTTGTGCTTGCCAGTGCGCAAGGCAAGCTCCATCCTTGCCCCAAGCAGCTTGACTATCTCGCTGTCAATCAAATCCACCCGTTTCCTAAGTTCCTCAAGCTTCATGTTCCCCCTCCTCGTTTCCCAGCAATATGTCTGCCATGCAAACCGCAGCAACATTCTCAACCACAGGCACCGCGCGTATTGCAATGCACGGATCGTGCCTTCCTCGTATGCGCAGCTTTTCCTGCCGCCTAGTCTGCAGGTTCACTGTTTCCTGCTCCATGAGAATGCTTGCAGTTGGCTTGAATGCCACGCGAAACACAATGGGCATGCCGCTTGACAGCCCGCCCAATATTCCGCCTGCATGATTGGTGCGCGTCCGCACTTGGCCTGCTTCGGAATAGAATGCATCGTTGTGCACGCTTCCCAGCATGCCCGCGGCAGCAAACCCCGCGCCGAATTCTATCCCCTTTGCGGCAGGGATTGCGAATATTGCCTGTGAGATGCTGCTTTCAATGGAGCCGAACATGGGCTCGCCAACCCCCGCAGGAACCCCGGTTATCCTGCACTCCACAATGCCGCCTATGGAATCGCCTGCGCCCTTCGCCTTTTCCACAGCAGCGGCCATTTTCTTTGCAACTGCCATGTCAGCGGTGTGTACGTCGTTTTTGTAGGCATTGTCAAGTATCATTTGGTCTGGGACTTCGCCTTCCAGCTTCACGCCGCCTATTTGCCTTGCAAATGCAATTGTGCGGATGCCGCGCGCCAGGAGCAGCTTTTTTGCAACCGCACCCGCCATCACAAGTGCCGCAGTCATCCTGCCTGAGAAAAAGCCGCCGCCGCTTTCCATTTTGCCGTATTTTGCGCTCGAGGTGAAATCGGCATGCCCCGGGCGGGGCGTTTTCCCAAAAGCCGCATAATGCTGGGGCCGGGCATCTTTGTTTTCCACAAGCATGCGGATTTTTTCCCCTGTTGTTTTTCCGCCCTTGATGCCGCCCTCCACTATGAGCTTGTCCTCCTCCTTCCTTCCGCTCACAATGGAGCTGCTGCCTGGCCTTCGCCTGTCCAGCTCTTGCTGTATTTCGCCTTCGCTGATTCCAAGCCCTTTTGGGCAGCCTTCAATTTCCACGCCCACACTGGGGCCGTGGCTGCTTCCGAACACGGTTATGCGGAACTTGCTGCCGAACGAAAATGACCCATCACTCATTTTTTCACCTTCTTCTTAACTTTTACAGAAACGCCCTTTTTACCAGCAAGAACAGGCAATATGTGATTTAATAGCTGTTCAGCCGTCATTTTGCGTTTTACCCCGTTTGTCGTCTGTATCCAGGTGCCGTTTTTTTTATTAACTGTCTGCGTCCATCCGCCCGCGAGGATAAAATATATTGTGCATTCATCGTTTTTCATTTTCTCACCCTCAACGACTCCAAATCCTCAAAGAAGCGAGGGTAGGATTTCGAAACGCATTCTGCGCCCCTTATCCTTGCGCCTTTTTCCGAGGCAAGCGCGGCAACCGCGCATGCCATGGCAATCCTGTGGTCGCCGTGCGATTCCACCGTAGCGCCGGAAAGCCGCGTGCCTGTTATTTCCATCACATCGCCTTTCACAGATATGGCAGCGCCCATAATGCCTAGCTCGGACACAAGCGCTGACGCGCGGTTGCTCTCCTTGCCCGCAAGGCGCGTTGCGCCTTTTATCCTGCTTGTGCCGCTGCATTGGCAGGCAAGAACAGCAAGCGGAGGGAATAAGTCCGGGCAGCCAGTAGCATCAAACTCGAATGCGGAAAGCTTGCCTTTGCCCACGCGCACAGTGCCTTTGGAAACTTCCACTTTTGCGCCTGCCTCCTTAAGCGCGATTAACACCGCCCGATCCGCCTGAAAAGAATTTGCACTCAAGCCTTTTACCACAACACGGCCGGCTATTGCGCCTGCCACCAGCAGGAAGGCTGCGCCGGACCAGTCGCCCTCTACAGAGTATGCTCGCGGGGCATAATGCTGCCTGCCAGGGATTTCAAATTTGGAAAGCGCGGCATTTGCATGCACTTTTACACCGAAAGCGCGCAGCATTTCCAATGTCATTTTGACATACGGCTTGCTCTTCAAATTTCTCACAATGAGCACTGAGCCGTTTGAACAGAGTGGAAGCGCCATCAAAAGGCCGGTCAGGAACTGCGAGCTGTCAGAGCCGTCGAGTTCCGCCCTGCCGCCTTTCATGGGCCCCCGCACAGTTACAGGGGGCAGCCCGCCATTGCTTATGCACGAGGCGCCAAGCTGCGAAAGCGGCTTTTCCATCATGCCGGCATTGCGCGTTGCAAGCGTGCCTTTGGCGGAAAGCACGGTCTTTCCAACGCAAAGCGCGGCGATGGGTGGAAACATCCTCATGCACAGGCCAGACTCACCGCAGTCAAGCTTTTTTGGGGAAACAAGATGCCCTCCAATGATTTCAACCTTATTTTTGCTGGCTTTCACTTTTGCCCCAAGCGCCTTGGCGCATTCCATTGCGGCAAGCGCATCGTCGCAGTATGATGGGCAAAGTATGATGCTTTTTCCATTTGACAGAAGCGCGGCTGCCACCGCGCGGATCATAATGCTCTTTGAGGATGGCGCCTCGAGCGCGCCTTCAATCCTGCAAGGAAGTATTTTTTTCATGCATGCTCAACTCATCTGATCGCCATGCCCATCTTTGCAAGGCAATCCGTTTCATCCATAATCAACTTATCTGCACTTCTGCAGTTTCATCCATAATCAACTCTGCGACTTTTTTGGCGGATTTTCCTTCAGTCCCCACCACAATATCTGCGCACGCCGCATAGGTGGGCATGCGGGCTCGCAATATGCTGCGCGCAACTCGCAATCTGTCTTTCCTGTTGATGAGCGGGCGCGAGGGATCGCCCTTCAGGCGCAGCAACGCCTCATCCGCACTTGCCCAAAGCCACACCATAATGCAGCTATCCTTTATCAGAAACGCGCTTTTCGGGTCCAGTATTGCCCCGCCGCCAAGGGAAATCACTGTTCCTTTTCTTTTGCATGCCTCTTTCACCGCACTTGCCTCAAGCGCACGGAAGCGCGCCTCGCCATTCCTTTCAAATATGCAGGATATTCTCATGCCCGCCATTCGTTCCACCATATCGTCGGTATCAAGAACAGGCATGCCGGTTTTTTTCCCAATCAGCAATGCAGCCGTGCTCTTGCCGCTTCCCATAAAGCCGATGAGCGCAGTGCTTTTCTTTTGGGGTTTGCCAGCGGCGCTTTGCAATGCTTTTCTCATGACTGCCTGTGGCGCAGGCTTCCGGGTAAATAGCGTAAATGCGGCAGCCCCCTGGTGCAGCAGCCATTCCCGCCCATCAATTACCTTGCAGCCTGCTTTGGCAGCATCCTGTGAAAGCAGAGTTTCGGATGAGTAGAAAGCGTCAAGCAGCACCGTGCCTTTTTTCAGAAGATGAGTGGGCACTACGCGCTCCTTGGTGCTCAGCGTGGACACGATGACTTGTGCGCACGGCAGGATTTTGCCAAGCGACTTGCCATCAAGAGAACACTGGCTGCAGCCAAACCGGGAGGCAATTTCCTTTGCCTTTCCAACTGTGCGGTTTGCCACTGTCACGCTTGCGCCTGATTTGCAAAGGGCGTAAGCTGCTGCGCGCGCTGCCCCGCCTGCGCCAAGCACCACGGCGCTTGCGCCTGTTAGCTTCACGCCAGCTGCGGCAAGGGCGCTTTGCACCCCGTCCACATCAGTGTTGAAGCCTCGCGTTTTTCCGCTTCTTGATATCAGGAGGGTGTTCACTGCGCCTGTTGCGCGCGCGTTGCTGCCAAGCGAATCTGCCAGGCGGCAGGCATCTTGCTTGAATGGCGCAGTCACATTAAGCCCGGACATGCCAATCTGCCTTGCAGTTTCAAGCGCTTCTTCCATGCTGCCTGCAGAAAGCCTGGTGTAAATTGCATGAATGCCGCAGGCTGCAAAGCCTGCATTGTGCATCTGCGGGCTGGCGCTTTGCATTATGGGCTTGCCAGTTGACGCGAACAGCTTAGTTGGTGCCATCCAAAATCATCCTTTGTGCCTTTTGTAGCTCACTCGCAGCCATCTGCCCGTCCGCAGTGCCTTGCCTGCCAGCAGGCGAGGCATATGCAATTGCGCTTCCAAGCATGGGCGCAACCACGCGCACCAGCCTGCCCTTTTTCCCCATGCCGACAACCGCGAGCTTTCTTTTTCCATCAAGCAATGAGAGAAGGCGCGCGCAGTCTCCTGCAGAGTTTGCCTTGCATGCTATTTTTGCAATGCCATCACCTGTTGAGAAGCACTTCCTTGCCATTGCCTCAAGCTTTTGCCGCGAGGGGGTTTTTTTGTAATCGTGGAAAGAAACGATGACCTTGCAGCCTTTCTTTTTCGCCTTTGCGACTACTTTTTTCCGAAGCGCGGCAGGCGCATCCACTTCAATGTCAACATAAGCTGCGCCATTTGCAATCGCTTCCAGAAGAAGCGAAGCGCATTCGCTTTGCGAACGCTTGCCTGGCCGGCAGGTGGCAATCAGGTTCTGGTGCGATGAGAAAATGCGGCGCACCTCATCCTTTCCAACCCTGCCAGAGAGCAGGTCAAGCCGCACTTCCGCGAGCCGCAGCCCCTTAAGTGAGGAAATGCATTTTTCCACTGAGCAATTCCCTATGCTGGTGCAAATCATGGAGAACCGCCTCCTTTCCCTGCAATGCAAATACCCGAGAGAACCGCTTCTATTTCGCCCATTTTGACATCTTGTATGCTGCATTTCCCAATCCCTTCCAAAAGCGCCATCTTGACGATTTCGCTTTCGCGCTTCTTGTCCTTCCTCATGGCATCGAGAAGCCCGGAGGGCGTTGCCTTTGCCTTGGCAGGAAGGCCTGCATCTGCAAGCAGGCGCATAAGCCTTCCGGCATCCTTCTCGGAAAGCAGCTTGCGTGAAACAGAAAGCTGGGCCTCTGCAACCATGCCAATTGCAACCGCCTCTCCGTGCGGAAGGCAGCAGCATTTCTCAATCGCATGCCCGACCGTGTGCCCGAAGTTGAGCTTCCTCCTCTCCCCTTTTTCATATTCATCCTTTGCAACTATCTCGGTTTTTACAAGAATGGAGTCGTGTATCACTTTCTCAATCACCGAGCGCTTCAGCTCCATTGCCTCCTGAAGATTTCCCTCAAGGTAGGAGAAAAGCGTTGCATCTGCTATTGCGGCGTGCTTTATCACCTCGGCAAAGCCGCAGCGCCTCTCCTTTTCAGGAAGGGTGGAGAGGAACGAGAAATCGCAAAGCACGAATTCAGGATGCCTTATTGTACCAACAAGATTTTTGTAGCCGCCAAGATTCACCCCGTTCTTCCCGCCGATTGCCGCGTCTGCCTGTGCAATAAGCGTAGTGGGAACGAGGCCCAGCCTCATGCCGCGAAGGTAGGTGGATGCCGCAAAGCCTGAGATGTCACAGACAATTCCCCCGCCAATCCCAATCACCATGGAGCCGCGCTCAAGCTCCATTTCCATGAATTTTCCGTAGAGCGCCTGCACAGCGGGCAGCGTCTTGCTCTCCTCGCCAAGCCCAACCTCAAGGACGGGAAAATCCGGGAATTTTTCGCCGTGGAATTTCCTGACGTTCCTGTCAGTCACTATCACGGTTTTTTCAGAGGTGCACAGGCTGGCAAGGTGCGAGATGGACTCGCCGATGAATATTTTGCTGTTGCCGGATTTTCCAGAAAGTTCCATCATTCTCATATTTTCCACCTGATAATTTCCATCGAATGCATCACACAGATCCTTTCTCAAGCTCATCCCAGAGCGCGTGCATTGCCCTTGCCTTTTTTGCAATCTCGCCGAACTGCGCAGGAGTGAGCGCCTGTTCCTTGTCGGAAAGCGCCTCCTCGGGCCTGCGGTGCACCTCGACAATAATCCCGTCAGCGCCGCACGCGGCGCCTGCCATGCTCATGGGGCCGATAAGGCTCACCTTGCCTGTTCCATGGCTCGGGTCCACTATTATAGGAAGGTGGGTGAGCTCCTTTATTGCAGGCACAGCAGACAGGTCAAGCGTGTTCCGGGTGTATGTCTCCATGGTGCGTATGCCGCGCTCGCAGAGTATGACGTCGGGGTTTCCCTCATTAAGTATGTATTCAGCGCAGTTGAGCCACTCCTCCAGTGTGGAATTCATGCCTCGCTTGAGAAGCACGGGCTTGTTCACCTTGCCGACTTCCTTGAGAAGCGAAAAGTTCTGCATGTTCCTTGCGCCTATCTGGAGCACGTCGCAGTACTCGCACACCCAGGAGACATTCCTTGTGTCGGTGACCTCGGTAACCACAGGAAGCCCGGTAAGGTCGCGCGCCTTTTCCAGAATTTTGAGGCCCGCAAGCCCCATGCCCTGGAAGGCATAGGGAGAAGTGCGGGGCTTGAATGCGCCGCCGCGCAGCATGTCCGCGCCAAGCTCCTTTACCGCAACGGCCGTCTCCAGCATCTGCTCTTCTGACTCCACGCCGCATGGGCCTGCAATTATGGTAAAGCCCTGCCCGACTTTGACCTTGCCCACGCGGACAATGCTCCGCCCTCCGCCGTTCTTTGCAACCAGTTTGATATTTTTCATCCCAATCCCCCCTCCATTCAAGCGTTATATGACATTCATTCTGCTAGTGTTAGTGCAACCAAGAAAAATCCGGGAAAAAAGAGAAGGCTTTTCGCGGTTTTTCTCAGTCGCTATAGCTGAAGAAGCCGAATCCGAAATAGCTGCTTCCCAGTTTTTCTGCAATAGCCACGAAAACCACTTTTCCTTATGCTGACTGTAATTGACAACGCTTATAACCGTTTGTAACATCACCGGCGTTTGCAATGGCATATGTTCACCATACCTTTGGCAAATCGCGCAACATCGGAAAGCGCAAGGCGTTCATTTATCTTTCCCCCTGGGATATGCCGGGCGTAGATATTGACAATTCCGCTTCCCACTATCACGCCGTCAGCACCTGCTTTGCGGAATGCGCGCACGTGCGATGGCAGGGATATGCCAAAGCCCACTGCGAGGGGCATGGCAGATGCTTGCTTCGCCCGCTTCACAAGCTGCAACGCCTGTGGACTGACATTGCTTCTTGCCCCAGTGGTGCCAAGCACCGAAACAGCGTATATGAAGCCCGATGTTGCTGCGGCTATTTTTCTCAGGCGCGCATCGCTGCTGTTCGGCGTTGCGAAAAGCACAAGCTCAAGCCCTGCTATTCTGCATGCCCTGCGAAGAGGCGCGGATTCGCCAAGCGGCACATCAGGCACGATGAGCCCGTCTGCGCCTGCCCTCTTTATTTTTGCAAGCATTTTGCCTAAGCCTGCTGAGAAAAGGATGTTGTAATACGTCATCACTGCAATGGGCACGCACACGCCGCTTTTCCTGACCTTCGCAAGCACAAAGAGCGCCTTTCCCGGCGTAATGCCCCCTGCAAGCGCGCGCTGCGAGGCTGCCTGTATTGTTTTGCCATCGGCAATGGGGTCGGAAAAAGGTATGCCGAATTCTATTGCATCCGCCCCGCTTTGCACCAGCGTTTTCACCAGCTTCAGCGTAAACTCTGCGCTCGGGTCGCCGCAGCAGACATAGGGCATGAATGCGCACTGCCCTTTACGGAATGCGTCTGACAAGCTCATGCCCCCATTCCCCCTTCCGCATGCTCCGGATTCATGTTCCCTTGCCCCCTTCTGTTCTTGCAACGTGCTCCAGGTCCTTGTCTCCCCTGCCTGACAGATTCACGATTATTGATTTTCCCTTGCCTGCCTTTTTTGCAAGCTTGATTGCGAATGCAACTGCATGCGCGCTTTCGAGCGCAGGTATTATTCCTTCCTTTTCTGAAAGAAGGTGGAATGCTGATAGTGCCTCGCTGTCGCTTGCTGAGACGTATTTTACCCGGCCAGAATCAGAAAGCGATGAGTGCTGCGGCCCAACGGCAGGGTAATCCAGTCCTGCTGAGATTGAATGCGTTTCTGAAATTTGCCCATCTGCATTCTCAAGAAGGTAAGTCATCATGCCGTGAAGCACGCCTCGCCTGCCATTGCCCGTCAGCCTTGCAGCGTGCCTCTTTCCGTCCCCTCCTGCCTCCACGCCGAACATTTTCACATCGTCCTGAAGGAATGGTGCAAACAGGCCTATCGCATTGCTCCCGCCCCCTACGCACGCGACTGCGAAGTCTGGAAGGCGCCCTTCGGCTGCGACAATCTGCTTCCTTGCCTCGCGCCCAATAACAGACTGGAAAACCGCTACTATGGAAGGATATGGATGGGGGCCAAGCGCCGAGCCGATGATGTAGTGGGTGGACGCAAAACTTGCGCAATAATCGCGCATTGCCTCGTTCACCGCGTCCTTGAGGGTGCGCGAGCCGCTATCCACAATGCTTACGCGCGCGCCAAGGAGCCGCATGCGGTAAACGTTCTGCGCCTGGCGGGCGGCATCCACGCTTCCCATGTATATCTCGCACTCCATGCCGAAAAGCGCGGCAGCGGTTGCAGTTGCCACGCCGTGCTGACCCGCGCCGGTCTCTGCAATCAGCCGCGTTTTTCCCATCCTTTTTGCAAGCAGCGCCTGCCCGATTGCGTTGTTTATCTTGTGCGCGCCAGTGTGCAGCAAATCCTCGCGTTTTAAGTAGATCTTCGCCCCGCCTTCGTGCGAAGTTAGCCTTCTGGCGAAATAAAGAGGTGTTGGCCGCCCTGCATAATTCTTCAGGAGGGAATCAAGCTCGCGCTGAAAGCTTTTGCTCTTGCCATCGGTGGCAAACGCGCGCTCAAGCTCGGCAAGCGGCCCCACCAATGCCTCAGGCACAAACTGCCCGCCGTATTTTCCAAAGTATTTTTTCATTTTTATCATCTTTGCCACTTAGTTTATCCGTCGGACTTTAATTCCTTTATCTTGGCCCTCAAGTCATCTGCCTTCCAAATCGCAGTGCCCACCAGTATGCCGCGTGCCCCATACTTTCGCACCTGCCGTGCATCCTCAATCCCGCGTATGCCGCTCTCGCTAATCACCGGCTGGAGAATGCCTGGGAATTTTGAAAGTATGCTGCCGGTCAGGCTTATGTCCACCCTCAGCGTGCGCAAGTCCCTATTGTTTATTCCCAGTATGTCTGCTTTTGTTTTCACTGCCCGCGCCATCTCATCCTCATCATAGCACTCCAGCAGCACCTCAAGCCCCAATTCATGCGCCTTTTCTATCAGCGCATCAAGGTCAAGGCCCAGCCTGTCAGCCACCTTCACTACTAGGAGAACTGCGTCTGCGCCCACGCGCGCAGCAGCCTCCAGTTGCTCCTCGGAAATCACAAAGTCCTTGAAAAGCACAGGCAACCCCGCGCTTTTTGCCACTGGCACATTGCCCAGGCTGCCCCTGAAAACCTGCGGCTCCACCACGACGGAGATGGCATCTGCGCCGCACTCAAGGAAGTCTCGGGCTGTTTTTTTCACGTCGATATTGCCAAACGAATATTCGCCTGCAGGCGAGGCATGCTTGATTTCGGCAATAAGCGAAAAATCGCGCGAGGACAGGCGTGCTGCAAGGGAATTGCGTGCACCAGAATATGTTGTGCCGCTGCGGTAATAGCCTGATGCGACATTTTCCTTTGCCTTTTCAATGAATTTGTCGAGTATGTCTGCCATATTGCTCACTCACCG
Source organism: Microcaldota archaeon (assembly GCA_026396415.1). Classification (GTDB taxonomy): domain Archaea; phylum Micrarchaeota; class Micrarchaeia; order Anstonellales; family Anstonellaceae; genus UBA10161. The sequence goes on from JAPLWX010000035.1 coordinate 25,597, forward strand.
AATTTTTGCAGCTGGCGCAATTTCCCAAGCGCTGCACCTGATGACACTGCGTGCCTTGCCATCTCCAGCCCCTCTTTTATAGATGGCGCCTTGCCGGACACATAAACCGCGGCAGCGGCATTCAAAAGTGAAACATCCAGCGCAGCCCCCTCTTTCCCCCCAAGCACATCCAGCAGCACTGTTGCCCCTTCCTGAGGGGAGTGAACTTTGGGAAGCTCGCGCAAAGATAAGCCAAAATCAGAGCCGCGCATTTCAAATTCTCTGATTTTCCCGTCCAGCACCTCGCACACCTGCGTGTTCCCCAGCCCAATCTCATCAATGCCCTCGGAATGCACCACAAGCGCGTGCTTCGAGCCAAGCTGCAGCAGCACTTCCGCCATTTTTGGAACAAGTGCTGGCTCATAGACGCCCAGCACCTGCCTTTTTGCCCCAGCTGGATTGGAAAGCGGACCCAGTATGTTGAAGACGGTGCGCACCCCAAGCTCTTTTCTCACAGGCATCACGTTTTTCATGGCAGGATGGAAAAGAGGCGCGAACATGAAGCCAAAGCCGATTGCATCTATGCATTTTTCAACCTCGGAAGGCGCAAGCATTTTCACGCCAAGCGCCTCCAGCACGTCTGCGGAGCCGCACTTGCCGGAGACCGATCGGTTTCCGTGCTTTGCGATTTTCACGCCGCATGCCGATGCTATTATGCCAGCTGCTGTCGAGACATTGAACGTGAAAGAAGAATCCCCGCCAGTGCCGCAAGTGTCCACAAGCGGCTGCGCCAAAGGCTTTATTTTCATGCCATGTTCCCTCATGGCAAGCGCAAACGCGGATATTTCCTCTGCTGTTTCGCCTTTCATTTTGAGCGCGATTAAAAGCCCTGCTGCCTGCGCATGCGTGAGAGTGCCTTGCATCATGGTGCCCATGGCAAGCCGAGCCTCCTGCTGCGAGAGGTCTTGCCCCTCAATAACCTTTTTCAGAAAGTCCATGGCTACACCTTAAGGAAGTTCTTCAGGATCAGCTTTCCATCCTCTGTCATTATGCTCTCAGGGTGGAACTGCACCCCGTAAATTGGCAGGCTTTGGTGCTGCACTGCCATCACTTGGGAGTCGTCCGTGCTTGTGGCAGTCACTTCAAGGCAGGGAGGCACATCCACCCCTACAAGCGAATGGTATCTCATAACCGTTAGCGGATTTTTCAAGCCCTGGAAAATCCCCTTGCCATTGTGCGGCACCTGGCTTGTTTTTCCGTGCATGGGCGTGTTCTTCACCACTTTGCCGCCAAAGTGCAGGATTATTCCCTGATGCCCAAGGCATACGCCAAGGATGGGCGTATCCTGAACCTGAGAGAGTATTTCTGAACAGACTCCGAAGTCGCGCTTGTTTGCAGGGTGCCCAGGCCCGGGCGAGAGCACAATCCTCGATGGCGCCATGCGCTTTATCTCGTCAATTGATATCTTGTCATTCCTGCGCACTTCCACCTTTTCGCCCAGTTCCTGAAGGCAATGGCAGAGGTTGTAGGTGAATGAGTCGTAGTTGTCGATTAGCAGGATCATCTGTTTCCCCTCCGAAATTCAGCGCAGGCTGCATTCGAACGTGTGCCAAGCGCCATCTATTTCCCCTCCAGCGCCGAAAGGAGCGCGCGCATCTTGTGCTCGGTCTCGGCATACTCGCGCGCAGGCACTGAATCGGAAACAATCCCCGCCCCGGCCTGCACATGGGCTGTCTGCCGGTTTGCCACAAGCGAGCGGATGTTGATTGCAAAATCGCAGTTGCCGTTGAATGAAAAATACCCGACAGCGCCGCCATATGGCCCGCGCCTCGTATCCTCAAGCTCCTCGATTATCTCCATTGCCCGCACCTTTGGGGCGCCAGTCAATGTGCCTGCGGGAAAAATCGCGTCAAGCGCGTCAAAGCAGTCCCTGCCGTCAGCAAGCTCGCCCACCACGTGGGAGGACAGGTGCTGCACATGGCGGTACTTGTGCACCTCAAGAAGCTCAGGCACGCAAACGCTTCCGGGCTTTGCCACCTTTGAAATGTCGTTTCTCGTCAAGTCCACAAGCATAAGATGCTCCGCCCTTTCCTTCTCGTCAGTCAGGAGCTTTTTCTCAAGCGCAGCATCCTCCTCGTGCGTCTGCCCGCGCGGCATGGTGCCTGCAAGCGTGGCATAGCTGTCTATTTTCCTTCCCTCCACGCGCACCAGGTTCTCGGGGCTTGAGCCGATAATCTTGCGGTCCCCGAACGAGAGGAAATACATGTAAGGCGAGGGATTGGTCTGCTTGAGGTAGTTGTAGAAGCGGAGGGGATTGCCCTCGAATGGCAGGCTGTAGCGGCGCGAGAGCACCACCTGGAAGATGTCGCCGGACTCGATGTATTCTTTTGCTTTCTGCACCACGGATTCGTATTCCTTCTGCCCCGCATTGGCAACCGGCGTGCCGCTCTCAAAAGGCCCGGTGAAAAGCTCCTTGCTGCAAAGCGAGAGAAGCTGCTCGGACCTGTCCTCCGTGTGCGACAGGTAATGCACGGACTTGTGGCGGTGGTCGTATATCACGCAGTCGTCAAATATGCCAAACTCAAAATCCGGAAAGCCAAGCTCGTCCGGGTTTTTGGACGGCAGCTTCTCAAGGCTCCTGGCATAATCGTATGAGAAATAGCCGACCGCCCCGCCCACAAAACCTTCCATTTCCACCTGCCTCTTTGGGATTTCCCTTGCAAGCGCGCGTATGGGCTGTTGCTCCACAGCCTGCACGCCATCCACGCTGACTAGGTTCCCCTTGGCAGACACGTGCTTTTTCGGGTCAAAGCCAATGAAGGAGAACCGTGCCAGCCTCTCCGTGCCCTCAAGCGACTCGAGCAGAAACGATTCGCGGAACTCGCGGTTGACAAGGATGTACATCTGGTACGGGTTAAGGCTCGTCTTGAGTTTCTTGAAAATCATTTTTACACCTTTGGGGGTATCTAATGAATGGACTATTTAATACTACGTTGCACATAAAAATACATTAGATATTTAAACCTTTGCTGCACAAATATGAGCATGTGGCTCCGCATTGCAGACGTTTTCGCATCATACCCTGCACAGCGGCAGGTGGCGCGCAAGATTATCGAGCTTGGCCTGCGCGTAAGCCCTGAAGGGAGGATATTCTGCGGCTCCGTGGAGATAAAGGAGGTGAGCCTTGCATTTGCCTCGGGCGTGGACAGGCGGGTGGTTTCCTCCACGGTCCAGTCTATCCTTGCTGATGCCAAGCTTGCGCGCATATTCGCAGGCATTCAGCCCGCAGGCGCGCTTTTGAAGGATGTTGCGCACGAGCTTGGCTTTGGCGCTGTGGAAATAGAGGCAAACGCCAAGAAGCCCTCAATTATCGCGCGCGCAACCGCGCTCCTTGCCAATAGCGGAATATCAATACGGCAGGTCTATGCCAAGGACCCTGAGCTTTTCGAGAACCCCACGCTGGTCATTATCACTGAGAGGCAGATACCAGGCGCACTGCTCAACAAGTTCTCCAAAATCCCTGGCGTGAAAAAAGTGAGCATACTTTAAGGCGCCCGTAATTTAGACAAAATGGTTAGCGAGAGTAGTATTTTTTCCTGTTCGGGAACTTTGCCGCCGCCTGGTCGCGCTTCCTTTGCTTGAGCTCCTCTTTCACGCGGAGCTCCTCCTCTATCTGCTTTATGTTCTTGAGAAGTATCTTGTGCACCCCGCTGCCGTACTGCATTGCCTTTTTCTTGCGGTCAATGGCGTCCTGGGGCATGCCAAGCTTGGCTGCGATTTTGCGGAGCAGCGGCTTCTTGTTCTCAAGCGTGCCCAGCCTCTCCGAGAGAGGCATTGCGAGGATGGCATCCACAAAAGGGGGGTAGAGGAAGGGGTATGCCATGCGCATGCCAAAGTTCTTTGCCACCAAATCCTGCCCCTCGCAGTCGCCGGATGGAAGCTCCTTTATCTCCTTTTTCAATATGTTTTCCAGCTTTTTCCCCTTGTACTTGAAGAAGCGATTGTAGCCGATGAACAGCTCCTCTGCGCCTGAGCCTGAGAGTATCCTCCATTTGCCCGCGCGCGCAGCCTCGCGGCAGCACTTGAACACAGGCACCATGAGCTCGACCTTGTTCAATTCGCCCTTCCTTATCTTGTAGCATTTCTTGTAGACAGAGATGATTTCCTGCTCCGTGAGCACCACTGACTTGTGCGGCAGGCCAAGCTCGGCTGCGATTTTTTTCGCTGCTTCCAGGTCGGAGCTTCCCTCCACCCCGGCTGTGATGAGAAGGGGGGTGGTGAAGCGCTTTGCCACTGTGGCAATGGCGGTGCTGTCGATGCCGCCTGAGAAAAGGATTGCCACCTCGCCCTGGCAGTTGTTGCGCACGCTGTCCACGAAAAGATCCGCGAGCCGTGTAACGTCTGAGTCTGATAACATATTCTCAACCTTCTGCCCTCATTCGCGCCTCAGCTTAAAAAACGTACCTACGCCATTCGCGAAAATACGCCTATGAAAAGAAAAAAATGGGCCCGGTCCGAACCCAGGGGGCTCTGCCCCCTAGGTTTGAGGTACCTGTCCAGCTTCGCTGGACAATTGTTGAACGCTTGCGCGTTCAACATCTTCCGTAACCCCCGACTACGAATTCATAATAATAAAACGGGCCCGGTGATGAAGTAGCCTGAAAGGCTACGACAGATTTTGAGCGTCCACTTTTTGCACGGCAAAAAGGGGCGCCTTTTTCGCGAAGCGAAAAAGTGGCAGCTCAAAAAGGGCACGCTGAGCAAGAGCGATGTGCATTTTGCTGAAGCAAAATGCATCAGACATCGCCCTCGAGGGCGATGCTGAAGCGGGCCCGGTGAGATCGTCAACCGCCGCAGCGGTTGGCGAGACATCGGGGCCGCGAAGTAAAACTGAGCGGGCCCGGTGAGATTTGAACTCACGACCTTCACCTTTCCCCACGCAATTGTGACGAAAGTTAGGAGAGTGTCGCTCTATCCAAGCTGAGCTTCTCGGGAAAGCGATCTGCTTTCACATACGAGCCCATTCGAGCGATTTTGTATGTTCGTGTAAATCAAGTTTAAAAACGTGCGGATAAGAACAGGCTCATGGCAGGTTCCAAGCTCCCGTATTTGCTTTTCCTCGCGTTTTTGCTAATGCTTAACGCCGCTGTTTTCTATGTGCCCTATGCCGCGTCCAAGGGGGACGCGAACGCCCCTTTCATGTACGCCGCATTCGCACCGACGTGCCACCAGCTCACTTCGCGCTCAAACTGCTTGTTCGTCTCGCAGGACGGGAAATATTCTTTCGGCGACTGCCTGCAGTCGGACAAGCTCTTGTACACGCGCGCCGACGTGGTGGAGGCAGGCGCGGCAACAGGCTACAAGCTGCCGGTGTGCAGCCGCGACGTTGCGATTTACCTTGCCATGCTGGCAGGCGCGCTTGTGCTTCCATTTGTGCGGCGCGTGGAGAGCGACTCGTGGCCCGATAAATGGCTGCTTGTCGCGGCGTGCGTGCCAATCGCGATTGACGGCTTCACCCAGCTTTTCGGCCTGCGTGAGAGCAGCAATTTCCTGCGCGAGGTCACCGGCGCAATCGTGGGATTTGCACTGCCGTTCTACATCGTGCCCATGCTCAACTCGCTTTGGGAGATTGTCGAGGAAAAAATAGCTGGGGAAAAGAAAACAAAGAAAGCGAACATTTAAAACTACTTTCCCACAGAAAACAACAAAGGTGGTGGGATGCTGAAAATCCAGGGCTTCACAGTTGTTGACAGGCAGCTTATGAAAGAGGCAAGCAATATCACTGCAAGGAAAAACAAATTTGACCAGCGTGCGCATGGAAACGGGCTGAGCCAGTTTTTCCGAGACATCAAGGACTATAACTATGCAATCAAGACGCTTAAAAACATCGAGAGCAAGGAAAATTATTACAAGACGGTGGTTTACGAAGGAGAGCGCCTGTCCGCCTGGGATTCAATCCTCAAGGCAAGGGAGAAAAATGTGCTCGCTTGCGAGATGGAGACCGGCGATTGGCTGTTCGCACCGCAATATCAGCATGTTCTGGAGCAGGCAAAGCGGACTGTGGGCGAAATGGCGAAAAAAATAAGCGAAGCAAACTATACCCGCAGCCGCCTGTTTGAGAAGATGAAAAGCAAGATATTTCACAGGGACATTGCAGCCGCTGGAGTTGGAGTCACTCTTGCGGCAATAGCATTCACCCTCCCTGTTTGGGGCTCTGCGCTAATCTCAATCGCAATTGGGCAGCCTATTGAATTGAAACAAGTATTGGAGATTTACTTTGCTTCCATACCAATTACATTCATGCCATTAAGCATGCTGGCACTCGGGGCATATGCGTATCCCTCGGGCTGGCTGAAAAATCTCAGCTCGGAAAAAGTCGAAGCCAGATACGTTGCCTCGATCGAAGTGGCTAACAAATTAACGACTGTTCCCGTGGACTGAGGAAGCGTCTCAGGTTAATCAATACGGATAAGGCTGCCCGTCTTTTTCCTTATTCAAACAGGTGCTCCGCGATGACTCCGTACGCGGGCCGCGAGATGAAAAGCCCGAGGAGCGAGCCCAGCACGGTCGCGGTCGCAAAGCCGATGATTTCCACAAGGCCCGAGAAGAACAGGAGCGGGACCATTGCGACGACCGCCACCGTCACGGAAGTGGTGATGATGGCAAACGCCTTTTCCAGCCTCTTTGGCATCTCGCCCTCCTTTTTGAGAAGCTCGTCGGTCACGATGATTTGCGCGTCCACGCCCACGCCGATTGCGGCAAGGATTCCCGCCATGCCAGCAAGGTCGATTGTGAATGAGCCGAGGATTGCAAGCAGAATGACTAGCTCGGCAAGGCTGATGAAAATCATGGGAAGGATGATTTGCATGTGGCGGTAGCGGATGGAAACCATGAGGGAGATTGCAAGAAGCGAGAACAGGAGCCCGATCAATGAAAGCCGCAGGAACTCCTCGCCAAGAGGCGCGGGGATGACTGTTTTTGAGCCCAGCGTTATCTGGACGGGAAGCGCGCCTCCCTTGAGAAGGGACTCGAGCTCCTTTTCCTTTTTGATGGCATCAAGCGCCTTTGCCTGCGCATTTGCGCCCTCAGCCGGCCCGTTTATCGTGTAGGAGAAGTTAGGTATCCCTTCTGTCACGGATGGCACGAGGCGTGGCGCGGACATGAGGCCTGCCGCCGTCCATTGCGACACTGCGTCGCTTGCGGGATTTTCAGGGGAAACGATATACTTGGGCGTCATTTCAGCATCCGTCTTTTCCACCACGGCAAAGCCCGCGGCGCGAAGAGACGGGATGAGCGAGCTGTTGGCTGTCACGATTGCGCGCGTCTTGTTGGTTGCAGGCTTGACAGAGAGGTTCTGCTGCATGCTCTCCTCGAGGTAAACCGTGATGTTGTCGCCCTCGAGCGAAAGCGCCGAAGTTGCGATTTGCAGCGCGCGCGCCTTCGCAATGGGCACCACGCGCGTCTTGGAGGCGGCGTCTGCCATGAGCTCCTTTTCAGTCAATACCATGATTGCGTCCGAGGGGCGGTCAAGGAACATGTAGAGGGGATAGTTGCCCTTCCCTTTCGCAACGTCCGCAAAGCGCTGCGCACCCGCCTGCGTCACCGTGAAGCTCACGCCCCAGTCGGCGCCCTGGAGGTACTGCGAAGGGATGGTCATTATGGTGCCGGAGTAGATTTCCTCGCCCTTGACTGCCACCTTGCCGTCCACTATGCCGCGATACACGCCCTGCCTCGAGAGGAGGTTTTCCACGTCGGACACAAGCTGGGGGCTGCTCTGCGGCATTTCAACATAAATTTCCGAGTCGCCAATCGGGCGCACCTTCACCTCGGAAAGCCCGAACGAGGCTGCGCGCGTCTTGATGGTGTTCACCATCTCCTCCATGGTGACTGCGTCCACCGGCTTTTCAAGAAGCACCGGGATCCTCACTCCGCCCGAGAAGTCTATCCCGAATTTCACGCCGTTCGAGGCTATGGAGAATGCGGAAAGGAAGACGATTGCGATGAGGACCGCCACGCGGATGCTGTCGCTTTTTATGAAGGCGGCGGCTATTGCGATTGCCAGTATGGAGGCGACGTAGATAGGCACGCCGTGCGCCTTGTCAAGGAACATCGCGGCGCATGCGATGAGGGCAACGCAGAAGATTGCGGCTACCTCGCGCTTTTTTGCGCCCGCGATTATTTCACTTGTAGATATCATTGCATTACCCGCTTAGTTTGAGAATATTGAGGACAGGAAAGGCGCTTGCCCCTCGCCGGTCTTGCCGCCGTGCTCGAGATACCAGAGCACAATGACGCCGTTTAACAGCCAGGTGGCAATCAGGTCGCCAAGCAAGCCGGCAAGCGCCACCGATGAAATCTCGTAGTATGTGTTGATGTGCGTCACCGACGCGAGGATGAAGAGGCAGACGAAGGCGAGCATGAGGGCCATGCTCATGGTCATCCCTGTTTTCATTGCTTCGTATGCCCTCTCGCGCGCAGAGCCCTCCCTGCGCTTTATCACGCGCATGGTGAGCAGCACGTCGGTGTCAAGCGAAAAGCCCACGAGCATGATGAGTGCCGCAAACGAGGCGAGCGTGAGCGGGATGCCGAACAGCCCCATTGCCCCAAGCGCGATTGTCACGTCGCATGCCGCGCCCAGGAGGACCGCAAGGCTGGGCACGAACGTCCGGAAGATTATGAACACCACGACGCTCACGAGTATTGTGGAGTAGACGACCACCATGAATGCCTGGTCTATGAATTTTGCCGAAAGCGAGGCGGAAACCTCGTTGAAGGAGGCGCTTTCATAATTCACATATGAGGAGAGCGTGGCGGAAAGCTTTGCCGAGTAGCCGTCGGTTATCTGCCGGTATGCTGCGCTCGCCTCGGACTTGAGGTCGTTGCTGTTCGTTATTGCCGACGACTTCATGGAAGAATTCGCGATTGCGAAAAGCTCGTCCGATATCTTGTCTATGCCCTGCCTGGCGGCGGCATATTTTGCAACCGCGCCGGAGCTTGCGTTGGTTACAGTGACGTCGGATTCAAGCCGGGAGACCTCGTCTATTTTTTCAAAGAAGGCGGACTTGAGGTTTTCCGCGCGCGTAAGCGAATCATCGCGCTCGATCTCAACTTCCACTTCATATCCTTTGGGGTTGGAAAGCGACTTTACCGATGAGACGGCGTATCCTTTCCCGGTGAGCAGCGCCGAAAGCGCGTCCGCGTCCACTGACGCGTTGGTCTGCATGGTGGCAAGCGTGCCGCCCTTGAAGTCCACGCCCAGCTTTATCTGCGGGATGAAGAAAAGCGAGAATAGCACAAGGAGCAGCGGCACAGCCACCAGGACCTTGTAATTCCCCGAATACGGGTTCGGCATTGTTATGGACATGGCAAGACCTATACACTGCACTATGGATTGTTCTCCCACGAGAATGGCATTACTGCCGCAAAATAGTTTTTAAACCCACGCTTGGCGCACGCAGGGGAAAACCATTCGAGCGCGGTGAACGCCACGCCCGGCCCTGCGCCCGCAAGGGCAGCAAAGGCGAGCACGCAGGGAAAAAATGCCGGCAGCAGCTGGCGGCGGCGCCCTGCTCTCCTGCCGTTGCCTTTTGCGGAGCTGCTCATTTCTTCTTCTTTTGGTCCGAGGTTACCTCAATCGCGAAATAGCCGGTAACCCCTCCAAGCATAGCAGCTATGGAAGCAGTCTCCATACCGGGGGGGCAGCGGGCATTCCCGAAAGAATGAACATACCGCCGCCGATTACGCCAGCTGCGCCGCAGACACTGGAACCCAAGCTCATGTAATCACGCCCTTTTTCCTTTTTTATATTTTCAATCCATTATATAGGCATATAATCATATTATCTTTATCAGGCCCCTCCCGATTTCGGCAAGGTCCGCGCCCATGAGCGAGCCGGTTTGCCGTATGAACGTGAACGTTATTATGAGCGCGACCAATGGGTAGAACATGGACTGGAGGAAGAACACGTTTATGGTGCCACCGAAAAACCCGGTTATGCCCCCAAGCTTGCCCTTCTCGGACTTGAGCTTGTAATACTCCTTCATCTGCGCACCCGCGTTGTTGAGGCATGGCGCGTCAGGCGGCATGCTTGTGCTCATTATCGACACCTGTGAGCACGCTGCGCCAGTGTTTGGCATCATGGCGACTATGAGGACATAGCATATGGGAAAAACGAACGCGAAACCCAGCGCAAACGCGGTGATAAGCCCGCCTGCGCCGCGCGTTACAGGGAAGGCGCGCAGTATCAGCCCGATTGGCAGGAATATCTGGACCATGGTGTACTGGGAAAACTGCAGCACAAAAAACTGCACGTAGTTGAAAAGCGCTAGGTAAATGAGGTTGTTGCAAAAGAAATGGAACAGGCTCACAAACCCCCCGAGCGCATAGCCGCCGCCGATTGCCTCGATGCCAAGCGAGTCAAGCCCTATCTTGCTGAAAAACTCGGAGGGATAGTTGTAGATGAAAATAAGGGAATACATGTTCCCTTCGCATTTTATGATTTTGGACAGGTATGCCTGGCCGATGTTGATCGGGTTGTTGATGTCTGGGTTCAGGATGATGTCCTTGAGCGGGATGTTGCCTGAGGCGGATACGAGCTGGGAAGTTATGCCTCTTGTCACGGCATAGCCGGCGGTGACCATGACCAGGGCAAAGAAGATTATGAGGAAGCTCACCGCCACCTGCGCATATTCGGCGCGCACCCACATGCTGAGGCTCTGGAGGGAAAATGCCTTTGCCACCATCTGGAGGAGCACGGTTATGAAAAACGAGCAGAGCGCTATGGTGGTGCAGAGGACTGCCCAGTCCGGGAAGAAATCCATCATATCAGCCTCGAATCAACTATGCCGCTCGCGTGCATGGCATCAGCCTCGCTGCGCGATTGCCGCGCCCCATCAGCCGCATGCATTCGCGCTGCGCCCGTGAAATCTGCGTCAGTGAGCATCATATCAGCCTCGTAAGGTTCGAAACGTCAAGCTCGTCGCCCAGGAACGCGGTCGTGCCGCGCGCGATTTCCACAAGCACGATGAAATTGAGCACAGGCAGCACCACGGCAGCTATGAAATATACCAGTATGGGGTTGATAAGCAGCAGCAGCCCGTCGGCAATCCTCCCGGCAAATGAGTTGTAGTTCGAGTTCTGGTGGCCAGGGTCCCAGATGCCGCGGACCTGGTCGGAGTATTGCTGGGGGGTGGGCGTGGTGCCGCCCTGGGCGTTCTGGTTGGCCGTTGCGTCCACTTCCGCCTGCCACTTCGTAAGACTGACCATCTGGTCGTTTATGAGGTAGTCGTTGAACACCATTATTATCGGGTAGAAGAGGAAAAACGATATGGAGATGCCCAATAGGGTGCCGCCGAAGCTCCGCGTGGGCTCGAAGCAGCGGAAGAATATGCCCATTGGGAACAGGTAGCCCAGGCAGGCAAACGCCAGGTAGTCAAGCATCCGCATCTGGAGCTGGAGCAGGAGGAAGGAGGTGATGAAGCCCGAGAGCATCACGAACATGAGCGAGTTTATCTGCCCCATGGTCTCAAGCGGGTTCTCGTTGGAGCCCACGCCCAAGGGGGAGCTTAGCACAGTGGTGCGGCTCAGGAATGTCAGTATTTTCGAGAGGTACATTATGTAGGAGAATATCAGGTAGCCCGCTTTTTCGAGCTTGGCGAAATAATCGCCTATTATCTGGAACATATTAAGCCCCTTGTATTTCTGGTCAAGAAGCCCCATGTCAAATGTGCACGAGCCGATGAGCGCGACCGTGAAAAAAACCATCACAGTAGCGGTGGCGAAAACCTGGAAAAGCTCGAACTTCGTCCAGATGAGGAGCTGGGGGTGGCGGAAGAACGAGGCGAACATGTAAAGCAATGCGAGAGCGATGGTGGAAACCACGAGCGCGAGCACCGAGAGGAGGAGCCAGTCGCTGCCAAGCAGCGCCCCGCCAGCCCCTGCGTTAATATTGCCTGCGGCCTGGGCATCCAGGATGGGCTTGCATGCGAGCTGCATCATTGTTGGCACGGCCATTTTGCTTACCTCGTCTGCGCCTCGGGCGCGCTTGCCTGCATCGTTGTTTGCACGGGCATTTTCCATTGCCTCATATCAATTTCTCAAGCGAGCTCAGGTCTATCTCGGTGCCGAGCACCTTTGCGATTTCCTTCGCAAGCGTGAGCGTCACGAACAGGATGAAAATCGGCACGATGATTGTCATGATGAAAACGAAATACACCATTTCCATTATCGCGTAGATTGAGAACATCAGGAACGGGACCATGAGCGCGGTGGACATCCAGCTCACGTTCATGTACTTCAGGAGGCTGATGGTGCCCAAAGCCGCCGCCGCCCCGCCTGCGAGCGTGTACCACTCCTGCCCCATTATCTTGTCCATGAACGTGGCGCGGTAGACATTGGCGAGTATGGTGTTGTACATGCAGAAGTCCGGGGAACTGCCCCCGCTGTCGCTGTAGCGCATGTTGAAAAGCCCGTGGATTATCTTGTCCGGCGCGAGCCGGTCAGCAAGCGTGGCACCGTTGTTCCCGTTGGGGATGTAGGGATCATCCAGGCTGGCGGGCTTCGCGTCTTTCAGGCAGCAGATGGGCTTGCCCACGCACGGTGCCAGGACATGGGCAGGCGTGCTGCCAGGGTTGACGGCCTGGCCCGCTATTATATCGTCCTCAAGCTGGGAGGAGACGGTTTCGCCCATCATGATTATCATGGCGGGATAGATGAAGAAAAGGGAAAGCGCAATGCCGATGAGCGCATTGCCGCCCGCCTTGATGCCAAAGCCCCGCAGGAAAAAGCCCGCTGGAAGGAGTATGACCAGCATGTGCGTCTTGATGAAGCACAGCAGGAACTCCTGCGCGGCCCACATCGCCACCGCGGTGGTGATGAGCTGCATGGTGACGCCGAGGATGTCAAGTATGGGCTTGAACATGGGCGCGATCTGCAGGCTCACGGTCATGTAGGCAGGCCCGGGAATCTTGAACTGGGGGTTCATGTTGGTGATGAAGCCTGCGATGAAGTTCGCGCCAAGCATCAGGCCAAAGTCAAAGGACACGGTGTTTTTCGCAAGCACTGCGTAGGCGTGCGCCGCGTCCAGCCTGTCCAGGCCGTAGCCCCAAAGCGGGATGAAAAGCAGGGTGAATATCCCGAGGAGCGCGGCGGTTTCCACCCCGCCCCAAAGCATGCCCTTGACAAACTCGTTGTATTTCTGGCCCGAAAATGCGCCTGACAGCACCTGCCCGATTATCGCCCAGGTAACCCCCACCATGATTGCGACAAGGGAAAGCGCAGACCACTCAAGAATCCGCTCAATCGCCTTGTCCTGCGGAACCGCGGGGCTGCAGGTGACAAGCGCGGAACTGGGGTTGATTATGCTGTCAAACATGGAGGGGGCGAGCACGCCTGCGAGCATTATGAGTGCCAGGAGCGCGGCAACCGCGATTGATGCCTTCCGTATCTTAGCCACCCATACCAGCCCCTTTGTTTTTGTGCGCGCGCATTGCATCCGCCGTCGCGCAATCCTCCGCAGTTGCACGTGCCGCATCTGCATTTGTGCGCGGGATGCGCGTCCTGCCGGCGCTGCGGATTTTGCGCATATCCATCATATCAGCTTCGAAAGCAATGAAATCTCCACGTCGCCGCCAAGCAATGGCGAGAGCACCTTGAATGCCGCAAGCGAAGTCATGAGCGCGAGGAACGGGATGAAAAGGGTGAAGACCATGAGAAGCGCGAGGCGCGCGATGGGCCCGTCTTTTGCAAAGGCGTCGGCAGTGATGAAGCCAAGGAACTGGGAATACCATTTGCCGCCCTCGAGGAAATCCCATTTCCCCCTCACGCCGTCCATCGCGGACAGCATGGTATCCCTCTCAGCCTGGGTGGAACTGTCGCACAAGTCGAGCTTGAGGGTGTTCTGGGGCGCAAACACGCCCTTGGCATTCTGCGAGGGGTCAAGCGGGCCCGGGCTTCCCGACGAGGGCAGCCCCGCGCCGCCTTCGGAGGGGTCGAAGGTGTTGCCGAAATGCTGCCATGGCACCGCCTGGGTGTGGCTCATGAAGCCCCAGAGTATGCCGCTTGAGAGCACGTAGAACATCGGGAACACCACATAGAGGGCAAGGGCAAGGGCTATCAGCAGCCCGCCGAGCTTCCTGGTGAAGTAGAATATGCGCAGGACAAGCCCCATGGAGATCATGACTGGGAAAATCGGGTACCAGAGGAAATCCAGGAAGAGCTGCTGCGCCCTGATGAGGAACATCGTTTTTATCGACAGGTCAAACAGGTGGGCGAATAGCTCGGCAGGGACTTCAAGCCCTGCAAACGGGACAATCGTAAGCCCCGCCATGAATTTCATGACGATGGTGGTGCTCATGGATATGCGGGAAAGGAATGCGAACCAGCCGTAGTTGTTCAGGTAGGCGGAGGCGCTTTGCCTTGCGGTTTCATAGAGTATCTGGAGATAGTCGGTGGCAATCTCGATGTGGCATGCCCTGCCCCTTGCCTCGCTTGCCGCGGCAAGCGGGCACGGGTGCCCTGCCGACTGCACGCAGCACACCCCGTTCTCGACATAATTCTGCCAGTCGGCCCCGCCGGCAAGCGATAGAACGTGCATCCACAAGTCAAGCGAGCCGACCAGCGCCACCACGGCGACTATTATCACTGCGGAGAAAAACACCTGCCCGAGCTCCCTGCCAACCCAGGCCTTGAGCCGGTCGTCGCCCATGAAAACGGCTGCCATGTAGCCGATGGAAAGCAGGAGGACGACGATGAGGATGGCAACGCCCATCAGGAGGTTCCAGCCCATGCTCTCGGTTTTCCACACGCCGGATGTGTCGGTGCAGCCAAAGCTGAGGAAAAGCAGGAGGAAAAGGCCTGCGAGCATGAGTGCGCTTTTTGTTGCCATGATGCCACTATCCGAACTTCTGGGTTATGAATTTGTTGAAGGCTTTGATAAATGCCACTGTGAGCGTGATGGAAATCGCCGGCAGGAAAATCGCCTGCAGCAGGACGAAGGAGACGCCTATGAGGGGGCGCCAGAGCATGTTGTCAATGTCGAAAATCCCGTAGTCGCTTATGTAGGAGACCAGGTAGCCGTTGCCGTAGCCGTTGCTGCCCGTCATCACGCCGGAGTATGTGACGGGGTTGCTGTACGCCGCCGGGATGAGGATGTCCCGCACTATCTGGGCGTGCATCACATAGGTGAATGGGAACACCACCTGGAAAGCAAGCGCGGTCGAGATGAAAAAGGCGCCGGCGTCGCGCGTGGGCGGGAACATGCGCAGCACCACGCCCATCGGAAGAACGAAGGGGAACATGGTGCCCTGGATTATCTGCAGGCCGACCTGCTGCACTATGATGCTTGCCGTGAAGGGGGTTATCATCATGAGAAGGAATTCCACTGTCCGCTCCACCACCGTCATTGCAGGGAAGACGGGGATCATTATCCCCCACACCGAGGCGCCAAAGCGCATGGTGACCGTGCTTGCCCACTGGGACAGGATGAGGAGCGCCTGGAGCTTTTCCACGGCATCCAGCGCAATGCTCTTCCAGATATACTGAAGGTAGGTGTTTGCCACGTCAAAGGAACTGTGCCCCCCGCCCACGAATGCGCTTGTCATCTGGTATGCAAAGCACGAGGTGCCGAAGATGAGGGCGAAGAGCAGGAGGGAGATTGCAAGCTGGTAAATCTCGATTGAGACAAACGCCTCGTATTCGGGCTTCTTGAAGAACTGGGATGCCATGTAGAAAAGCGCGAGGAGCGCAATCATGGTGGCGGCGCCGGTGCTCACCATGGTGCCCATCAGCCCCACCAAGTTGTCAGTCCCGCATACATCGAGCAAATACATGTCCGCACCGCTGGTTCTGCAAATTGCTGCACAATACAATTCAATCAATTCAGTTACACTTACGCCATATCTGCATGCATGCGCTACACCAGTTTTGAGAGCCCGAATATGCGCGGCTCGCCGCCTATCAGTATTGCAAAGTCCTTGAGCAATGTAAGGGACACTACGACTGTTATCACTGTGAAAATCATCCCGAGAAGGGCAAACTGCGACGCATCCACCACCAGCACCTCGATTTGGGAAAACACCGTCTGCGCGGTGGGCCCGGGCAGGGGGTTGAGGAGCGATTTTGTGAACGCCAGGAATGCCGTGCCGTGCTGCTTTGCCAGCGTGCCAAGCCCGTCCTGCAGCCTGCCCTCGGCCTTTGTGGGCACCGTGGTGGAGGGGTTGCCTGTGAAATAAATCTCAAGCATGCGGTTGTCCTGCTCATCGGCAATGGTCTTCAGCGTGGAGTCTATCTCGTTAGGGTCGCTGCAGATGGAAAATATGGAGCGGTATTCCTTGAAGTCCGTCACCTTGGCGCTGCACACGCCCCCGCGGCAGTTGAAGGAGCAGCAGTCGGCATCGGCGCGGCAGGCATTCCCCACGCTGGCGCCGCCGTTGGTGCATTCGGGGGCGGCAATCATTATCCATATCTGCTCGTTTATGAGGATGGAAATCGGGAAGACGAAATATGCCGCAACCACCACTGAGATTATCGTGGAGCCTGTTTTCCTTGTGAATGGGAATGCGCGGAGCATCAGGCCGAATGGCAGGAAGACCGGAAGGGCGGCTTTTTCAATGAACTTGAGGAGCATGTTTTGCGCGGTGAAGGCGGCATAGGTGGTGCCAATCAGGTCCACGATGATGGTGTGCGCCTGGTTCAATGGCCCGAGCGCCACCCAGGGCGTGATGCCCACGCTCACTGCAAGCACCTTGAAGGCGGAAATCTCAATCGAGGTGTAAAAGCCGGCAAGAAGCCCTGTGAACATCTGGGTCAGCATGAGGGAGGCATAGCCCTTGGCAAGCCTGGAAGTCATTATGCCGCTGAAGCTTTGCGCAGGTATGCCGTTGAACGGGTTCCAGTCCACGCTTATGTCGGGCTTGCAGCCAAGGAAATAGTTCGCCTGCCCGAACACGATGTTGCCGTTCGGGACAGACCAGGTGCCGGTTGCGTCCAGCACCGGGGTGCCGTGGAGCGCAATCCACTCCTTGCAAAGCGTGGGCCCGGGGTATGGGGGCGGCGGGGAGCCTGGCTCCAGAAGCTGCACAGGCGCCATGAACCCGCGCCCCACAAGGTCAAAGGGCCCGCCCGGGGTTATGAGCACAAGAAGGATTACCAATATGACTGCGCTTACGCCAAGCTCGTAAAGCTCCGCCTTGGCAAACCCCTTCAGGCTTGGCATGGACATGAATTCGCCTGCCATGAAGGAGAGCGCGATTATGGAGACTGCGAAAGCGAAAGCCAGCATGACTTCGCTTTTGGTGATAAGCTCAGCCGGGGTCAGCAGAAGGTATTCAATCATCGAAGTTGGCACCTGCCATATGGCATTGCGCCCTATTTCGCCTGAGGCACAGGGCATCCACCGTATCCTATTTCAAGAAGCATATTTATAAGAATGAGAGAGCAAATTGGGACCGGGGCTTTTATGATGACGCACGCGGCAAAAGCAGTCGTTTTGTTGCTACTGCTTGCGCTGCCCGCGCTCTCCTTTGCGCAAAACCCCTATTCCGACGCCGCCTTCCGCACGTTCATCTCGGTGGTGTCAGTGGACGGCACCAAGGTGACTGTGAACATGACCTTCCTCAACGTGACCTATTTCCGGCAGATCAACGAGACGATGATAGCAGAGGTTGCACAGAAGGTGAACGCGACCCGCAACATAAACGACATGTACCAGCAGGGCAGCTACTCCACC
The DNA here is from genome assembly GCA_026396415.1 of Microcaldota archaeon. Classification (GTDB taxonomy): domain Archaea; phylum Micrarchaeota; class Micrarchaeia; order Anstonellales; family Anstonellaceae; genus UBA10161. The sequence continues at coordinate 43,301 of JAPLWX010000035.1, forward strand.
GACAGCTTCACCGCGGAAATATTGCCGGTGAACAATTCCTCCCTGCGCTTCACATTCGAGGGGCAGAACGTGACCGATGCTTCGGGGGCGGAAATCTGCAACCCCGTGCATACCGACGAAAACGGGATTGCATCGTGCGAGATGAAATATTACAAGGACATTGTTAACGGGGAGAAACGGAGCCTTGAGGACTACGGGAGCTGCGGCTATGCGACCATCACGTCCGACGAGCTGACGCGCGGCAGCCTCACCCTCCCCTCGGCCTCGCAGACCACCACGGTGTGCCCGGACAACGCGGTCGCGCTTTCCGCGTTTGCCCCGGCAATACAATCCGAGGTGGGCTCCAACCTCCCGTTCTGCTTCCCGGCAATGCTCATCGCAGGGCTTCTTGTGGCGGCAATGTACTATGCGGGGAGGGATCCGCTCTCGCTGTTCGACATCACCGCCCCCAAGCTCCCGAAAACCCCGACCTTCAAGGTGAAGATGCAGACCTCGCCGCAGATGCTCCGCCAGGTGCAGCGCAGGTATGCGATGATAAAGCATCAGGCAAGGCGCGACTCGGTGCGCGAGATTGCGCGCCTGGCCAAGAAAAGCGGGATGGGCGTGGCAGAGGCAAAGCGGGCTATGAACGAGTTTTATGACAAGATGGAGACGCTGATGAAAAACAAGCTGAGCGAAGACCAGGTGCTTTCGAATAAGAGAATGCTTGCGGAGCTTCTGGAGAGGTACAGCCCGAAAAGCCTGGGCATCGCCGATGAAGCGTATGAAAAAAGGTTCAGGCGCTCCATTGAGATATCGTCGGGCATGCACGAGGCATACCTCAAGTCGCACCAGGCATGGATGGCGATGAATGAGGCAAGAGGGAAGACGGGCAAGGGCAACCTGTGGACGCGCAACGTCTCCAAGCCGCTCCTGGACAGGCTCATGAAAGCATCCGTGGGCTTTGAGAAATCGAAAGTCGGCATGGTGCTGGGCAGGATTCCTTTCGTGAAAAGGGTGGTTGCCGCGCCTACCAAGATGCTTGACGTATCTTCGCAGCTGCGCGGCTCGAGGCAGTCCCTGAAGGCGATACGGGGCGAGATGCTCGGGCAGGTCGCCACCATGCTCGGGCAGACAAGGGTGGGCAGGCCGATATACAACGCATTCAGGTCGGCCCATGTGAAAGGAGACGGCAAGGCGCAGACGAAGTTCGGCAAGGCATACACGTTCATGACAGGCAGGGACTGGCGCACTTTCGAGGACAAGCACAACTTGGCCAAGAGGAGCCTGGTGGACTACCATGATGTCATAGCAAGCAAGCGCCAGTGGGCGATTGACGCGTACCTGAACAGGATGTTTGACGAGATTGCATCAAAGCTCATCGACGCGCTCCCCATACGCGCGAACAGGATGCTGGAGATTGCCAAGATAATGGGCATAAAGGGCGCCAACGACGCAGAGACTGCCGCGCTGCTTGCAAAGATTGGCAATGCGACCGCGGTTGACATGCTTTTCAAAAAGATCCAGGAGAGCCTGGGGGCAAGCGGGAAAAAAGGCGAGGAGGTTGCGAAGAAGATTGAAAGCCTCCTGACATTGCCCGCCGGCAAGGCGTTTGAGAGGCAGATGGACATTGTTGAGCGCGCGATGGCAGGCCTTGGCCCGGGGGAAAAGGCAAAGGTCGCCGAGCTGCTGGCAAATCTGCGGAACGCGGCGGCAGTGGAAAACGAGCTGAACGCGCTTTTGAAAGCAAGATATGACAGCCAGGGGGACCTTTTGAACAAGCTGGCTGCCCTGGTCGGAGAGAGCAGGGGAAAGGACATTTCGCATGTCATGGAAGCGATGGGCAAGTTTAAGAGCGAGGAGAAAACCCTCAGGGAAAATCTTTTTGTCTACCTGGACAGCAAAAACTATTACCAAATCCTGGACAAGGAGCAGCTCCGAAGCGAGATAGCGGATGGCATGACGGATAAAAAGCTTGAGGAGAAGTACGGCAAGGGCATCTTCGCGCTTTTCGAGTCGCCGGAGCTTTTAAGGCAGATGCTGGGGGTGCGCACCGCCACCACAGGGCAGAAGCTGAAGGATGCCATCGATGCGCTTTTGGGAATGATGAAAGGGGGGCTTTCTGCCGATGAAGCCAGGGAGCTTGCCCAGATTGCCGCGGATTATGGCGGCAAGGGCAAGCTTACGGACAAGCAGGTGGCAAAGATAGCAGCCAGGATGGAAGCACTGGACAACCTGAGGGAGGTTGTGAACAGGAAGGTATTCGGGAAATTTGACGAGCGTGAAAGGAATATGGAAACTTGGCTGCTTGGCGAGAAGAGCAAGATCCTGTTTGACAGCTACAATAATCTTGCCGACAGGCTCAACAAGCGCCTCGGTGAACGCCTGAGCATAAACGAGCTGGCGCGCGAGGGCTGGGCGTTTGGCAAGAACCCGCTCGAGCTCGTTATTGAAAAGGCGCTCAGGGAGGCGATAATCGCAAAGGCAACGGCAGGGGGAATGGGAGAGGCGGCTGCCCAGGACCTTGCCAACCGGATAATAAAAATCATAAACGATACGCAGGGCGGCAAGCACGATACGCAGGGCGGCAAGCCCCTGAGGGACATTGATTCGCTTGAGCAATTTTTCAGCAAAAAAGCAAGCGGGGAGGCGCGCACTTCTGCCGAGTTTGCAGGCCTGCTGGGGCGCCTCAACGTGAATTCCGAGACACTGCTCAAGGCGGCCATGGTGAATATCGATGCGTTTGCGCGCGAGTGGAGCGCAAGGAACTATGCGGCAATAGAGATATTGCACGGCGGGGAAAAAGCCGGGAGCTACATGGCGAATTATGCGAACGCCCTGAGGGACATAGTGAACTCGAGCAAGGTCAAGTCGCACCTGGCATACCTCGGGGGGGAGAAGGAGTTCTACCGCCAGGAAATGGGCATGGCCGACTATAAGACAATCGGGTTGGAAAGCGCGATTTTCACTGCAAGGGGATGGGAGAAGCTGTTCGGCTTCATAGTTTCCAAGGACTGGGGCGGCTCAAGCAGGGGGGAGCAGGTGCTGCACCTCATGGGCGCGGCGCGCGAGGAACATGCAAGCACGCTTGAGCGGTACAATGTGCTCTACAGGAACCTGATGGACAGGACGAGCGTGTTTTACGACGGGAATTTCAAGGCAGGCAACGGGCAGCAGCTGGACGCCGACTCATACAAGGCGCTGCTCAAGCGCGGCTATACCTGGCAGGACAAGAAGAACGGGCTGGAGCTTCTGATGTCTGTGGACAGGAAGTCCACGCCCATGCTGGAGTACAGGGGGAAAGAGTATTTTGGGGCAAAGGCCTGGGACAAAGACGGAAAGGTGACCGAGTGGAATACGGCAATCGTCCTTAGGCCAGAGTCCAACGGCGGCAAAGGGGACATAAGGAACTATGCGAAATTGCTTGCAAGCACCATGGGCTCGTACTATTCCACCAGGGAAGTGGGCTTTGTGGTGCTCATGAAGAGGGGCGACAAGTGGGTGTACGGCGACCCGTTCCTTGACAAACAGGTGAAAGGAGCGACAGATACTGCTGACAAGAAGGTGACCATGAGGAAGGACATAATGGAAAAAATGGTAGGGGGGGACGACACGGTCCGCGTGGTCTCCACCAAGGACTTCGTCACTTATGCAAAAGACAAGAGATATTCCGGGGAGAACGGCTTCTTCGGCAACCTGAACAGGGCGGACAGGTTCAGGGAGGGCGTGCGCTCCGTGCTTTACAAGCCGGCAATGCTTTATGGAGAGTTCATTTACGGCGCGTACAGCGGCAGGCTGGACAAGATGAGCCAGTGGTATGCCGCGCAGTACCAGGTGCGCCAGACGCTGGACAGGCTCAGCGCCACCATCAAGAGCGGCGAGGACAACTGGGTGGACGGCGACAAGCGCTTCAAGTATGACCAAGAGAGGCTGGACAGGATATACGACCCTGATAACAGGAAGTATGCCCACCTGCCGTCTGTGAGCGCAAGCGAAGATGTCCGCAACAGCCTGAAGGAGGAGATGAAAGGGCTTGCAAAGGGCGACGGCACTTTTGCGGACAGCGCAAAGGCATGGTGGTACAATTTCCGCGGAAGGATTGCCTCCAACATAGTGGGGGAGATAGGCGTGGCCGAGAGCAATTTTTACAATGCAAGGCTGGAGGGCCGCGCGCTGGAAAAACTGCATCAGAAGGGCGAGATTAACGATAATGATTATAACAAGCTCAGCAAGGAGATTTCGGCAAGGAACGAGCGGATTGGGAAGGAATACGATTCGGCAAAAAAAGAGTACATGGGGCTCAACCGGGACATGCTGGGCTGGACCGGGAGCACGCACATGTTCACTTACGAGACCCAGAGGACTATTTGGAACCTCGGGCTTGCAGGCAGGCTGTTTGACAGCAAATATGTGCAGGGCACGCAGGATGCGTTCTACCAGATAACAGAGTCAAGCGTGATGCGTGACCCGCGCGTGGCGATAGGCGCAAGCGCACCAGGATGGGAGCACTCGTACTATGTGGGATACCACACCGGGCAGAACGTGTACGAGCGCGCGCGCTTCTGGGCGACAAACTCGCTTTGGGAGCAGCAGATGCGCTTCCACACCGACCTGGTCTACACCGTGCACAAATGGTGGAACGACAGGATGAGCTTTTTCTCCCGCTACACCTCGGGCTATCCCGCCCCGGTGAAAAGCGACATGATGTACGCGCCAAGCTATGAAGGGAGGACGACCAAGGACTATTTCAAGGCGCTCCTGTGGATAATGCCATTCCAGTCCAGGACGTATTCGGACTACTTCAGGTCGCGCTGGCAGGCCGCGATAAATTTCAGCGGCGCAGGCACCATGCTTGCATCATACCAGTCGCTTGGCAATGTGGAAAGGTATGACACGCCCGGAGAGGACCAGGAGAGGAGGAGCTGGCTGCGCAGGCAGCTTGACAAGTTCGGGATGGAAAGCGAGCACTATTACAACGCTGGTTTCAGGATAGCCAGCCAGCAGAGGTACATTGACCAGATAATGAGATTCGAGGACTATGTGGACAGGCGGGGGAAGGACGTCGTTGTTGATGTTGGCGGGGAGAGCATGAGCCTGGTGGAGGCGCGGGACCTGATGAACTCCGCGAAAGCCAGGATGGACTCTGACGAGGAGGAAAGGTACAAGCAGGGGATATCCGATGCGATTGGCAAGGTGGCAAACCTCAAGGACAGGAGGGGCGCATATGTGCGCCAGGTCTTCTCCGGAAGCGACATACAGGAGGACGGCTCGAGGAACAGGTTCCTGGACATGTATATAATGTTCCACAGCAATGTCTTCGTGCCAACCATCCCGGGCATGTACCAGGCATCGCCCATAGGCAGGGGGGAGGTGCATACCTTCCCGCAGGTGGCGCGCGAGGTCGAGAAGGCGGGCGATGGGACGCGGCTGGGGGCAATGAAGCACTACTGGCAGGCAGGCTATGATTCGGACAGCGGGAGGATAACGTTTTCAGACCAGTTCACCACAAAGCAGGATGCTGTGGCGGAGGCATACAGGAACGACGTGCCGGTGCTTATGCACCTCATGAAGATGCAAAGCAAGGAGATAGGCTATTCCATGATAAACTCCCCCCAGCTTTCCTACATCAACCCGGTTTGGTTCGGGCTGGGAAGGATGATGTATAAGACTGCGCTGTCCCATACGCCAGGGCTGGAGGATTACGGCTCCACCTTCCGCGAGCCTGACTGGACCCACTTTGCGCTGTCCGCAATCCCGGGGGCGAACTCGGTCCGGGATTACATGAGGCGCAGGAGAGGGGAGCTTCCGCCGCGCGAAACGCTCGACGGAGACAACCGCCACCTGATATACGGGATGCTGTCAAAATCCATAGTGCATGAGGGCGAGAAAAGCAACAGCTTTTTCAGGGACTTGATTTACGGCGCAAAGTTCGGGGCTGCGGCGGGCGTGCAGAAGGTCAAGAAGAGGGCAATGAAGGAATATATCCCGGGTGTCAGCGGCGGAAAGATGGGCTGACCGCCAGGGAGACGGGAGAGGGAGATGGCATGGCAAAAATTCCATTCTGCGCATTTGCGCTCATCCTTGCCGCGGCGCTTTTGGCGCTGCCCGGGTGCGCGCTAGTGGACCAGAAAGGGGATGCCATAAAAATAGACGACAAGTTCACGCAGAAGGCGCTTGTGGTGCCGAAGTACGAGAACAGCAGGACTAGCCTCATCTGCAAGGAGCTTGATGACGGCAAGCCGTGCTATTGCATGACATGCAAGAACAACAGCGGACTGGCAGGAATGCTGTCATCCTATTATGACGACACGCTGGTGAACGGGACGTGCGGCGCCTACCACTGCAACCAGGACGACTACGCGCACTTTTTGGACAAGAAAAATGACACCGAGATGCGCTCATTCATGCTGGGAAGCGGGCAGTCGTTCGTCTCCGGCGGAAATGCCAACCTGTTCTGCAACTACACGCTGCAGCTCGCCACCAAGTGGATGAGGGGCAAGGAAGGCAAGCCGCCGCTCATTCCCACGGCAGACCGCGCGTATTGCTGGCTTGGAAGGAGCATGCTCCCTCTTTACATCTACTACACCAACGGGGAGGACATAGACGTCACGAGGACGGCGGACATCGCGAAGGCATTCAATGCCGCCGACGTGGGGCCAGCCATACTGACCACGGAAGCGGGCTGGGACGGCACGGATGCCGATGCGGTGGGGAAGGTGAAGGCGCAGATTGAGGCGCTCCAAACCTGCAAGAAATGCCTCAAGGTGCTTGCGCTCAAGCCTTCCGACTACACTGCCCTTTATAGCATATTCGGCATGCCTGGGAATATCGACAGCACGTTCCTGGACAAGGTGGATGCGGTCGGCTTCGGCTTCCGCACGAACGACTATCCGCACTGCGACATGGACAGGATAATTTATGAGAACGTGAACTTTTCGCATTACATACTTTCGAAATACAGCAAGCCCACCATCTGGCTCTATGTCGGCGCAAGCGAGGGGAACTCGAGCATCGGCAACGAGAGCACGGGCGGATGCGAGTGGGACAGCGCAAAGGTGAGCCTCTTTTACAAGGAGCTGCTCGCGCGCACAGGCGACCTTGCAAGCGCCGGGGTGCTTGGCATGAGCCAGTACGAGTTCATAGACAGGAGCGGGCCCATCCCGTGCAACGCCTTGCAGGGCTGCGATTTTGGCATGCGGTTCCAGAACGGCAGCCAGAAACATCCGGAGCTCAACACCTGGTCGGACATGTGCCAGGAGGTCAACGTGAGAAGCGAAGAGCGGAAGCCCCTCATCTTCTCCAGGAACGGCCAGGGCGGCATGCTTTGCGACTCGCCTGACCTCCAGAACAGCCAGGCGCTCATGCACAGCGGTGCCGAGATTGCAAGCGAGCAGGGGCTGATGGCGGGCGAAGTGGAAGCGGCGAAGAAGATAAGGAACCTAGGGTGCGGGGAGGCATGCCCGGAGAACACTTCCATGAAAAAGCCGCTGACATATGACAACACCAATAATGGCTTTGACAACCAGGAGCACTGCACGCTTTACCCGATAATGGACGAGTACGCGGACAACTGGGATGTGAGCGCAACATACTTCCGCGCCATAGTGGAGCAGGAGAGCAAATTTGACCCTTACGCGATTTCCCAATGCGTGGACATAACAAAGCCTGACGGGACGCACAACGATGCCTGCAATCCCAAGGATTACACCATGGCCCAAATATGCGACCTTGCAGGGATGAAGAACGACCCGAAATGCCAGAAGGACAAGTGCACTGGCCCCAACCAGAAGCCCTGCGCATACGGGCTTGCGCAGTGCATTGATTACCCGGGCAAGGCATACACAGATTCCAACCCATATGGAAAAGTGATTGTTCCTGACCCGGTAAACAATCCGAAAAACATGCCATGGACAATAGCAAGCTGCGGCGGCGAAAAGTACAACCCATTCGACCCAGGCATGAGCGCGTGCTGCGGCGCAAACAAGTTCGGCTTTTACCTCCGGGGCTCGGATTATGGGGCAGTGGATTACATCACGAAGAATTGGGATGCCATCAAGTCCGCGCAAGAGGGGGGGAAATGCGTTGGAGGGCTGAATGCGGACGAGAAGGGATGGGCTGCATATTACCTTGCCTCGAACAGGTATTTCGGCGCTGATTGGGCAGTGCTCAATGATTTCCTAAGCCAGCGCGACAGGGACGGGGACTGCTGCTCCGGCAGCACTTCGGGCACCTGCTACCAGCATTACATAGACTACCTGCGCTCGAGAAATACGCCGGATTTGGCACCGCCAGGCAATGACTACGGCGCGCAGGTGATGAGCCGCTTCCGCGCGGCAGTCACGACTTGCCAAAGCGACTGCCCCAGCTGAATGCGCAGGCACGGGAAGAAATGCTCCGGTGCCCCGCTAGGCGGGAGGAAAAAATGCCTGTTCCCGCTAATCGACAGCCAAAAACCAGAAAAAACTATTCGCCCGCCTTCGCGCCCGGAACAGGCTGCTGCATGATTCAGGCAAAATCCTATTCGCCTGATTTTGCCCTGCTTGACTCCCGCCCGCGTTCAAGCTCGATTATCTGGCGGTTCCTCACCACGTCTTTCGGGAAGTGCCTTCCGCGCATGAAGAAGTTCTTCTCGTATGTCTTTGCCTCGAACCTGGAGGCTATGATGTCCGCCGCCGCCTCGACATCGAAGTCCTTGCAGGAGAAGATGTCAAGCGAGACATAGTTCTTCTCCGGGAAGGTGTGCATGCTGATGTGGGATTCGGCTATCAGCACAATCCCCGATACGCCCCAGTCCTCGGGCTTGAGGCCTGAGTATGAGAACGTATAGGGCGGCATTATCTTGGTCATGCCAATCATTGAAGGCAGCTCATCCAAAAAATTGAAGACAAAACTGACATCCTTAAGCTTCTTCTTGTTGCATCCGTACATATCCATTGTCAAGTGCGGCCCGAACATTTGTTTCTTTTCCTCCCGTTCCCATGCTAGGGAAACGTGCTATTTCCGTGCGGGTTATCCCTTATAAACGTTTGCAGCCTTGCAGGAAAAAGTGCATTTATAATCGCTTTTGGCTCAAAAGTAGGCATTTATAGCGCTCTTTTTCAGAAAAAGAGCCTTAATAGCTTCTTTTATTCAATTAGGCATGGCAATAGGCTTTTTGGCATGAAATGGCAATTCTATCCTTGATTTTTTTGAAAAAGGCAAGCTAATGGCTGATTTAAGCGCAATCAGGCTCATTATAGCTGATTTATTTGCGTTTCAGGCGGAACAGGATTTTCATGGGAAAACTGCACAGGCTGCAAACCAATAAATACACCGCGTGCGAACGTTTGGCATGACAAGCTGCATAAAATGCGGGGGGTCCATCGGCGACTTTGACGCCGGCGGCGACATGATTTGCCAGAACTGCGAAGCCGCAGGCGCTGGAGGGGCAGGCGCGGCTGCAAACGTCCCGTGCCAGCGCTGCGGGATGTACCTGCCGTCCCATGAGCTTCGCATGTTCAATTCGCGCCTCTACTGCTCATACTGCATCATGGACATGCAGGATGAGGAAAAGAGGGGCAAGGCTGCAGAAGGGAAGGGCACGGGCAAAGAGGAAAGGAATGCCTCGGGAACCTGCGAGCGGTGCGGCAGGAGCACGGACACGCTTTATTCCATCCAGGGGAGGAGGCTTTGCTCGAGCTGCTTTTCCCTCGAAAGCGGGAGCAGCGGCGGCTCGCCGTCAATGATCGGCATGATTTTGGAAAGAGTGGCGCTTGCGCTTGGCGTGAGGCAGAAGCCAAAGCCAATCACCGTGCTGCCCTTGGAGAAACTGCGCGCCAGGGAGGCAGGCGGGCCGGAGGAGGAGCTGGCGCGGAAGAAGGCAATGGAGAAGTTCGACTTGAAGGAAAGGAGGATGATGGAAGAGGAGGAGGGTGAGATTGGCACCGTGGAGCCGCTCTCGGAAGAGCGCACCGGCGAGAAAAAGCCGTCGCCCGAGGCGAGGAGGAAATTCTTCCCCAAGCTTGGCGGGGAAAAGAAGGATTAGCGCGCGACTGCAAGTGACATCAAAGGCGCGACCATGCAACCAGTACACCATTTTTAAGCATCCATCCGCAAAAATAACTCTTGGTGAGAAAATGGCATCGGCAACCAAAACCAGGCAGGCCGCCCCTGATTTATCTGATGAGCAGATTGAAAAGCTGAATTCGTCTATCTTGGGCTTCACTGTACCAACGATAAGCCTGCCTGCAAAGCCGCAGCAGCAGGAAAAAACATGCCCGGTCAGAGAGGATAAGCGATTATTCCAAATTGAATACGACAGAGATGACAAGCAGGGCTACGAGCGGTCGCTTATCGAGAAAGCGAAAGAACACGGGCTAAAATTCGCGAAAAGCGACATCCGGGGGGAAAAATATTACAGCGGCGAGCTGACTGATTCCGAAGGCAAGCAGTATTCGCTTTCGATACATGACAGTTATTTATACGAAGTGCTGACACTGAAGGACTTCCAAAAATTACTGAGTGAAAACAAATACGTTGTTGTGACAGACGGCTCACCGACATGCACCCCTTGCGTGGCTGCAAAGGAAGCAGTAGACAAAATGCGCAATGACCCGCGGCTTGTTCAGCTTGGCATTGCATTCGTCAAGACCACTGCAGTTTCACCGCTGGAAGACATGTTTCATAAAGCACAGATTGGCTATGAAAAGGTCGGCATCTATGACCAGAGCGGCAGACTTCTTGGTTTATTTGACATTATCAAGGATAAAAAAGACCCGGCAGGCGCACTCCTCAAAGCCATAGAAGCCTATGAACAAAAGAATTGACTGAGATGGGCAGAGTTCCTACAGCCTCTTTATCGTGCCGCTTGTTGACAATGGCTTGATCCTTGCAATCGCGCCCTTCCATCCAGCCAGGCATGCCATGCAAAAAATTGCCTCGTCGGTGCGCGAGCGCTCGCAGCGGAGGATGCCCCTGCCGGAAATGGCATCGTATTTCACCAGCTTGAAGGCGAGCGAGGATACGCCGCTCTCGCCGAAAAACGAGAGGAAGTGGGAGTGCACGATTTCCTTTGCCTCGTTATAAGCCGGGGGCTTGTCCGAGAGGGAAAGTGAAAACGATATGTAGCGGCGCTTGAAGCGCTCTGTCGGCTTCATTTTCCCACCTTGCCCCCTGTGAGGCTAAGCAGTTTTTTCTCCGCGCCCTTCCTTTCAACGTCGGACATGCCAAGCACGGCTGCAAACGCGGAAATCTCGCGTGCGCTGCGCAATTCATTTGCGTCCTTTGCAAGGGTGGCAAAAACGAAACTTGTGCCGCGCTTGCGGCAGGCGGCGAGGGCCAGCCTCATCTTGGAGAGCAATATTGCGCGGCGGAAGCCCGACTCGGACAGGATGTCCGATAGGGAAAAGACAAGCGCGCCGCCTGCGCGCGCAAGCTCAAGCAAATCGCCCTCGTCAATCTCGCATGAGCTGACGTGGAGCAATATGCCCTTCTTCCTGCAGAGGGGCTTTGCGGCCCTGGCGTCTGGCGCAGAAAAAAAATTTGAAAGCGAGCCTGAAAAAATCTTGCCTTCGGCTGCGCTTGTTTCCAGCCCCTGGAAAAGCACGATGTCGACCATGGCTTACCTTCTTCCCTTCTTGCCGGCAGAGGTCAGCCCGCGGAAAGCCCTGCCCTTCGCGTTCTGAAGGAGCTTCTTGTCCGCAAGTATTACCTCGAAATATTTCTTCATGCCGTCCTGGCCCACCCAGTAGGAGTTCACCACTTCAAGGTTCCGAAAGACGCGGGCGACCTTTTCCTCCCCCTGGCGCTGGAGCGACTTCCCAGGCGAGAGATAAGCGACATTTTTTGCAGGCTTCCTGCCGCCCCATGGGTGCGGCCTCTTGCGCGAGCCCCTTCCCACGGCGACGCGCGCCATGTAGATGCCTTCCTTTGCCTTGTATCCGAGCGAGCGGGCGCGGGAGAGGTTGGTGGGCCTTTCAATGCGTGACACCGTCCCCTGCTTCCTCCATTCGGTGATTCTCTTGCGCAGTATCATGCTCCGCTCGTGGTATTCCTTCTCAAAAGTCTCCGTGATGTACTTGTACATTCCCATTTTTTCACCGTCCTCTTGGTTGTTCTCACTGATGCCCATTCGCGTGACTCACCTGATTAAATCAGGGGTCCGGCGCGCGAGCGCCTGGACGAACCGCACATATCAGGCATCTAAAAGTCTGCGGACAGACTTTTGGATAAGTGGAATCGCGATTCCACTGCACTCTCGTATGTGCCCCAAAACCTATAATAAGCTTGCCGTGGCAGGCAAAATATGGCGTCGGCATTCCAGCTTATTGGCTATCTCTTCCAGATAGCGGGGATGCTCGTAATGTTCTATGCGTTTGTGATGCTGGCGGCTGGCATCCAACAAGTGACTGGCGGCGTGACAAGCTCTGCAGGGCAGTCGGCTGGCTTGCCATCCGCCTCCCAGCAGCAAAATTGCACTGCCGATGGCGCTGAAGCCGGCGAGTGCGAGGACTTCTCAACTCCAGATGGGTTTAATGCCGCGCTTACCAAGAGAATTGTCAATTTTGGATATTGGCTGGCAGGAGGCTTGGCGCTGCTTTTTATCGGCTTGGGAATGCGGGCAGGCGGGGAAATTGGCGGCTTTTTCGCCAAGCTTCTCGGAAAGGAGAAGAACATGGAAAAGGCGCCGGTTGGCTTGCGCGGGCGGGATATTTCCTGATTGCGCGCCTATTCCACCAAAAACGTTTTCTCGCGGTACACTATGGTGTTCCCCACCACTGCACGCTCGCCGATGCTTATCCTTGCCCCGCCATTGTGCCCCTCGAAGCTCCCTATCACGACCGCGCTCTTCCCCACGTTGTCAAGGAGCCTGTCCATTGGCACCATGTCCTCCATGCAGAAGCGCGTCACCTGGGAAAACGGAAGTGAAATCGAGTCCTTGCCTGAGCGGAACGTGAGATGCTTGTGGTCAAGGAAGATCCTGCCGCTGCCATTGCGGCGCATGAAGGAAAGTATTTCCGCTTTTGATGCGCGTATCTTCCCCTTGAGCCGTGAGCGAGTCATTAGAAGCAGCGTCTCGTCCACTCCGGAAAGCAGCTCATGCGCCTCGCTTTTCGCCTCGAAAAGCCGAGCATGCGCGCGGCTGTCCTTTGTTGTGAGCAGCTTGCCCAATCGTGAGAGCTTGGATTTGCAGAGCTTGGCAGAGTTTGAAAATGAAAGCAGGGCGATTTTGCCAGGGGCCAGGCGGGTTTTTCTTGAGCGCTTTGCCATTTCATTCAGCGTTGCCTGCATTTTCCCCAGGAGGGAGCGAAGCTCCCTAAATTCGCGCGCTACATAGATGCCCTCGCCTGCCACTGCAGCGCCTGTTGCCAGCGGGGCAAGCGTGCCAAGCTCGTCCAGTATTTTTTTCGCCATCACCGCGGTTTCATTGAGCTCAAGGTCAGTGCCTGCGCGCGCAAGCCGCGCCTGAGCCCTGCCGAGCTGGTCCTCTAGGTTGTCCATTGAGCGTGAAAACCCTGATGAGGCTTTTGCTGCAGACAGAAGCGCGCGCCTAAGCCCGCGCGACTCGCGCGAGAGGGAGGAAATTTCCTTTTCGCATTTTTCCATGGAACTGGTTGATTTCGAGATCTGGCTCGAGAGCCCACCAGCTTTGCTGTTGGTCGCATTCATGATAATCTACCCGATTCATTCTTTATTAACCTTCTTTTGCCGCCTGCTTCCCATCCCGAAAAACTCCGCTGACGGGAAATAGACTATCTTGTGCTCCGCAGACCACATGTAATAGCTGTACGTCCGAATCGCAGGCGCAAATTTCGTGCGGAAGCCGTCTATTACCTTGCGGAACTCCTCGTGGCTCTCCACTTCCATCTCCATCTCAAGCTCGGTGCCGCCGCCAATGCTTTCGTAAGCGTATAATATGTTCTTGTGCGCGCCAAAGTAAGCCAGCATCGCCTTCTTTTTCGAATTGTCTTCGAGCTGGAACTCGACCTTGTACCAGTAAACGCCTATTTTTTCCATCCCAATCTTCGGACGGAAGCCAAGAAGCACTTTTTCCTTTTCCAGCCTCTTGAGCCGGTATTTTGCAGTGTTCACGGACAGCCCCGCTGCTTTGGCAAGCTCCACAAGGGGCATGCGCGCGTTGCCTGAAAGCGCGGAAAGAAGCCACACGTCCTCCTCGTCAAACTCCACCGGCCTGCTGCTTCCTGCAATCAGGTCGTACTTCGGCGCTTCCTCGCGCGCAGAAAGGTAATTCCGTCTCCATACGTGGAAGCCGGAGTAGAACGATTCCCGGTAGCTTTCGATTTTGCCCCGGTACTTGTTCAGCAGTTCCTCCTTCACAGCATGGAAGTCCGCAACGTCCTTCACCCAGTAGGCAATGCCCATGTCGGCAAATGAGCCCGATATGGAATTCACCCACCAGGAGCGGGGTTCGCGCGCAAACTCCTCCACCATGGCAAGCTCGTCTGCAGGCGACGCGCCCTTCAGCTTTATGAAAACCCTGCCGTTCAGATAACCTAGTTTTGTGATATCCACAAGCGCATAATAGCCCTGAATTATCCCCTCGCGCTCCATCCTTGCAATCCTGTAGCCCACCACTTCCTTGCTCAGCCTCACCTTCTTCGCAATCCTCGAGTTCGGCTGCCGCGCATCCAGGTCAAGCTGGTAAAGTATTTCCCTGTCCTTGCGGTCAAGCGTGAGCATAATCTCATTTTCAATCAAATATTTATAAGCATTTGGCTTTTTGAGAAAAAATCTGCTAAGAATTTTTATATATAACATATGCCATAGCGAAAGCATGGGACTTTCAGATTCCTTCAAATCCACCTGCCGCGTGCTGTTCGGGCAGGAGATAGGCGAGCTTTCAGGCTACAAGAACTATCTTCTTGACATGGTCGACCAGCCATCGCTTGCCACGTCCGCGCTTTCAGGCAAGCCAATCCATCTTTCCCGCCCGCATTATGCTAAGAGCGCGCGCTTCGTCGACGTATCCGAAGCATCCGCGCCTTCAGCGGCCGGCGCGCTTTCCATCAATGATATTAAGGATGTGGACTCGGCGCTTGCTGCTCTCTCTGAGAAAATGGCATACTGCGGCAACAAGAACCTTGGAAGGTCGATGGATGTTCTGGAATCAGACATGTGCCAGGACTCTATGTACGTGCTTTCCTCCCAGAATGTTATCGAGTCAAAGCACGTTGCCTACTGCAACGGGATAAGGCAGAGCGAGAACACCTATGGCTGCCAGCTCGGCGGCGAGGTGGGCTTTTCCATCCATTCCCAGGTGTTCTTCTATTCCACGCGCTGCTTTGACGCCTACCTTTGCGTGAAGTCATCAGACCTTTACTCGTGCTTCAACTGCAAGAACTCGTTTGACGCCATGTTCTGCTTCAACCAGAACTCGGCGAGGTGCGCAATAGGCAACCTGCAGCTCCCCAAGGAGAAATACATTGAGCTCAAGAAGAAGCTGCTTTCCGAAATAGCGCAGGAACTTGAGGCAAAAAAGAGATTCCCCTCTATATTCGAGGCGGCGGGAGGCGCTTGAGATGGCTGATAAGCTTGAAGAGGCATTCTCAAATGCCACCCGGCTTCTTTTCGGCAAGCCCCTCTCCCCAATCGCAAAATACGAGAAGTGGCTCTCGCAGCGGGTGCCTCGCGGCAGGCGCGTGAAATCCTGCTTTGGCACGGGCGAGGCATACCTTCCTGATTACGGATTCTTCAGGAAAATGCCGCAGACAAAGGTGGCGTCGCTTGAAGACGAGGCAAAGGCAAGCCAGCCTCTTCTCAAAAGCGCGGAAGGGGTGTCCCTATCAGGCATAAGACAGGCGGTTGCAGCAGGCGCCTATTTCGTGCCCACTTACTCGCAGGGCAACAATATAGGAGTGGAGGATTCGTTCGGCTACATAGACTGCCTCAACGTGAAGCATGCGTTCGACCCTTTCACCTCTAAAAACTGCGCCTACGCACTTTCCATAATGGAAGCGGAAGGCTCGTTCGGCCTGCACCGCTGCAAGGCGCCGAAATTCTCCATCCATCTTTACAATTGCTGGAACGTCCAGCGCTGCTTCGAGATGGACTCGGCGAACAACTGCTCGGACTCTATGTTCTGCCACAACGTGGAGAACCTGCAGAACTGCCTCTTCTGCTTCAATGTGAAAAGCAAGCGCCATGCAATCGGCAATGTGGAAGTGGGAAAGGAAAAATACTTCGAATTCCGCGCGAAACTCTGCGCAGAGATGGTGCGCCAGCTTGAGGCAAGCGGGAAAGTTGCATTTGACATCTATGATGTGCTTGGCAGGAAGGGCTAGCCCCTCACCGCCCCATTGGCTTCGGGCTCTTGCAGCAATCAAACTTGTATTTTACAAAATGCATGCATTTTGTAACTTTGATTTTACAAAATACACAAACATTTATATATTTATCTATAGAAACCATAGCTATGGAAGAGCGCATATTTTCCCGCATCTTGGAGGACAGCCGCGCACGCATCATGGCGGCCGCGGCATTCCCGCACAGGCGCTACCTTTACAGGACGCTTGCAGGGGTGCCGAAGGAATACTTTGCCGGCGTGTGCGGATTGCGCGGCATCGGCAAGTCCGTGCTTCTGCTGCAGCTTGCATCAGAAGCCAAGGATTCGCTTTACCTGTCAGCCGACTCGGCCTATCTCAAAGGAGAGGATTTGTACGAAACAATCCGCTTCTGCGCCGCGCGCGGGTACAAAAGCCTGTTCATAGATGAGATACACTATTCGGATGAATGGCAGTCTGCGCTCAAGACCGCCTATGATGAAGGGCTGGCAAGGATATTCTTCTCAGGCTCATCCGCGCTTGAGATAGGCAAGGGCGCGGACCTGTCCAGGCGCGCGCTTGTCTACAAGATGTTGCCGCTTTCCTTTCGGGAGCATCTGACTATAAAGCGCGGCTTCCCGGAAGCGCAGCCGCTTGCGCCAAGGCAGCTTTTCGACCCAAAAAAGAGGGAGCGTGCCTACCTTGAGAACACCAAGGCATCAGCATTCCTTGGGGATTATTTCGCATTCGGCGGCACAGCCTACCCTGCGCAGGAAAAAGCCTATTTCCACAAGTCCCTTGAGAACACTGTTGAAAAGATACTGCAGTCCGACCTTGCCCGCACAAGGGAAATTGGTGCGGCATCAATAGAGGACGCTAAGAGGATGCTCCACTTCATCGCGCTCTCCCCGGCAGGAGAGCTTTCCTATTCCTCGCTTGCCTCCAAAGTCTCGGTGTCAAAGCCGACCGTGATGCGCGTGCTTTCTGACCTTGAAAGGCTGGGCATGGTGCTGCGCACGCTGCCCTGCGGGAAAAGCTCTGTCAGGAAGGAGCCCAAGCTCTACCTTGCATTCCCCTTCAGGAGCTTTTTCTGCGACTCGCTTCTTTCGCAGCCTGACATCGGCGCACTCCGCGAGGAATTTTTCGTGAACCACGCCTATCCAGAAACATGCTACCTCCAGGGGGCGCGCGGGCAGAAGACACCTGACTTCATGCTTGATGGCAAAAGCGTCGAGGTGGGCGGCGCTGGCAAGGGCGCTTACCAGATGCCCGATTTCATCATGAAGGAGGGCGGCGAATTCACCGGAAAAAGCATCCCGCTTTTCCTTGCAGGGTATCTTTACTGAGGCGGCTAGCCCTTTCCCGCGATTCCAAACACGCTCAAGCGCAGCCCCTTGCTTTTCCCAAGCTCGTCGGCAATCTGCCCCACAAGCGCGCCTTTCACCTGCGCGTACTGCTCTTTTGGGAGCGCAGTATTCCCAATCGTGTGCCTTGCTCCCTTCATGTTGAAGCAGAACATGCACTCGCTCAGGGCTTCGGAATTGTGGCAAAAGTACGAGTCAGCGCACCTGTTGCATGAGTCAAGCTCCATGCACCTGTTGAGGTACTGGGAATTGTAGCACTTGAGCGAGAACTGCGACTCAAGCACGCGGTGGCAGCCGTAGGCATACTTGGAATTGAGCGCCATGGAGGAAAGCGCCACATTCTCCGCATACACGCCGTCATAGCCCTTGTACGCATTCACCACATTGTATGCATGCGGGCAGGCAATGAGATTTGAGTTCTGCCCGTCGCTAAGCTCGTTTGTGAAATATGCCATATCTCCCAGTGCGCCAAGCACTCCTTCCAAGCCAGTCATGCTCGCCTGCGGCATCTGCAGCTTTGCAAGCTCAAACGATTCGCGCGCAGTCACCAGCCTTTGCCTTGGAAAATCCTTGAGGACCGGCATGCTGTCCGGAACATGCGTGATTGAGCCAAAAGAAGTGACAACCTCATGCACGCCAATTGTGCGCGCAGATAGCCAGCCCTCGTAATCCTTTATGCTTCCAGGCAGGCGCTTGAGCAGGATATTGTAGGTCGTGGCAAATCCCTTCTCAATGGGCGCCATATTCTGCACCTGCTTTTCAGGCGCAAGAGCAAGAGAAGCAGCGCGCGGCTTCACATTCGGCACAAGCTCGCCTAAAGAGGGGAAGCTTCCCTCCTTTTCCAGAATGTCCGCAACCTCTGCAAGTATTTTTCTCTTGAGCTCCAGGTACTTTTCCTTTGGAAGCTGCGTGTTGCCTATGCAGTAGCTCTTGTTCCTCTGCCCGAAGGAAAACATCATCTCCCGGCTTCCCAGCACATTGTGGCAGAAATAGCAGTCGCTTGACGTTCCCACCATGGAGCTTTCAAGGCTCCGCTTCTGCCCATAGGAGTCTGTGACGCGGATAAGGAATTCTCCGTTGCCAAGCGCGCCGCAGCCGAATATGTGCTTGCTGCCCTTGCGTATCATGAATGAGGAATCGACGTACTGCGATTCTTCCACATTGGTGGAGTTGCGCACGTACTGGGAATCCAGCACAATGTCGGATGACTCCACAAACGCGCTGTTGCCAAGGTGCCGATTGCCAGCATACTCGCATTTTTCCGAAAGCGCGCCAAGCAGCGAATCCACGTCCTTCATGTCATTCACTGACACGCCATAGCCCCTGTTCAGCTGCAGCTCTTCAGAAGACACGAACCGCGCGCTTGAGGGGAAAGCGTCGAATGCCACTGCCACATCCTTTCCCGAAAGGTGAGACTTGCGCCTTGCCCCGCGCGGAAGGCTTGCGCCTAGCCATGCCTGGTACTTTGCAAGCGGGCCGATTTCCCTGCCGAAGATTATCCTGCATGCGCTCCTCCAGGACGAATCGAGCTTTGAGTCTAAAGTATTGCTTGACATGGGCATCACTGCTCCTCCTTGCCAAGCTGCTCCAGCTCCTTATTCTCCATTATCTTTGCATATCTCTTTTCAAACGTCTTTGCCAAGCCAGCAATGGCTTGGTATAATGGTCTTTTGGCTTCTTGGCGCGCAGCAAACTCCCTGTTGTATCTTTGAATGTAGAAATCACTCGGGGCATCGCAGAGATTGTGCGTTGGCGGGAAGTTTGTTTCCGGGTTGTCAATTTTGATAAGCTTATAGTCCAAAACTTCGTATTCATACCGAAGATCCAAGTGGAACCTCAATAGCGCATTGTCCTTTGGTTCGGTTGCCAGGAAAGTCATGCCGTCGATATCCTGGTTTGTGCTCCAGATTGGATTACTAATACCAGAACCCCCCTCTACAAATCTGATTTCACCAAAGTTTCCTGCGCCCCATATATGGCCCTGGATGTCAGCCCAAAAGTTCTGCCGACTCGCAACGAATCTAGTCCTCAGGCTTTTTTTGTGGATCTTAACAGTAATTGTAGAATCATTGATGATTGGCTCTATTGTTAGCTTCCCATCGCGCGCAAAGCCTTGGTGGGCCCAGAAGGTCTGTTCAACGCGCGCGTAATCGATGCCTTCTTTTTTATCCACTTTTCCAATGGGAGGAATCTGAAAAACCACTTTTGTCCCATTTGTAGTTGACTTGACTATCTCGTCAACCCCACCAAGCGGGCCGAGTGTGGTTGCGATTAGGGTTCCTGTCCCCAAAGGGAACATTTCATTTAGCCCGCTTATTCCACTATGCCCTTCCTTAAGGGCGCGTATTTCATGTGCGGGCAAAATGACAAGCCTGTTTTTATTTGCAAACTCAACTGCCTGGACCCAGCCTTTATTGCCGGATATCTGATATAGAGTGGGCATCTTGTAGCCCAAGGTTTGCAAACCCTCAATCTTTTTCACTTGGTTCATAGTCAACATCCCAATCAACCTCCAATTTTTTCCATTTTTCCAAAGTTTACGCTGAGGCTTATGCATTTGGCGCACTCCTAACTCTTGGATATCTCGGCCGCTTTGTCCACTGTCTGTATGGCACCTATTCTTGCACGGATTGCTTTCGCAGCCTCGTCCGCGGCTTGGAATATATCCTGTATGCACCTCAAAGCGAACTGGGAATGTAAATATTGGGACTGCACATTGTCCAATATTGGCAAAACCGATTCATCCCCAACCCTTCCAAGTATCCGCGCAGCCCATCTCTTATGGTCGGGCTCGATATCCCTCTCCACAATTATGGCCAGAGTTTTGGTCAATTCTGAGCGCACCAACTCGTCTGTAACCTGGTTTTCAGCAGTAAGTCTGAGGAGAGCACATATGATGTTGTGTCGGACGTGGCTTGTTTTTCTCAACAGTGCTCTTGTCAATGGTGCAATTGCAGCCGCTGAGCCTGTTCTTTCCAATGCCATTGCCGCGCTGCCCCCGTCATATTCGCCCGATTCCACCAGGAGCTTGGCCAAGGCAGGTATCTCGCTTCCGGCGCTTTTGCTATTCCCGATATATCTAGCCACCCAGTTATCGATATACATGCGGTGCGGCTTGTTGCCATAAACATAAATAAAACTGGTCAAAGCATTTGTTGCGGTTGGAGAGTCAATCATCCCAAGAGCCACCACTATGCCGATGTTTGGCTGCCCCCTGCTCTTTTTGAGGCGGTAGGTGAGCTTCCGCAGAATCTTTTCCCCGCCCAGGCTGCCAAGCGCAATGCCGATTGCCTCTTGAGCGTGCTCGTCACGGGCATATCCCAAATCCAGCGCATCGAAAAGCTTGGAGACAACTTGGGTCTTGTCAATTTTGTACCCAGTAGCGCTAAGCTCGAGAAGCTCGTAGGCGGCGTCCTTAGCATTATTGCCGTGAAGCTGATTCAGGAGTTCGAACAGCTCTTTTTTCTTTTCTTCGCGTGCATCTCCCATGAGTTTTTGCCGCTCAAGCAGAGGAAGCGCCTTGAACGTGCTAAGAGCTGTTCCATCAACCTTTCCAAGTATCCCCTTCCGACGCCCAAGAAAATATTGTTTAGATCCGCCCGCGCCAACTATGGAATGTGTATATGTTTCAGGATTCGCTATTCCAGGCACACGAATCAACCTCTCGCCTTTCACTATTATTGCCATCCCAATCCACCTCCATTCTGTTTCTTTTCCTGTTCTTGTGTGGTTTAGTGTGGCATAACTTATATATTAAAATTAGCAAGCAAAAATAGCACAAAAATGCAAATATTTATAAATAAATTGAGTTATAAGCAACTAATGGCGGAAATGATGGAGCTTGACCTCCTTGACAGGCGCATAATGCACGAGCTGGACCTGGACGCGCGCATTTCCGCGTCGCAGCTTGCGCGGAAAGTCAGGAGGAGCAAGGAGACGGTGAACTTCCGCCTCAACAGGCTGCTGCGCGAAGGGTACCTGAAGGGATTCTACACCGTCTTTAACACATCCAAGCTAGGCTGGTTCTACGTGAAGCACTACATAAAGTTCAAGGACACCACGCCGAAAAAGGAGGCCGAGATATTCGAGTACCTGCGCACGCAGCCCAATGTAGCCTACCTGGCGTCTGTTGAGGGAAGGTACGACTGCCTTCTCTTGGTAATAGTGCCCCAGATGGCGCGCGCGGATGCGTTCCTATCGGCATTCATGGCAAGATACGGCGATTATGTGCAGGCAAAGGACATGACGGTGCTCCTCTCCACGCACAGGCTCAATGCAAAGTTCCTATTCGCAGGCAAGGAGAGCAGGGACTGGCATTACAAGTATGAGCTGGGAAACTTTACGCCCGACGCAGTGGAGCGCAGGCTATTGGCAGAGCTTTCCTCAAACGCGAGGATCCAGCTTCTTGAGCTTGCCAAGAAGTGCGGCATCTCGCCTACTGCAGCCGCCTACAGGATGCGAAAGCTGGAGGAGGAGCAAATCATCCTTGCCTATGTTTCCGAGCCCAATTTCAGCAAGCTGGGACTGCGCTTTGCGCAGGTGAACATCTCGCTTAAGGACCCTGCAGTTAGGAAGCAGATAATCTCCTACTTCGACGCCACAAACACGTGCCTGTTCGCAATCGAGATGATGGGAAAGTACGACATCCTTGTGGAGGTGCACACGCAAAGCGAGCAGGAGCTGCAAAAAATAGTCGACGGCTTCCGCGAGAGGTTCGTGGGCAAGTATGCTGACTACGACGTGTCAACAATAACAAAAGAATACCTCGTGGTGTGGGGCCCGTTTGCCGAGGGCTAACTCTTTTTCGCCTCGCCACAGCAAAGTCGGTCCAACTTGGCGATGGTTATCTTTCGGTTGCCGTGCCTGTACGTGTGCCGTTTCGCTATTTTTTTCACTCTCTCCACGTACATCAGTGTCGCTTCTTTTACCATAGAATCAGCCTTTCACAACCCCCATGGGCAGGAGCTTTGCCACGATGTCGCTGATGCCTGCAGCCTTCACAGAGAGCACCACCTCGTCAACGTCCTTGTAGGCGCCTGGCGCCTCCTCTGCAAGAAGCTCGGACTCGGTGGACTTCACAAGTATTCCCCTGCTTGCAAGCTCGCCTGCTATCGCATTGCCCTTCCAGGTGTGGACTGCGCGCGAGCGGCTCATCGCCCTGCCTGCGCCATGGCAGGAGGAGCCGAACGTGTTTTCCATTGCGCCCTGCTTTCCAACAAGCAGATAGGAGGACGTGCCCATGCTTCCGGGAATGATGACAGGCTGGCCGATGTCCCTGTAAATGGCTGGAACTTCAATTCGGCCCGCCGCGAATGCGCGCGTGGCGCCCTTCCTGTGCACACACACCTTTTTCCTCTGCCCGTCCACGGTGTGCTCCTCGAATTTTGCGATGTTGTGGCACACATCATAGACAAGGGGCATCTGCTCCGATGTGCCCTTGCCGAACACCTCGTCAAAAGTTTCCCTTACCCAGTGCATCATGATGTGCCTGTTACAGAATGCGTAGTTCACAGCGCAGCGCATGCCCTTGAGGTATTTCTCGGCCTCGGGCGAATTTATGGGCGCGCAGCAAAGCTCAGGGTCTGGAAGCGGGATGTTGTACTTGCGCGAGGCGGCAAGCATGTCGCGCAGGGAATCGTCGCACACCTGGTGCCCGAACCCGCGCGAGCCGCAGTGCAGCATCACAACCGCATTCCCTTTCTTCACGCCGAACTTTTCAGCCACGTCGGGAAGCATTATTTCCTGCACATCCTGTATCTCCACGAAATGGTTTCCTGCGCCTACTGTCCCGAACTGGGGCAAGCCGCGCTTTTTCGCCTTGTCGGTGACCGCGGACGGGTCTGCGCCTTCCATCCTGCCGCCTTCCTCTGTCCTTTCCTTGTCCTGCCGCGTGCCATAGCCCGAATCAATGGCCCAGTCAATGCCGCGCGTGAGTGCCTCGTCAAGCTCGCGCTCGTTCACGCGCAGCTTGCCTTTCGAGCCCACGCCCGAAGGGACGTTCTTGAAAAGCAAATCCACAAGCTGGCGCATTTTCGCGCGCACTTCGCTTGAGGTAAGCTGCGTGGAGATGAGCCTCACGCCGCAGTTGATGTCATAGCCCACCCCCCCGGGGGACACCACGCCGCCCTGCTCAGGGTCGAATGCCGCCACGCCGCCTATGGGGAATCCGTACCCCTCGTGCCCGTCTGGCATGAGGCAGGCATTGCCTACTATGCCGGGAAGCGAAGCGACGTTTCGCAGCTGCCCGAAAGTCCTGTCCTTGCCCATGGTGGCGAACATCTTGTCGGTTGCGAACACGCGCGCTGCAACCCGCATGGCGCCCTCGCGCGGCATTTCCCAAATCCCGTCGCTTATCTTTTCCAAATAATCACCATTTCAAGCTGCAAGCCCTTTCTTTATCCTCATCAGCCTCTCCAGCCTTTTCGATGTGAGCGGATGCGTCATGAGAAACTCCATCGCGCCCCCTTTCTTTTCCTTTTCTATCGCAGAAGCAAGCTCTTCCTCGTTGCCGCTTCTTATTGCGGATGCTATTTCTGCGATGCTCATCTTGCTGCCCGAAGGCTCTGCGATGTAAAGCGCGCTTGCCATGCTGCCAGTTCCCTGCTTTGCCGCGCCTGCCGCTTGCCCGTAGGTTATTTTCGCAAGCGCAGACATCAGGGGCACTGGGTTGCCTGTGAGGCGCGCGGAGAACTCGTCCGCGAAATATTCGCGCTGGCGCGATAGCCACATCACCATGAGCTGGCCTATGAACTGTGCCACGAAGGCGCCAAGTATGGTCATGATGCTGCTCCTGCCCTCCCTGTCGCTGCCGAAGATGAGGAAGCCGTAGTAGAGCATGACGGGAATGACGGATGCCAAAGTCATCACCGCCACGTCGCGGTTGTTTATGTGCCCGATTTCGTGCGCAAGCACGCCCTCAACCTCGTCCTTGCTGAGCACGGAAAGCAGCCCTGAATGCACCGCGATGTTGGAGTCGGACTGCGTCCTGCCGAAGGCGAATGCGTTTGGCGTCGGGTTGTTCACCATGTAGAGCTTGGGCATTGGAAGGCGCGCTTTCTGCGTGAGCCTCTGCACTATCTCGAAAAGCTCGGGCGCAGCCTCGCGCGAAAGTGTCTTGGCGCCTGTAGCCCACTTGATGATGGCAGGCCCGAAGTACCACTGCGCGCCTATCATCACAAACGAGACCAAAATCCACATTAGGATGCTTCCCGAGCCGCCAAAGCCCAGGTAGTTGAGAAGCAGCCCCATCACTGCCGCCACTAGCCCGAATACAAGCACGCTGGTAAGAAGCACGCGGATGCGCATGCCCCACCCTGGATTGAAGCCAACATCAGTACCTGCCATGATTTCACCTCTGCAGTGCCTTGATGGGAGAGAAGGAGTATAAAAAAGTGCCTATCCGGACTTTTCAGGAAGCGCGCCATTGCCCTGCGCGCAAGCCCTTTAATCCTTCCACCCGGAATCTTCCCGGCAATGCCATGGACGAAGATGGGAAAGAGGCGCGCTCCCTTGTGCAGGAGAAGAGGCTGATTGAGGAAAAGCTCAGGCTCGCGGGAGGGGACGATTTTAGCTTCCTGCTAAAGGATTGCTCGGACCTGTCGGACATAATAGACGAAATAGAGGATGTCAGCAGCCAGATGCACGAAAAGGAGCATGCCGCCTTTGAGGCGAAGATAAAGTTCTCAAGGAAAATCCGGCGCAAGGCAAAGGACATGTTGAATTTCGAGCAGCAGCTGGTGTCGGAATATGAGAACAAGCACATCACGCTTGAGCACGGGAAAAGGATGGTGTCCATCATCAAGCTGCTGCGCTCCAAAAGCGTGGACAAGGCCAGGCGCGAAGCCAAGGAATTCTACGGGTTCTTGGAGATGGGCTCGCGGCTTGAGATAATCAATGACTTGCTTCTGAAGAAAAGGGCGCAGGCTGAGCGCTCCTTGCGCGGCGTGGAGGCTTTGCTGTCGGATTTGGAATGGCTGGCAAAGGAGCCTGCGGCTGACGAGGAGAAGGTGAAAAGGCATGATGAAAAAGTGCAGATTGGCGTACAGCTTTCAAAAATTTGGCAGGGCCATGTGCAATCGCTCAAGTCCATGCCCATGCCGGGGCTTCTTGGGAAAATGAGGGAAGATGAACTTGGCAAAATCGGCTTTCCGGAGATAAGCGGCAATGAGGCAGAGGCGCTGGCGGCATTTTTGGAAAAGTCCGGGCTTGAAACGCGCTCCGCGGAGCAGCTGCATGACATGGCAAGGCAAAGCGAGCAGCTGCTGCGGCATTTGGGGCTGGACCTGCCGCTCTTCAGGCAGGAAGTGGCGGCAAGGAGGGCGTTCCTGTTTGGCATAATGTCATATTCCGCAGATTCACGCGCGCCAGATCTTGCCTACCTGGCAAAGCACGATGAAGCCGCGCGCAGGCTGGCTGAGCGGTTATCAGAGCTTGAGAAGACAGGGGAGCAGGACAAGAGGGAATGGGAGCGCACGGAAAAGATAAGGCAAATGAAGGAGGAGCTTGCAGGCGCGGACAAGGCAACGTTTGAAAAGTCCCTGCAGGAGCTTCGCGCACTTCTGGATGTGCTGGACGGGAAAGCCGCGCCTGAAAAGGCAGAGGAAAGCAAAGAAGAAAATGGGCTGATTGGCTCGATATTGAAGCTATTCGGCAAAAAGTGAAAGCCCCCGACGAGGAGCTGCCTTTCGGTTAAACTTAAGGGGGCTACGGCGGGCAAAGCCATAACGCGAAACGACGGTTTTTTGTTGCAGAACGCCCCAAGTTTACTTGCCCCTTTTTTAATTTATCATGTAAATAATTAGAATAAGGTGGTTTTGTGTTCTTGTTTCAAACAAAATTTGAAGTGGTCTTTAAACCTGAATATGAACAGATGATGAAAACCCTAAAGGATCCTAAGGCTTCATACAAAACCAAAGCAGATGCTATAGAGCAAGGTGGTTACTCAGTACTCCGAAAAGCGTTAGATGGAAACGTATATTTTGGTGAAGCAAGAGGAAAAGTCGATCTGTTTAAAGGAACAATGAGCTGCAATTTGATTGGTCTAAATTCGAATGATGCTGCAAAGGCAATTCTGAATATTCAGAATGCAATTAACGAACCTCTTAAGTACATTGGATATGAGGCATTTGTGCAAACAGTAACAAACAAACAGGGTAAACTTGATGTTGTTTTTACTATCACTAGCGATGTAGAAAAAAAGACAAACAGCAAGACAGCGGCAATAATATCAAGAGAAAAGATAAAGGAAAATGATTTTGTTTTGGTATATATGGCTAAACCAGGTGGCAAAACATTGTCTGCTCGTGTTGGGCTCGAATACAAAAACGCAAATGAATTTACAGGACGTGCCCAAGATAGAGAAGAATATCGCCCGGTGATTGCACAGTTTAAAGGGTTCGCCGCAAATGGAAATCTCTTATTCGATGTTGGTGGTAACTGGGATATACGGACTAACCTATCTAACGGAGACCTTGGCGAGATGTATAAATTAAATGGCACCACAGTCGTAATTAATGATAAAGAAAAGATGACGGTAAGTGGAGGGAAGCTCCCTATAATAGGAACTGACGTGCTTCTCGGAACAGACAATAATGGCAAGAAAAAAGAGGTAAACATCAATAGCATTAAAGGCATTCAAATTGAATAGATATGTGAACCTGCTAACTACAGACAAAAAAAGGCAAAAAAAAAGAGACGTCTTAGCATACCCTAGCCTTCATCATGTGTCATTCTAACCTCACATAAAGAGCTATTACCTGGGCTTTCTCCTCGAGCTTGCAGGGTACTCCCTGCGCCTTATATTCCCCCATAAGCTGGCGCAGAGCGTCGCACTTTTGCTCGTTGTCGATGCCGGCAACGGCAGCAAGCCCATACGGCTTGCCTGAAAAAGCCCGTATTTGCTTTAGCCCCTCTGCTGCCAGCATCTCTATATCTTCCGGGGAAACTCCCCCTATTTTTTCCGATTCATCTTCTTGCATACAATACACCTCTTTTTCCGACCACCTGCGGAGTGCGGGTGGTCTGTGGAAAAGCGCAGGGCAGGAGGAAGCCGTGAATGGTTGGGAGCTTCCTCTTCCCTGCGTGAACATTTGGCCAGACAGCAGACTTACTGCTGTCTTATAGCCTGTTTTGCGGCTCTAGGTGGTGGTTTCCTAGATGCTAGCCCGAACCTCGCCAAGCTTTTTTGTATGGTTTCCTCCCTGCTTTTTCGGTTTTTTGTTTTGTCTTTGCTCTCGCGGAAAGAGATACAGCCCATTGGTGCAAGAAAGTGGTACGTTGCTTCGCACCCAAGCCCATGCGAATCTACGCGATACAAGACATACCCTTTATACAGCAGCAGATCTGCCCACGCGAATTGTTACAGCGCAGTCGTCTTCTGTAAAGTATACTAGAAGCTCCTGCTCGTTTTCGTCTATTTTCAAGGTATCTACCTCCACTTATACGCTCTCTACCGCCTGCGGACTGGCAGTCTCCTATAGTTGGTAGCTGGCTCTCCCAGCCTCCCTGCCGCCTTTACTAGCCCCTTTCTCGCGCGGGGCAGGCGTTATTGTGGCTTGTTTTCCAAGCCGCCCTAGGGCAACTTTCCGAAAAATTCGGAAAAAAATATGCCTATGCCCGCACGGTTTTACGGTTTAACGGTTTTACCCAGCACCCCCATTGTGCCCGCTTGCGCTAGGGAGCACAGGGTAAAAGCATAAAACCGAAATACCGCCCCACTAGGAGCAGTAAGCCTGGTTTTAGTGCCTTTAATGCCCTAGCCATTGCCCTCCGCTAGAGACACTAGCTTAACATTATCCTCGTTGCCTTCTGTAATTTTTAGCTTGCCATCTGCCACAAACTCGTCGAGCAGCTTGCGGACGTTGTTTACGCCCATGTCTAGCTTGCCCTTCACTCGCAGGGCTTCTACTAGCTTGCCTTTTGGCACCTGCCCGCCGCAGCCCAGTATAACGTCCCTTATAACCCGGAAATACTCTGCGCTTTGGCCCGCGGAGAGTGCGCGGTTGTGGTAGAGGAGCAGGTTGTTTACGGCAATAAGGTGGTTCTCCCACATGCCAAAACCAAAATCAAGCTCTTCCTGGCCCACAACAGCCTTGCCGTTTGCGGCAGCCAGCATGCCAGCAATCATAAAAATCTGGCTGTTCCTGGTTGTAAACGTCCGCATTATTTGCCAGCGCGCATCGGTCTTTACAAAATTCCGCAAAGAATCCCGCGTTTTCGCAGCCAATTTTTTGCAAAGATTGCGGACAGCGTGCAGATCGTACTCGACAACGCGATAGCCGCCATCATTCCTTAGTGCCCCTAGGTCAATGGCATCAATCTTTTCTTTAAAGTCCTGCATAAGCTTTTGTCGATCCGCAAGAGTGGCAGCAATAAGGTCTGCCTTCTGCGCGTTAAAGTCGATAGTCTCCTGCTCCGGGACGATACGGTAAACAAGCAGCATTCGCTGGAATAACCCTTTTTCTAACAACGCGGTGTTTATGTGCGACTCCATGTAGCTCCCTGCACAGATGGCAGTGTGCGATTGGTAGCTAAGTTTTCCCAGCGCCAGTACTTTAGTTATTATTCCTTCATCGTCTGTTGCCATCTGCAAGTTGTCCTGCAGGTTTTCAGAGTGCGGGCTGCTCTTAAGCAGGATCGAGCCTTCGTCCCAGAAAAGATAGTCTTCGCTACCGAGCAGACCAACAATTATTTCGATTTCACCACCCGGCAGAGGCTTTATTGTGCCGAGCAGGGCTGCGTCCGTTGTCTTGGCGATATACTCTCCGCGTGCCCCGAGATGCCGGAGCATGCTGCGAGTTGTTTTCATTGCCTCGCCCTTTCCCGAACCAGATTGCTGTATAAAGAAAAGGTGTATGCGCGGATAGTTGTATCTGCCTTGATAGTGCAACCGAACATTTCTTTTTCCAAGCACAATACCAAGCATTTGCACGAACAGCGGAAGTGCTAGGTGCTCGTTTCCCCAGACACTCTTGCTATAATACTGCAGCCAGATTGTGTATTGTTGCGCCACGTTTCCACCTAGTCTTTCCACATCCCAAACGTCATCCACCATATATTCACCTCTAATTTTCACTAACTACTTACTTCCTGCACCTGTCCGTTCCGGGACAGCC
Organism: Microcaldota archaeon; assembly: GCA_026396415.1. Lineage (GTDB taxonomy): Archaea > Micrarchaeota > Micrarchaeia > Anstonellales > Anstonellaceae > UBA10161. The sequence goes on from JAPLWX010000035.1 coordinate 73,016, forward strand.
CTTTGCCCCAGCGCTGGGGTTTTCGCGCCCTTTATTCCGGGGCTTTTCTGGGAAAATTAGTAGGTCGTTTCCGCGACCGATTTTTCCTATACCTATCCTATGCCCAATCTTGTATATATAGTTATGTCTTCTTTTTACGTCGTAGGATTAATCAATCCTAAAAGTATTTTGCGCAAAGCAAAGTAGGCAAACCTATGTGAAGCGCCAAGATTATTTTTTGCAAGCGAACGATCCTAAGCGTGCAACCAGCATCGATTTTCTATACGCGAGTAGAAAAAAGAGGGCTATTTGTACTTTGGTGTAATTCTGTGTAACAATTTATTTTCTAGAACGCATTAGAACACACGGAGCGGGGCGGTCAAGCGCGTTGCGGCTCCTTCTTGGTGGCTTGCGGCAGGCTCTGCCAATCAAAGTTTATTTCTTTTAGCAACTGCATCGCTTCCTTGTCCTGCGGGCTGTTCGGGTCGAGGCTCTTATAGGCATTTAGCTGGTCTGCCATCGCTTGCATATACTGCTCGACCCTGTCTACGCGCAGCTGCATCCCCGCCATTGCGCTTGGTGCCTTGTTAATATAGGTATTTGTCTCGAAGTCGTAGCCGCAGCCAGTGCAGATTGCTTCGCCCAGTGGGTTTTGCCTGTGGCAGACTACGCACTCTCTGTTAACCTGTATTACAGCCTGCTCTTTTTTCTCGTAGCCATAGGTGCGCATCACTGCGCGCTTTACCTGCTCGTCTGTTATATGGCAGTAAGTTGCAGCCATCTTAGACGTTAAAGTCCAACCCATTAATTTACATAGCAAAATCTCGTTTATACCTGGTTGCGCACCAAGCTCGGTTGCCCTGCTGTGCCGGAAGTTGTGCGGGTTCACCGATTTGGTAAAAAGCGGCACACCCATCTTCTTGCGGTAAGCATTAAGCCGCCCCACCACCATGCGAATACGCTTGGCAAGTCCGGCAGATCCTATTTGGGTAAGCGTCTGCTGCGAAACCCAAAGAGGCGCGTCGGGATCCTTGGGCAAGGGGTGCACAGCCAGCCACGCTTTTAGGTAGGCCACTGGCTCTATGCAGGTTACTAACCTCTCCCCCGTCTTGCCAGCAGGCACCTTTACCTCTATAAGCTCGACCATCTTGCGCTTGGCAGTACTGTCCTGCATCGGCTCCTCTTCTTTTACGAAGTTTAGGTTGCCTTTGCGCAGCATCTCGAATTCGCCCATGCGCATGCCCGAGTCGAAAAGCAAACTTAAAATTGCCTTGTCGAGCACGTCGCCATGCTTTAGCAGCGCCCGCATCTCCTCGCGGGATAATACTGGCTTGGCAATGCGCTTGTCTGCGCCGGATGCCCTGTGCTGCACCAGCTGCCTTATGCTCCTGTCGGCTACCTCCATGCTCCTGTCGCCCAAATGCACAAGGCAGTAAAGGCTGCCCAGGGTGCGCTTGGCACCTTTCTTTGTTTCGAACATATATTTTGCGGATCGGTTTATTTTTGCGACCGCGCTGCTTAGGTGCGCCTTGTCCCGCACCATCTCGGCTAAGCCCATTCCCGAAATAGTGGTGCAGAGGGCTAGGTCGCCAAAATACTTTAGTATGCGGACGTCGCCAATATTGTGCTCGACCGCATCTCGTGCGAAACGGAGGAAAAGTTCCTTGTCCTCCTCGGTAAAGGCGGTTTGCGACGCCAAGCGCTTTTCCCAATAAGCCATGTTGTAAATTATGGGCAGAAAAGGAGATAATCCTTTGGCTTTTTACCTCGTAGCAGACCAAAGTTTAACTTAAAGCTACAAGCCCCCGACGCTCGTCTTGAACGGCTCAAGAAGCACCCATCTGCTTCGTCGATGACTGGTCTTGCTCAAGAGGTTTATAAGGACTGCTCTATTTCGGGCTAGTGAACGAAGATTATCAAAAACCCAACGACAATTGAACAATATGCCCAGCTAATCTTGTAGTATATTTGGGGCAAGGTTGTGCTGCTGCCATAGGCAAATAATCCAATAATACCCATAACCAGTCCGATGTTTGCGTACCAGACAAGCCAAGTGGCTGGATTGACCAATAAGATGGCGTACAAGTTTATGGCCAACGTGTTGGCAAATGTAGAGATTCTGCCTACAAACTGTTTTTCGACTAGATAGCCTGCAACCACTAATGACAAAGCAGGAAGCGTTTTGACGAAAAAGTCTGGTAATTGAGAAACCCAAAGGTCAGAGATGTTATCACCTTATTTCAGATAGACACTTCTTTATGCATGCCCTCACGCGGGTGACTTTTGCCATAAATCCAATCTGTTCCTTTGGCGGCTCAACCTCTCGTTTTGGATAATCAATTCGTAGTATCCTCGATTTGGGTATTATACGCGAAGAAGCATCGCGTGGAACGACACGGATACAATCATTTTCCCAGCGGATAAAGAAGGCTTCAAACGGCTTCTTTTGAAAATCAGTGTAGATGAAGATTTTTGGCTTTTGCTGACATTGACCATGTATTATTGCAGTGGCTAGAAGAATAAACAACATGATTATTCCATTTGCAGCGATTGAAACTGCGTCGAAAATTCCAAACGGTGCGAGTGTGTGTGCATAACAAAGTAGCGCAAAAAGAATGAAGGCGAGTGGCGCCCACCAATAGCTCCAAACTTGAATTTGATTGTTATTCTTTAGATTGTTTTTTGCGTATTCTTCATGTTTCTCAAAAAAATCAAGGCGTTCGGCGTGGCGCTTTAGCTCCTTTTGAGTCATTTGTAGCAAGACATTGGAGAGTATAAACAGCATAAACAAGTCTAAGATAAGAAGCCAATTTCCATAAAGAAAAACAAACAGAGCAGCTAGTACTTGGCTGTCACTTGCGCCTAGTTGAGGTGGAAGTTGTAAAAGATGAAACAGAAACCTTAACAATAAGATTATAACTGCGGGCACGTAAAAAATTCGAGTAAAAAAACCAAGGCCGGTAACATAATCATTTTCTTTCGCATTGGAATAAAATGACCATTCGTCATTGATAACCTTTCCGAATAGATATAATATGAAGCCGAAAAAACCCGCTATTATCAAGATTGCCTCTTTGTATGTCTGTACAAATGAAATAATCTCTGTGCCGTTCATCAGTCAACCGCCTTCTCAATGACCTTGCGCTCTTCTGAACTTATTCCATAAAGCTCGAAGACAAGGTCATCGATTTCATCCTCAAGCTTCATGGTATCCGCATTTGCATCTTTCTTTTTGAGTTTGACTAGTTCTTTGACTGTGGAGATTATTTTTTCGGAAATTACTTCTTCAGCTTTGTTAGAGGGAAACTTAATTGGTAATTTTTCAACGTAGCCTTTGCTATAATTATAATATTTGCCTTGAACAAACGGCGATATCGCAGTAATGTATACTCCAAGAAGTTTTGAGTTCAACAACCCCAAAAGAAGATATATGTTGATTTTTTTTGGGATAATCGCAACTGATGAGTCTGACAAATAGGCGCCAGTGTCATCAAGAGCAAATCTATTCTTTTCAGCTATCCTCGGGCAGACTATTTTTTGCTTTTCAAAAAATTCTGGTTCTCTGGCTCTCCAGAGCTCAAACCATTCCTTATTCCACTGCATAAACCCCTTTCCATCTAGTACCCTGCCACTTAGCTTGTCCTTGAATTGAGCGAGATATTTTGCAGCACCCGGATAGAGACGCAGGTCAACTGGTGTCGCGTTTGCTTCATAAGGAAACAACAGCTCTTCGCTACAAAACGAAGCCGAGTATTTTCGAATATTTTTGCCTCGTATAACTTTTTTCAAGATGCGTTCTTCGATTTTATATGATTCGATATTCTGTTTGAGCACATAATAAATATCATCCGAACCTTCTCCACCGCAAGTAACGCCTTGCATTATTTTCTCAGTATAATTCGCAAGTGTATCGAGTTCTTTGAGCCGATTAATCAGGAAACCTTTTCCAACCGAACTTATATTCCATCCAGCGCTATTCAGAGTTTCTTGTTTTATAGTGCTGAGTTTGAAGTAATCATCATTGTATTTTATTTCAGACCACTGTCTCCGAACGATAGACAATAGTTCTTCGGGGGCTATTTCTTCTGCCTTTGATTTAAATTCAACGTAAATGAATGAACTTGGCGTGTCATTTTCAAAGATAATTATGCACGGGTAATTTGTTGCATCTGTGAATATTTTTATGTCTCCAAAGTCAGTAATCTGCTTGAGCGCGACATTCTTTTGGAGATAGTCTCGTAATGCTTCAGCATAACCAACTTTAAGAAAACGATTTTGAGTAATATATCCTAATTTTCCATTTTTGTTAAGCATCTTTGCTCCAAGTTCGATGAAAAGGACGTAAATGTCAAACTTTCCTTTAGCAGAAAGATAGTTCATGTAAGCCGCCATTGTCTGCTTCTGCATTTTCAATATTCCTAGCCAAGGCGGATTTCCCACCACAAAATCGTACTTCTTTTTTTTCATCTCGTCGCTCGCGTCCTTGTCCTTTGCAAGGCTTTTTCCTGTAGCGCCGTAGAAGTGCGCGAGGCTTGTCTGCTCGGTGGGCATCTCAAGCGAATCGGTTTCGTAAATCTTGAAGCGTGGAATCTTGAAGCCCCTGTTTTCCTTGACGGCTTTTGAGTAAAGGTCAATTATCTGGAAAAGCAGATTCATTTCGGTAATATTCACCGCGAACGGATTTATGTCAAAGCCATGTACATGCATGGCAACGGAGTTTACAATCTCCTCGCACTCTTTGGGAGATAGACGCGCGTACACTTCTGGCCAGCGCTTGTTGTCGAGCGCCTCCTTCGGAGTCGCCTTTTCGAATTTCACTGCCTGCCGCGCAATCAGCCTGCGCGCGGCACGGACAAGGAAGCCACCTGAACCACAGGCAGGGTCTATCAGGTCCTTATTCTCAATCGCCTTGGATGGGATGTAATCCACAGCGTCAAGTATGTAGTCGATAACCTCGTCAGGAGTGTAAAACTCGCCAAGTCTCTTCCTTTCATCCTTGGGCAGGTATTTCTCGTAAAGCTTGCCAAGAATGTCCCTGTCCACCTTGGCGAAGTTGAATTGGTTAAGAATCCAAAGCACACGGTTGAGTGCCCTGTCAAGTTCGCCATCGCCGCTTTCGTACCAGTCAAGCGGGTTGTCTTTTTCGTAAAAGTGCCCGTAGATGTTCTTTGCCCCGTTATAGGAAAACTGGACAATCTGCTTGAATACGCCGGTTTCCCCAAGAATGGGCTCGGCAAGCTGCTCGCGCAGCCTTTCAATGCCTCCGTTGGATATTTTCTTGCCAAGAAGAATCTTGTCCTCGCAAATCCTGATGAAAAGCAGCCTGTTTATGAGCAGGTAGATTGATTCCTTGCAGAACACTTGCTTGTTTTCCTCTTCCTTGTCATCAGGGCGGTTGGAGAGTGCTTTCCAAATAAAGTAACCTGAAAAGTCTGCATATTTCTTGTACTTGCCTTCCGTCTTCAGCTCATAGCGAGCTATGTCCGCAGCGTGCTTTGTGTTGTTGCCGTTCGCCTTTTTTATCTCCTCAAGCTCGCCCTTTGTCTGCTTGTACTGTGCATAACCTGCATAATATTCGTCAAAAGCTGCATAAGTGTACTGCCTCATAAGGTCATTTGAAATGTAGTTAAGCTGCTCAATGAGTCTTTCAAACCCCTTTTCTTCCGCAACATCTATTGTCGCATAATACTCGTCGAATTTGTCGTATTTTGCCTCGCTCCAAACCTGCTCCTTGGTTATGTTACCAAGGGAGAGAATCTGCTCGGCTTCTCTAGTGGATATTTTGTCTTCCGATGCCCTCTTCGCGTCAATCATTGCCTTGAAATCCAGGTCTGCTCGAAGAAGCCTGCCCTGTTTTGTGGCTTCCCAGAGAAGGAAACGATAACCGTTGGTCAGCCCCACAAACCGAGTGGAGGTGTCCGCGTATTTGCCTGCCTGGTCGCGCCATTTCTCAGCGTCTAAGCTTTCCTTCGGACGCTTGGTTTCAATAAGAACGGCACGAGCGCCGTTCTCATCCAGCATGGTAACATCAGTGCGGCTACGCTCGTAGCGTATGAGCTTGCTGTCAAATCCCAAGACTTCCTCGCAGAAAAACCTGCCAAGGCGCGGGCTGAAGTCATGTTCGAGGGTGTCTATGGTTATCTCTGAGTTTATTCTCTTGAACGCCTTGAGAACCTTTTCAGTGAAGCTGATATCTGCCTTTGGAACCATGGAACTCCCTACTGCTTTCCCATGTTCCCATTTTTAAAGCTAATTAGACGTGGATGCCGGTGGAATTTGAACAGCTTATGCGCGAGGTGTGACGCGAGGGCTTTGCCTGCGACCTCTCGCGCGGGACTATTTAAAGAAATGACGCGACTTTTGCGCGAGATTTTCAGCACTCCACCGAATAGGAACTTTATAGGATGTACCTCTAAAAATCCCTATGAATTATTGTCTGCTACTATCAGCGTATAACATTGAGCAGCTTTGAGCAGCTGCGCAGCATTGATATACTGGAGGCGATAGCTGCTCAAATATCAACGTTTGGATAGCGTTTATCGCGCAGGAAACGGCGTTTGAGCTGCTCAAAGTTGTTTATATATGATTGAGCAGCTCCGGCTTTGCGCCTGTTTCTACGCCTAATTTTTTCTGCTAGCTGGAAAAGCTTGACAGACGATGAAACTTGCGCCTATTCTGCGCCTAAAATGGCGTTCTGGCTGCCAATTGCGCCTGATTCAAGCGAATCGGCTCCAGATAATATTTCTCTGCTAGTTTGATTGCGCAGCTTGCACGCACATGTATACTGGAGGCGCGAGCTGCGCAACCTTTAACGTTTGGATAGCGTTTATCGCGTGAGAAACGGCGTTTGAGCTGCGCAACTTCCTTTATATACGATTGCGCAGCTCTGCTAGCTGCGCAACGTTCAGAGCCGTTCCGAAAGGTTGAGCGCGACCAGCTTTCTTGCGAGAAAATCACGCGTTTCGTTGTCCTTCATCAGCTCGTTCAGAACATCGTTGCCTTTCTTGCACTCGTTTTCTATTTGGAGCGCAACTTCAAGCTGGAGAACGGTGCCGCACTTTGTGCAGAATTTGGAAGTTGGCGAATTTGGCTGCTTGCAGCGGTGGCAATCTTTTGCGCGGAAGCTATCCTCTTTCTTTTCCTGCCCGTTTTTCAGCCCGTGGAGCTGGAGAATCGCGGAATCCACATCTCGCCCTGACAAATGGACATAAACCGAAGCCATTTCGCTGCTTTGGGTCCAGCCGAAATATTCCTTCATCTGCGCCTCTGTCAGTTTGTTTGCCAAAGCGGTTGCGCGCGAGTGGCGGAAGAGGTGCGGATTCACCCTTTTCTTTATCCCTGCCTTTTTTGCCAGCCTGCGAAGGAGAATGTTCGCGGTTGAGTAGTTGAAAGGGAGCAGGATTTTCCTGCTCGCCCTGGACAACCACAGCGGGCATTCTGAATCGTTTCTTTTTGGGTGGATATCGAGCCAACTGGCAAGAGAAGGGGCTGAAGCGACAATCCTGACGCGCCTGTCGCCCGTTTTGCCGCTTACCCTAAGGATTGCGCCGTAATCGTCAAAAGAGACATTCCTTATGCGAAGGGTAAGAAGCTCGGCTATTCGGCAGCCGCTTTCATAGAGGATTTGCACAAAAGCCTTGTCGCGTGGATGTTCAGCCTGCTCTGAAAGCGCCTTTACCTCCTCTTCCGTGAGAAGTTCTTCCGGCAGCTTGTGCTTGGCGTTGCGAACGCTTGCCTTTATCCATTTCACGCTTGCGGGATAGTCCTCGCCGCCGCCAAGCCATTTGTAAAAGCATTTTATTGCGACTTTGAAGTCCTTTTTGCTCCATTCGGAATACTTGCTTTGTTCGATTTTTACGACAATATCCTTTATCCGTTCCTTTTTGGCGTTCTTCAGGCCGGTTTTAATCATTCCCGAAAGCTGCGAAAGCAAAATCAGATATTTGATGTTCCTAGCTATGGAAAGTCCCCTTGACACGCCGTCCTTGTAAAAGCCAAGAATGAGCTTTTTGTCGTTTGGCGAGACGTCTTTCGTCTTTTCTAGCCAAAGGAGCTTTGCCTCTAGCGTCCGCTTCAGGTGGTGTATATCGAATGGTTCCATGCTGAATCCCTCTGACGAAACCACTTCATTATGCTTGGTGTATCATGCTACATTTTCATGCCATGCCAAGCTGATGCTTCTTGAGCCGGAAAAGACGCGCCTTCCCATGCGGGGCTACGAAAAAAGCCCTTTTTGGGGTGGGGAATGCTGACTGCTGTCAGAAGCCCCCGACGAGGATTGAACTCGTGACCTCGTGCTTTGTGGCTGGGATAAGCTTCTCTTTCTTTTCCCAGGGCTCCCGATTGTTCGGATTACCGAACAATGGGCACATTTTCCCCCTGGGAAAATGTCGTTTCTTTCTCCGCAGAAGAGAAAGAAAAGGCCTTACCATGCACGCGCTCTACCGCTGAGCTACAGGGGCATGACCAATTTGCCGCAGCAAATTGGGCATAGGTTGTGCCGCGGCACAACCGTATCGTCAAGTTGCGACAGCAACTTGGCGAGCTTCGCCAGAATCGCGCTGGCGATTTGGCGAATTTTCTAGGCTTTCTTTGAAAACACTTCTTTTAAAACAATCGTATCTTCCCTGCCCGCGCCCACGCCAATCACATAGATGGGCACCCTGACTTCGCCTGAGATGAACTTGAGGTAGGCCTGCGCCCGGGCGGGAAGGGACTTCATGCCGCCTTTTGCGCACGCGCGCCACTTGTCAGCCCCGATGTCGTCCCAGCCTGCGAAGGATTTGTAGATTGGCCTGCAGCGCGCGATGTCAGTGTAGGAAGCGGGGGGAATGAGCAGCTTCTTCCCGTCAAGCTCATAGTGCGTGCAAACCTGCACCTTCTGCATCCCTGAAAGCGTGTCAAGCCTGGTGAATGCCAGGCCGGTAAGCCCGTTCACGTGCGCTGCGTAGCGCAATGTGGGAAGGTCGAGCCAGCCTATGCGCCTTGGGCGGCCGGTGGTGGTGCCGTATTCCCCGCCCTTGTCGCGTATGGCCTGCCCTGTTGCATCGTTAAGCTCAGTTGGAAGCGGGCCTGCGCCCACCCGGCTGGTGTAGACTTTCACCACGCCTATCACTTCATCGATTGCCGTGGGGCCTATGCCCGAGCCTGTGCATGCACCGCCCGCAGAGGTGTTTGACGAGGTGCCAAAGGGATACATGCCATGGTCGATGTCAAGCATGGTGGCCTGCGCGCCTTCGAAGAGCACCTGCTTTTTCTTCGAAAGCGCATCCGAGAGGATTTCGCCTGTGTCTGCCACAAAGGGCGCGAGCCGCTTGCCGTACTCAGTGTACAGCTTGCAAATCTCGTCTTCGCTTTGAGTGAAGTCCACGCCGTAAACTTCCTTGAGGAGCTTCACTTTCAGGGTGTGCATGGTGTGGAGCTTTTCGCGGAACAGCTCAGGCTGCAACAGCTCCCCCACGCGTATGCCGAATCGCGCGGCCTTGTCAGAGTAGCACGGGCCTATGCCGCGCTTCGTGGTGCCCGCTGCAAGCGCGCCTTTCCTCCCCTCCTCTGCCCCGTCCTGGGCAACATGGTAGGGCATCACAAGGTGCACACGAGGCGAGATTTTGATGTTGGGCTTTATCCCAACTGCGTCAAGCTGCCCCAACTCCTCGAAGAATTTTTTCGGCTCCAGCACCACGCCGTTTCCTATGATGTTTATCTTCTCCGGGTAAAGCACGCCGGACGGGACGTGGTGGAAGGCGAACTTCCTGCCGCCAGAGACTATGGTATGCCCGGCATTCGCGCCGCCGCAGTAGCGCACCACGATGTCTGCCTGCGCCGCGTAATAGTCCACTACCTTGCCCTTGCCCTCGTCGCCCCACTGCGTTCCCACCACTATTGCAAATGTCATGTTACCACCATTCACTTTTCGATTACCCACACCATTTCCTGCTTGGATGATTTCAGCTTCTGTTTTTTAAACCCGCCGAAAACTTGCCATCTTGAAAAGCCTGCGAGGCGCAGCAAAAGCTCGAATTCGCGCTTGTAGATGAAGGCTATCTTTACGCTGTACGAGCCGAATTTCCTGCCATTTTTCATTGCCCAATAGCAAGATGAGACGATTTGCTCGGTTTCATCTGAAAAAGCGCTGAAGTCCTTCCTCACAATGCCGCCTTTCCTGTACCTGACCACCTCGTGCCCGTAGTCATTCACCATCACATCGTGGGATGGATAGAAGAAATTGAGCACGAGCTTCCCGCCCGGGGCAAGGTGGCTGCGGAGGCATTTGAGGGACGACAGCTGGTCGTCAATGGTGAGATTGTGCAGGAACGCGCGGAAAGGCACGATGATGAGCGCAAACTTCTGGCGCAGGCTGAAATTGCGCATGTCCGCAAGCTTCACGCGCGATTTGAGCCCGCGAGCCCCTGCTTTTTTTTCAAGCGCACGAAGCATTCCGCGGGAAATGTCAATCCCGTACGCGTCTATCCCTGCCGCAAGCAGGGGAAGATACACCCTGCCTGTGCCGCAGCCGACCTCAAGCACTTTTCCGCGCGCCTTTTTTGCCTCGCGCAGGTAAAAGCTTGTGTCGCCCATGAATTCCGCAGGGCAGCTGACATCGTAGATTTTCACCGCCTTGTCGAACTCCGCCATGGGCTCACCATTCTATTTTCCTTATTTTCGCGCGCTCGCTTGACAGTATCTGCTGCTCTGCGAACTTCTTGCAGACGGCAAGCGATTCGCGCACGCTGCCTTTTTCGCCTGTTGCGGCTGCAGCTGTTTCATGCCCGCCGCCGCTGCCACCCATCACTTTGCCCACTTCGGACATTATCCTGTCAAGGCGCACCTGCCCGCGAAGCGAGTCGCGTGCGCGCGCGGAAATCCTGCCATCTTCAGCCTCGCAGCCCACGAATGCCGCGTCTGCGCCGAGAGAAACCAGGATGTCCGCGAAATGCGCCTCGTGCGACTTTGCCATGGCAAGCGCGATGATATGCTCCCCTGCGCGCTCTGCAGACACCGAGGCGCAGGAGCGCACTGCTTCCAGCCGCTCGGAAAAAGAGTCAGGAGCGTGGGAAAGCGAAAGAAGTTCTGAATAGGAAATGGCTGACCGCGCCAGCAGGTCGGATGCCGCCCTGAAAGTGGCTGGCGTTGCGCTCTTGAAGTTCGCGCTGTCCGAGATTATGCCAAGCAGGAGGGCAATGCAGGAGAGCCTGTCCTTTGGCTTGAGCATGAAGTAGAGGATTTCGCACGTGGAGGATGCCGACGGGTCGTTAATCACTTTTTTTGCAGCCACTTCCCCGCCCAGCCGCGAGTGATGGTCAACCATCAGGTCTGGCTGGATGCCGGTGAGGTGCGCTAGCATTTGCGGGGAGGAGGAATCAAGGACGATGATGAAGTCGTTTGGCGCGCGCTTGATTTCCGGGAAGAGAGAATAAGGGGTGCCGGTGTAATCCAGGAGCTTGCGTGCTGCAGAAGCTGGCTTGTCAGGCGCTGCTATGACTGCTTTCCTGCCAAGCGCGCGCGAAAGCGCAATCGCCCCGCCCACTGCGTCCAGGTCGCCGCCCGAGTGGAAGGTGATGATTATGCGCTTTGAGGATATCTTTGGAAATCTTGCCATTTTCTCCCGCCAAAGAAACTGAGGGGAAGTTTAAAATTGCTCTTATGCGAAACAATCATATGCAAACGCAAACCGAAACGCCAGTATACAACGAACTTGACAAGTCGTGGAAAACCACCTGCAAGGTGCTGTTCGGCAGGGAAGTGGGAGAGCTTAATCTTTTCCAGGAATGGCTAGCCTCGCAAAATCCCCGGCTTGCCCACGCGCCCTCATCGCTTACAGGCAAGGACATCACGTATTTCATCACCGACTATTGCGAGGGCTCCAAAAGGGCATCCTTGGACGAGGTCTGGAAGCTCAAGAAGTTCCCTGCCCTTTCCATCAATGAAATCAAGGACGTGGATTCCCTGGTGGAGGCTATCCAGGACAGGGCTTATTACACCGGCGACGTGGTGCTGGGCAACTCGAAATTCATAGAGGCAAGCTCGAACTGCAAGGATTCCTACTATGTGCTTGGCTCCGGCGCAATCAGCGATTCGAAGTACATCTGCAACTCGGCCAGGCTGAAGGAATGCGAATTTGCATTTGGCTGCGACGGCGTGGGCGAGTCCAGGTTCCAGGCCAGGGGCTATGAGGGCTACAGGCTGATGCGCTGCCTGGAGGCCTGGAAATCCCAGACGAGCTCGGACTGCTATTATGTCAACGGGGTGCTTGACTCCTCCAACTGCATGTTCTGCTTCAACGTGAGGAACAAGAGATATGCCATCGGCAACCTTGAGCTTCCCAAGGAAAAATACCTTTCAATAAAGCAGGGGCTGGTTGCCGAGATGGCGGAGCAGCTTGAAAAAAAGCATTCGCTGCCCTCCCTGGTCGAGATAGTTGGGAAATGCAAGGGGCATGGTTATCGGGAGATATTGCCTGAGCTTAAGAAGCTGGAGAAAGCGGCCAAGCCAGACATGGCAAAGATAGAATCCATTTTCGGGAATACTACCGAAATGCTGCTTGGAAAGAGGCTGGGCGGGATTGATGGCTACTCGGACTGGCTACGAAAGCATGTGCTGAAAATGGATGTCGGCAAATCCATCATAAGCGGCAAGCCCATGCTTCTGGCAGACTACTCAAATTACCTTCTCTACCCAAGGAACCGGCTGGTGACCATGCTGGAGGCTGAGTACATTGGCGACCATTTGCGCCTTGACCCTGCAGAGGCGGAAAAGCTGTCTTTCGCCTCGATTTCAGAGGGCATTTCCAAAATCGCCTATCTTTCGCCCGAATTTTTCTTCGGCGAGAACATCAATGTCACGGAATGCTCCACGCAATACCAGTCCATGAACGCCTACCGCTCGCCAGGCGCATCCTTCACCAAGAACACCGCGTATTCGTTCTGGCCAAGGAAAGGGGACTGCATATTCGGCTCCTCCATGGCATTCGAATGCTTTTTCTGCATCAACTGCTACTACTCGGAAAACCTGAACAGGTGCTTTGAGGTGGACAGCTCGAAATCGTGCAGCGACTCGTATTACCTGCACAATTGCGAGAATGTCCGCTCCTCCATGCTCTGCTTCAATGCCAAGAACCTGGCTTATGCCGTGGGGAATACGGTCGTGGGCAAGGAGCAGTTCGGCAGGGCAAAGCGGATGCTTCTCGAGTGGGCAAACGAAAAGCTTGCCAGGAAAAAAGAGGTGCCCTTAAGCATTTTTGATGTGGGATGCCGCCAGTAAGCCTTAACGGAGCTTTCCCTCTCTTAATGCCTTCTCAAGCCCCGTGCGCAATTCGTCGTATTTCGGGCGCATCTTGGTCTCCTGCTTCTCAAGCACTCCCACGCGCATCTCGAACAGCTCGCGCTTGTCCTTCAGGTCCGCGCCGGCATCCGTCTTGTTGGTCTCGATGAGAAGCGGGCCCACGTAGCGGTAGATTGTCTTGTCGGATTTTGCAAGCTCGTTCTCTGCCATCTTTATCTCCTCGACCTGCATGATGAGCTGCTGCTTCTGGCTTGACACCATCTGGAGCTGGCGCTGCAGATCCTGGAATTCCGCAAGGTTCTTCTGAAGCTCGTCCGCATTGCGAAGCTGCTCTGCCATAAATATCCCCCCTTTTCATCCGTACGCAATATCATTCCGTATTTTCCTCTACAGATTTAATAATGTGCATGAGCCTCAGGTAGGAATTGAGCGAGGCGCGCAGCGACACCGGGTCGTCCGCCTTTATCTCCACCCGCACGCTTTTCCCCGAAAGGGATACATGCGACCCCCCGCGGTGGGAAAAGTCAGCCTCGGACAGGAGCGCATCGTATGCTGCTTTTGCAGGCGCAATGGAAGGGAATGTGAGGCAAAGCACGGCGCTTCCTGACACGGTTCCTTTTTCCATCAAAGACACCTGGCATGGGCATCTTGCGCGCCCCATTCCCATCAGAGCACCATTGCAGCGCAAGGCGGCAGGCGCAGCGCACGCAAGCGCTTTGGCGCGCTTCCCTTTCCCATCGGCACGCCATTGCGGCGCATGGCGCGGCACTTGAACCTGCCATCCGCCCTTGGCTCTCAGTCCGTCTTGACTTCGCGCGCGAGGGGCTCCCTCACCTTGTAAAGCACGCGGTGCGCGCAGTGCGGGCAGCGCGTCGACTTGGCGTCAAGCGACTCTATCCTCTTCTTGCATTTTGGGCAAACGTACATCTTATGACCTCGTCTTGTATTCCTTTATCAGGCGCGCCGCCACATCCCCGGAGGGCGTGGACAGGGAGTAGGTGCCGCCCGCGAAAACCGCGCCGCAGGATTTGCATTCCCACAGCGAGTTGCCCTTGCGCTTCACCTTCTTCTTGCCGCATGCGCCGCACACGAAAAGCGTGCGCTTCTGCACATCCATGCGGTCTGCGCGCTTGCGCAGCTCAGCGCCGGATCTTACATCTCTTTTTGACATACAAAATCACCAACAATCGCTGACTGTTTCAATCGTTAAGAAGGGCGCGGAGTTCCTTGCCCTTCTCAAGCGAAATGTCGAATAGCTCCATCAGGTCCTTCTCGCTCACCGCGCCCCAGCCGCCCTTCTGCGCCGCGCAGAGGTGCCCGGGCGTGGTGGCAAGCGTGAGGCGGCAGTCCATGCCCTTCTCCTCGTCAAGCGAGGGGTCGAGGAATGCCTTGTCGCCAAGCTTCCCGAAAGTGCAGGTGACCACTTTCTCCTTTATCGGCACCTTGCCTGTGAACTCGCCGCGGATTATCTTGCCTTCCTCCACCTTGGGCATGCGCGCGGAAAGAAGGGCGCCCATAGCCGCAAGAGCGGCGGTGTCGATGAGGTTGCCGTCGTGGTCCAGTATGAACAGGTCGATGTAGACCGCGAGGACCTTCTCGTCGTCTATGTAAAACGAGCTTAGGTCTATGATGTTCGCGCTCCGAATACCCCTGTCCACCACGCGCGCAAGCTCGATTGCCTCGTCGGATGGCGGGCCCGTCTCGAACAGGTGCGAGGCAAGCGGCAGCAGGTCTGCTGATGTCGACAGCACGCCTTCCTTTGGCCTGTCGGGGAACGGCTTTGCGATGTCGAACTTTATCCCGGCCATCACCTGGCTCTTGCCTATCGAGACGATTGCCGAGCCTTCGGGGTTCTGCAGTATGCCGCCCTGGACGTTTATTTTCCTGTAGTCGAGCATTCCGCGCCCGTCGCCTCGCTTGCCCTGGGATATCAGTGCGCCAAGCGTGTCGCGCTTTATTTCGTTCATGGATTCCATAATAGCACCTTTTCAGCCTATGAGGAGGAACCTGTCCTCCTTCGGCTCGTCGTAAACCTTCCTGATTGCCTCCATCTGGGCCTCGCGTATCTTCATGGATGCCTTTCTTGCAAGCTCAAGCCCGCGCGCAAGCTCCTCGCGCGTGAGAAGCCCGTCCATCTGGAAAAGCAGCACGTCGCCGGTCCTGGGCGAGAACGCAATCGGCATGTCTGATTCGCCGAAATTGTCCTCCTCCTTGCCCGGGTCCACTGCCATCTGGCCGTCTATCTTGCAGACGGCAACCGCGCCTATGAGGTCCTTCATGGGGATGCCTGCGTCAGCAAGCGCCACAGCCGCAGCCGTGACCGCGGCGCAGCGCGTCCCGCCGTCAGACTGGAGCACCTCGACAAATATGGAGATTTCGGTCTTGGGGAAGTTCTCCGAGATTATCACGTTCTCGAACGCCTCCTTTATCACTTTCGAGATTTCCTTGCTGCGCCTGTTCGGCCCGCTCCTGCCGTGCTCCTCGGCGCCTGAGAAAGGCGCCATGTTGTAGCGGCACTTCACCACCGCGCGGTAAAGCGACTGGTCGTGGCGCGGGATGCATTCGCGCGGCCCGTACACGCCGGCAAGCACCTTGTTCTTGCCCCATTCCACGTATGCCGAGCCTTCCGCGTCGTTGAGCACGCGCGCGACGATTTTCAGGGGGCGCACGTCTTCCACGCCCCTTCCGTCCACTCGCCTGCCGCCCACCAAAAGTGCCGGCTTTTCTCCTTGTCCACCCATTTTATCACCGTTTAAAAGTTATCTTCCTAAGCTTTCTTCTGCGACTTGAGGTACGCGGCCACGCGGTCGGTAAGCCCGTGCGTGTGCGCCTGCGCCTCTATCATCCTTATCGCCTTCTCGGCCAAGTTAGAGTCGCCCTTGCCTGTAATCCAGACATAGCCGTTCCTGCCAGCAATAACCTCGCAGCCCGTGTTCGCGCGTATCATGTCCACCATGGAGTTCTTCTTGCCGATGATGCGCGGGATTTTCACTGCGGACACACGCACAAGCCTGCCCTCGGGAAGCTTTTTCGCCTCCCCAAGCTCGATGCTGCGCGTCTCGTCGGTCTTTTGGATGCGCGCAAATATCATGTCGCCCATCTCGTACCTCTCGCGGATTTCGCGCGATGAGAGGAAGGCTGCATATGCCGAGTTCGTGTCCACGCTGTAGCCGGAGAAGCGCACCTCGGAGACGATGCCCACTATCATGTCGTCGGGCAGGGGCTCGTACGGGCCTTCAAGCGGCACGAGCTTGCCCTCGGAGTAAAGCCCCACCACCGTGGAGTAGGTCCTGCCCTTGTCCACGAATGCGTAGCCTATCCGCTCAGGCTTGTCCGAGACTTGCTCGCCCGGCATCACTATCCTGCTTTCCCTTTCCATTGTACCACCGTGAAATCCTTACTTCATCAGCTTAGTCTCAGCCGCTCCCGCGGTCGCGCGGTTTATCTTGTCGTAGAACTCCCCCTGCATGCCAGCTGGCATTTCCAGCACCACTATGAGGCTCCCGTCGCGCGCCCATTCCTCCTTCTGTATCCCGTACCCTTTCAGCATGCCGTACACGCGCTGAGCGTGCTCGGGGGGCACTTTCACCGCCACGCGGGCGCGCTCCACCTTGAGGGGAATGATGGGACGCAGCGCCTTCATCACGTCCTCAACCTGCGAGGCCGCATCCTTGAAGCCGTCGATGTGCACGCGGGCGGCATCCATCGACTGCTCCAGGCGCAGCTGCGTGTGCGGCGCCCCGGTCCTTGGGTCTATGCACTCGCGCATCAATATCGCGACTATCTGCTTGCGCTTCTCCTCGAGCATCTTCCTCTTCTGGTCCGTGGTGAGCGCCAATTCGCCGTTCTTCACAATGCGCTCGGCAATGGCGAACACGTCGGTGGTGCCAAACGCCTTTTGGAGCGAGCTGGTGGTGTGCCGCTCGCCTTTCCTGAAGTTCTTGAAGACTTCCTCCACCGTGAGCACGTTGTTGAGCTCCTTTTTCTGCCCAAGGCGGTATGCAAGCGCGAGGTCGGGATCCACCATCACCTCGAAGCGCTCGCCCGCTATTTCCATGTGCGCTGTTATGGAGTTGTCAAGGCTCGCCATATTCCCATCTTCTGGTTACTTGATGTATTTTTCGATTTCTTTGGGCGATAGTATGGTGAATTCCTTGGTCTTCATGGTGGCGACCGCGATTTCGACCGTTTCGGGGGTCACCTTGAGGTCCGCGGACTTCCGAAGCGCCTTCATGGCAAGCGCTATCGCTTCCTCCTGCGCCATGCCTGGCTTGTATTCCTTCTCGAAGAATTCCTCGACCTCCTTCTTGCCAGATCCCACCGCGTCGGCGAGGTAGCCTGTGAGCGCTCCTGACGGCTCTGCCTCGTACAGGCGCGGCTTGTCGTCTACGCCTGCGACAAGCAGGGAAACGCCGAACGGGCGGATGCCGCCGTACTGGGTGTATACCTGCATGAGGTCGCAAAGCTCTTTCGTGATGGCCTCGACCGAGGCGGGCTCTGAGTATGCCAGCTTGTGGCGCTGGGCTTCCATGCGCGCAAGCTCCACCAGCCTCCTGGCGTCTGCAATGAGGCCCGATGCGGTTGCAGCGATATGCTTGTCTATCTCGAACACTTTTTTCATGGATTCAGGGACCAGGAGCTTGGAGTTCGCGTTCTTGTATGCAACGAGGAGCACGCCCCCATCGAAGACCATGCCTATCGCGGTAGCCCCCCGCTTCACTGCCTCCTTGGCGTATTCCACCTGGAATAGCCTGCCGTCGGGCGAGAAGACAGTTATCGCGCGGTCATATGCCTGCTGTGCGGGTGGGTACATAAGTTTCACCTCAATATTCGCATTATTGCTCTGAAGAAGACAAAACGGGAAATTCTTCGCAGGAAAAGCTTGTCTCCTTTTTTGTGGATGTGTACGCCCTCTATTTCAAGGCTGAGGGTTTAAAAGGGTTGCGGGGCATATGCAAGACGGAGAGAAAAGATAGTAAAAGGTGGTAAAATGTTAGTGTTCCAGACAGGTCCGGGCAAAAATGAGCCTCTTCGCATAGACTACAACAATGTTGGCTTTGGGGGTTATACCAACGAGAGGGCGGATGAGCACTATGTTTTCCAGGTGATAGTGCCCCCAACCAGCCCACTTTACAAGGACCTGAAGGAGCCGGACATAAAAGGGATGTGCAGTTCGCAATATAACAGCACTATAAATAACGGTCCGAAGATGGAGCAGGAGGCCACCAAGCTATACAACGCGGCGTTGGAATATATTGATAGGCGCTCGACTCTGCCAACAAAATATGAGCTAGACAACATGGATGATGATGAGAGGAAAAAAATGTTGACTGAGGCTGTCAATAAGGTGGAAGGAAAATTTAGCAAAGCCAAGGCAGAGTTCATGACCCAGACCACATATGCAACGCAACCTGGGACAAGCAAGGCGATAAGCGACCAGATTACGAGCTTTGCAAACAACCATGTAAACTTCATCAAAAACATGAATAACGAGAAATACACTGCCAAGAATCAACTGCAAACCAGCATATACGTGACAGACAAGACCAGGATGGCGGACGCGCCGGCGAACTACAAGAATGGCCCATCGCAAGGGCAGACCAATAATATGGTTCCGATAACTCCGCAAGAGCATCAGAAGAGGGTGGCGCCTCCGCAAGGGCAGTACTGAAAAAGCCAAAGCCAGTTTTCTCGCAATAGGTGTGGCGTGAACTACCCACGCCTGAAGGCGTGGGCTTCTTGGGAAATTAACAGAATGCAACCAGGCGCATCTGCATAGCTTCGCTTTTTGCTTCTCTGATTGACTGGTTCAGCTCCTTGAACTGATGCTTTTCGATATAGCGCCTTATTGTGTCTGCCTTGACGTTGCTGATGCTCCTGCAGAACTTGCCAGGGCTCCAAAAATGCCCCTTCCTGAAAATCAGCCTGAAGCTTGGGAAGGCCGAAAACAGCTCGTGCGCAGACCTTCCCTTGAAAAGCTGGAAAGCCTTTGAAATGCTGAGGTCAAAGGGAAGAGAGACAAAGAGGTGGATGTGATCGACTGCAACATGCATGCTGTGGATGAGAATCTTGTATAGTTGGGCGGTCCTGATGAGTGATTCCTCCACGAATTTTATGACATTCCTGTTGTCAAAGGCATCGTTCCTATATTTTGGGCACCACTCAAAATGGAACTGATTTAAGCCTACGCTGCGGTTTCCTGATACAAAGTTTCCACTGGTCATTGACTCGACTCCAGTAGCGGTGATAAACTGATGGGCCGCCGAAGGCGGCCGCGCCGCTACTGGCAACTATTTTTCAAGCACAGAATAAGAGATATTGGGCGCTTTCATCCAATGTCTGAAGACATTGGGTTTCCCGCGCCTAGGCAACTAATTTTGGCGCTACCATAGGTATATATACTTAATGTTGTATAAATTATAACAAGTTGGCGGATTATATGAGATTCGGGAGCAAGGCAGTAATAATGCTTGCATTGGCAGTGGGCGCGCACGGCCTTTTTGCACAGAAGCCATTCTCGGCAATCAGGACAAAAACAGATTCAATCATCCGGGATAGCTCGCTGCAGCTGCCATATAGGGGAAAAAAAGCATCAAGCTGCCTCATGCTGACATCAATTGAAGACGATAAACGTTCTGGGTCCGGAGGCTATGTACCCTCTAGGGGCTACGAACCTGAGAATGATTATGCCCGCATTTTTGAGGCAGTGGTCGATTCCCTCGCATCAAGAGGGATAGAAAAGGGAAAGTGCGTGGAATTCGCTGACGGCATGATAAATGCGCTTTATGATGACCAAAAAATCAGGGCTGGCAACGGGATTATCGGCCTTTTTGCTGACGCGTTCAAGTACACGCAATTTGACTGCAAGAATTTTGCCGTTTTTGCCGCTGAATGCGCAGACTACTTTGGGTTCAGCTATGAATATGTCTGCCTGCGCCACCACATGGTTCTGCAGGTGGACACTGTTTATCTGGACCTGGTCGAAGGCACATATTACACATCAAGGAGAGCCCTGGAAGACAAGCACGGCAAAGTTTTCCTAACCATCAATGGGAAAGACACCTGCAAGCTGAAATTCTCATCCTATGAAAACCTTGGGCACATGCACTATTATCTTGGGCAAAAGCACATTATAGCAGGCGATACTGCAGGCGCTGCAGAAGAATATGACACTGCGAGAATTTGCATCCAGAAATCGCTGGAAATCGCCCCAGAGTTGCCAGACCTTTGGAAGATGCTTGGAAAAATTTACCTGGCCTTGAATAGGCTGGATGATGCCCTGGGGGCTTATTTGCGCGAGGCGCAGCTGGACCCTGATTCGTGGGACGTGCATTACAGGAGGGGGAATATTTATTGCGACCTAAAGAATTACAAGATGGCGCTTAAGGAATATGAAGAGGCAAAAAATGCAGGATGCCGCTTTGTGGACAAAGATATATCCAGAATAAGGCAGCTCTTGGTGCTCAGCACCAACAAAAAGTAAAGGAAAGATGAAGCCGGGCGCCAAGAGCCAGGCTACTCAAAAAGAAAAGAAGTAAAAACCTAGAGCACTTTGGTGATGAGGTTGGCGCTCACCACCCTGAATGGGTAGTCCGAGCCATCCTCGCTGTTCTTGTAGTACACCCAAATCTTGCCCGAGAAGTCAGTGCCTGCGATGGTCGATGCGTCGGGGCATGCGACTTCGTGGGTGGAGCCAGCCGTAACGTTAAATAGGAATGCGCCCTGGCGGCCTATTGTGTCCAGCTTTGCCGCAGCGATGGCAGGCGCGGCAGGCTTGGCTGCAGACGACTTGAGGCAGGATACGCCGTAGATGTCCACTGCGTTGTTGTTGCCGTTGATGATGCTGCCCACGAGAAGGTGGTCGGACGCCCGGATGGCTATGTTGTCGCAGGCAAACCCTATCTGGTCGAACTTGCAGCTCTGCGGCGCAGAGAACGGGTTCATGATGAGAAGGATTGCAATCACGACGACAATGACGAGCAATGCCCATCCGTATGTCATGAGATATTCCATCGCCGCCTGCCCGAGCAGGGGGCGAGCAGTCGGCGCAGCCGACTCAATGGCAGCCTGCCCGGTTTTTTTTCCAATCATCAAACCACCTGTTTTGCCTATTTTCACATTATTCGCATTAAATATATATATTCGACAGCAGCGTGTCGAGCAGGAAGCCCATCAGGAAAAATATCACAAGCGACCCTATCAGCAGGAAAGGCAGGTATGCCATCCCGTCCTTTTTGCTCCCCTTGGAAATCACGCCGATTATGAGCGACGAGAAAATTGCGGTCATGATGCAGCAGAGCACAGTGAAAATGAAGAACTCGGACGACGTGATGAGCGGCTTTTGGGGCATGATGAACGAGCCCGAGTAGCCTGCCGCGCTGACATCCGACAGGTTGATGTTCAGGAACACCCCTTCGATAAGCGCCACAAGCTTGCCGGAAATGGCAAACAGGAAAGGCGTGCCTATCGCCCCTGCAAACACTATGAATATCACGTACATTATGAGCGAGGTGGCAATCTCCTTCCGAAGCGTTGCCATCTGGCGCGTGTCATCAGCTGTCCTCTCGAGTATGTCCGCAAGCTTGCCGCCCGATGCGATGCCCTGCTTTATGAGCGCGACCGTCCTTCTTATTGCCTTGGAATTGAAGCGCTCGGTGAGCTGGTCGATTGCCAGGTTGAACGGGACGCCTCCGAATGCCTTTTTCGCGACCGTGGACACCTCGTCGGACAGTATGCCGAACTCCGGCTTTGCGGCATACCACATCGCCTGGTCAATGGTCATCCCGGCGCGCACGTTCGCCGCGGAGAGGGACAGGAATTCCGGGAGCACGTCCTCCACCCTGCGCCTGCGCTCGTCGGCCATGAGAAGGAGCGAGACATATGCGATGAGGCAGACGATGCCGGTTGCAAGCGCAATGGAAAAGAGCGCGGCAAACAGCGTCAGGAAGTCGGGCGAGGAGACGACCAGGCTTGAATCTATCATGATTGCGAGCTTGAAAAGCACGCTCCGCAGGGGCGCCACGCCGACAAAGAGAAGGTACGTGATGATGGAGGTGAGCGCGCAGAGGATGACCACGAAGCCTGCGAATGCCTCTGGGACGAAGTCCATGCCGGAAGCCTCGAGCATGTGCCCTAGCTGGCGCGTCTGCTCGCGGCTGAAAATCCGCCCCACCATCTCGTATAATCTTATCGCCATAAGAGCACCGTCAAACTATGTCGAACTTCGGCCTTGACGATTCCACTACGGAAAGGAAAATGAACTGGATTATGCCTATGCAGGCAAGTATCCCGAAAAGCGCGGCAGGCCCGAATGATATGCCTGAGCCGCCCAGGAAGGACACAAGCATTATCATGAATGCCACCCCCAGCGAGGGCATGATTATGCCGAAAATCATGAAGAACATCACCAGGGGGTTGAGCTTCTGCCCGTATGCCTTGAGGTCGAGTATCTGCTCCTTTGATATCTGGTCAAGCGACGATTCCAGCGTGAGGGCGACGTCCGCGCCCGATGCCAGCGAGTTTGCAAGCTGGAGCACGAGGCGGTTGAAATAGGCGGAGGGGTTGTTCTCCGCGACCTCGTGGAGCGCGGCGCCGAGCGGCACGCCGAGCGTGACTTTCTCCACTATCTTGTTGAACTCCTCGGACACGGGCCCGTAGTCGCGGCTTATGCCCAGCATCGCGTCGAAAAGCGGCACGCCCGACTGCAGCTCGATGAGCATGTGCCTGCCTGCGAAGACAATCTCCTGGTCTATCCTCTTCGCGCGCTGCCTTGCTTTCACCAGCGGGAACTGCATGAGGTAGATGAACATGGCAGCGTACACTATGGGCGCAAGCACAAGAAGAAGCAGCATGGAAAAGTCAGTGGAGCGGAGCAGGAGCCACAGCACCAGGAGCAAAACGGCGGTGATGTAAACTGCGCTGGAAAGGGCGTAGCTGACAAAGCCGGCAGGCGTGTAGTTCATCTGGGCCTGGATGAGCTGGCGCCGAAGGAGGGGGAAACTGAGCGAGATTGACCTGAAAAACGTGCGGAACTGGCGCGGGTCAGAGGCGCCCTCTGTTTCGCGCAGTGGCTGCGCCACCAATGGATGATGGGACCGGGGCGCCATTGTCGCGTTCTTGTCGTTTTGTTCCATCCATTTCCCTCGCTTGAACTTAATTCCAATGTAATTTATTAAAAGGCACCTGTTGGCGCGGATTTATTTTTTGTCTTTCTTTTCAATTTCCTTGGAAAGGGCGGCAAGCGCAGGATTCGGGGGCGCGTCATTGCCAGCCCCTGCTGCGGGCGCCGGGTCGGCATTTTGCGCCTCGGAATATTTTTCCGAGGCCTTTTGCATGAAATCCTCCCTGCCCATGCCGCCCATCTTGTATATCTCGTAAAGCCACACCAGGTGGTCCTTTGCATACTGCTCGACAAGCGCCTCGTCCTCCTGCTTCACCTTGCGCGCCGTCTCCTCGTGCTCGAGCGTCTTGCGCAGGCTTTCCTTCGCCTGCTCGTATTCCCCGGGCTTTGGCACCTCGTCCTCGCTTTCATCGGGAAGCGGGACATCCTCCTCCTCGGCGGGCAGTGCCGCGGTGCCTGCCACTTCCTTCACTTTGCCAGCCTCAAGCCTTGCAAGCTGCTCGGCCATTTTTGCCATCTTCTGGTCCTGCAGAAGCTGCTCGGGGGTTTTTTCCGATGCCAATAGGGCTTCATCTGAAACAAGCTTCCTTGGCTTGAGAGGCGCAATGCGGGGGGAAATGCCGGCTTGCTCTGCCGCAGGCTCAATTTGCTCTGCCGCAGGCTCCTCTTGCATTTCCTTTTCCCCCTGCCCGGCACGGGGAAGCGCGATTTGCTTCCTCTCCCTCGCAGGAGGCACGTATGTTTGCGGAGTGGAAGGCAGTGTGCGCCCCATGCCGGGCAATATCCTTCGCCGCAGGGATGGAGCCTGAATGGGCGGCGCTTCCTCTTCCTGCCCTTCGCCCTCCTCGTTTTCCTCCTCGCGCGCAGCAAATTTTGGCGCAAGCTTCCTTGGCGCGGGCGGCTTCACGCCTGCCGCTTCCCTTTCCTCTTCAGGCCCTCCGGGCTCATCCGCAGGAATAACTGACGCCGGGGCTGTCTTTTCCGCCTTGGGAGCCGTTTCTGCTTTTTCTTCAGGCAATTCTTCAGCCTTGGCCTTGCTTGGCACTTTTTTCGCAGAAGCCGCCTTTTGCCTGGCTTCCGGATTGGAGCCTTCGGCGCCGCCATTGGCGGTGCCTGATGCAAAATGCCTTACATTTTGCACATCGGCCCCAATGGGCGCAGTTTTGCGCTGCAAAACTGCCGTTGGCGGTTCCTTTTCCTGCGCAGCCGCTGCTTTTTTCTTCCGCGCTCCTGCGGATTTTTTCAGGGGCTCGGGCCGGTTTTTGGATTTTTTGCCATGAGCTGCCTTTTGCGGCGCAATGGCGGCTTGTTCCGGCCCTTTTTCACCCTCGTTTCCCTCGAATGAAGCTTCCTCCCGCCTTGGCTGCGCGCGCATCTTGTCAGGGGACAATTCCTCGATTATCCTTTGGATGCGGCGCATGCGGTCCGAGTCTTCATTGCGGGATATCTCTTGCGAAGGCCCGGAAACGGCGGCATCGGGAAACATGGGCTTTATCGTGATTGGCCCCGCTTGAGAGTCTCTCCGGGCACTGGGAATCCGCCCGTCTTTTTCTTCAGGAACGGCTTGCAGGGGCATTTGCTTTTCTTTTTCCTCTTCATCCGGCGCCGGCGCTTCCTCATCGCCCTGCGGCGAAGGTCCCCCCTCCTTATCCGGCATGGGGGCGATTTCATCTTCCACTTTGCGGAGCGGCATCCTGCGCGGGCTTTCTCCGCGAACGGGTTTGGGAATGGGTTCGAGCTCGATTTCCCCGCGCTCGCCCTCGGCAGGCCCAGGCGGCGGCAGTTTCTTATCCTTGCCGCGCGCATTTTGCAAATCGCCCGCGCCTTTGCCCTCGGCTTCTTCATCATCATGCAGGTTCCATGCATTGGGCGCGTCCACGCCCTCCTGCTGCTCCTGTCCAGGCTCCGCCCCCCCAGATTCTTCCTCTGGGGGCTGCGGCGGGGGTGTTTTGAATATGTCTGCATCTTCGCGGGCAATTTTTGCCTTTTCCTCCTCGCGGCGGAGCTTCTGCTCGATGAGCGCCTGCAGGCGGGGGGACAGCTTGGAATAGGAGGAGATTCCTGCCGGCGGCTTTTTTTCAGCCCCGGCTGGTGCGCCGGGAGATGGCACTGGCGCATTTGAATTTGAAAATGATAACGGGAGCTTGATGAGCTCGGAAGGCTCGGGCGCACCTTGCCAGGAGGGCGTTTCAATCGGCGTTTGCTGCATGGGCAAGGCGGGCGGAGCTGCCGATGGAATCCGCGGCGCGCCTGGCACCCTTGGGGGCAGCACGCGCGGCTTTGCCTGCGGCAGGGAGGGGATTTCCCCGCTATTATCAGGAGGCTTGGCAGGCTCTTCCCTTTCCGGGGAATTGGGGGCTTCACCAGGGGCAATCATGCCATCGCCTTTTGCAGGCACGCGGGAATTCGGATTCCTGATTTCGTAATCTGCCACCTCGCCAGGCGCTTGCGGCTCAGGCGCCTTCCTTTCCCGAAGCGGCTGCAGGAGGCGGGCATTTTCATCATCACGCGCCGCCTGTTCCTGCGCCGAGACGAACTTGTGGAGGTCGTTTCGCATCTGCTCCGCGGGCGTGGGAAGGCGCGCGCTTGCAGCCGTGTCTTGCTGCGCGGAAGCGATTGCATCCGCACTGAGCCGGCGCTCGATTTTCTGCGCCTCGAAAAGCAGGAAACTGTAGGTATAGTCCTCGAACTCGCGCGGGAAAATGCCGAAGTTCTCGTCAACCACGAGCTTGCCGTCAATCGGGCGCGGGGGGATGGAAAGCGGCTTTTTCCCCATATCGCGGGCAGCGGCGCAAAGCTCGGAAAATGTGGGGAATAGGTCGGTTTTTGCGCCCATTGTATCAGCCGGGAAATGACTGCAGCCGCGCGTTGTGCGGCATGCCGCTCATTCTTGTGAATGACTGCGGGCTGAAAGCCCGCCCACTTTTTGCCCGAGGCAAAAAGGGGCCCCTTTTTCGCTGCGGCGAAAAAGTGGGCAGCTTCCGATGAATTCGACCGAAGGCGCAAGCAGAACGTCGCAACGTTCTGCTGCGCACCAGAACGGTTCGCCGTTCTGGTCGCGCCCCGCTCCAAGGAGCGGGGTATCATCGCCATTCGGTCGAAATATTGCCAGTTGGGCCCGCTGCAAGCAGCGGGGTATTGCCCAACTGGCAATGAATGTGCGCTTCAGGCGGGAAGCTGCTGGGTGCGCTCCTCTGCTGGCTCAAGCCAGCATCTCCGATTCGTCGCCACTGCGACGAATGGACCACTTGTCGGTGCGCCGACAAGTCGGTCCCGTGCACCCGCAGTCATTCGGCGGATTCGCCTTTGCGCCGCTCAGGCTTGGTCGCAGCCTACTCTGGCCCGTTCCAGTCGGCGTTCTTTGAGGCCATCGCCACCACGGCGTCGGGGTTCATGTAGTATTGCGATACCAGCGCCCCCACCGTGTTCACGCTCTTGTAGCCTTTCTTCACCATCCAGGAGAAAATCTTCGCCTTGTCCGACACGTCAGAGTCTATCTCGCGCTGGGTGAGCCCGGAGTAGAGGGAAATGGTGGCCGAGAGTGAAACCATCTTCCCTACCTCGTTTATCCTGTCGCTCTTCACGTCCCAGCGGTAAAGCGAGTTGATGTCGCCGCCTTTCTGCACCTCCGCGAATTCGAGCGTGCGGCGGATGTTCAATCGCCTGTGGCGGAACTGCACCACCACGCCTGCAAGCGCGGAGAGGGACTCGCGCGGCATCGAGATGGGGGGCGTGGTGAGCCTTGTCACAGCCTCTGCCGCGTTGTCCGCGTGCAGCGTTGCATAGACCGAATGCCCCGTGTGCATCGCCTCGAAGAGTATCTCCGCCTCGCGCTGCTTCCTCACCTCCCCGACGATTATCCTGTCGGGGCGCTGGCGCAGCGAGTTCACCAGCAGGTCGAGCATGGTTATCTCGCCCTTGCCCTCCGCGTTGGGCTCGCGCGTCACCATGGGCACCCATTGCAGGAAGGTGGGGAGCGTCAGTTCGCGCGTGTCCTCGATGGAGATGATGCGCTGGTTTGCCGGGATGAGGCAGGACATTGCATTCAGGAAGGATGTCTTTCCTGAGCCCGTGCCGCCTGCCACCAGGAGGGACAGCTCGTTTTGCATGCAGAGCCAGATGAGGCCCGCCACCTGCGGCGAGATGCAGTTGAGCTCGATGAAGTACGGAATGGTCCAGGGGTTGCGCGAGAATTTCCTGATGGTGATGGTGTTCCCGAAGCTGGAGACCGGGAACATGGTGGCGTTCACGCGGTCGCCGGAGGAGAGATGGGCGTCCATCACGGGGTTCAGCGTGTTTATCTGCTTGCCAATCCTCCTGCCTATCATTGCCGAGATGTCGTATATCGACTCCTCGTTCTTGAGGCGCACATTCGTCTTGCACCAGCCGTATTTCTTGTGGTATACCCACACGGGCTCGGCGGAGGAATTTATCGCCACCTCTTCAAGCGCATTGTCGTGCATGAGGGGCTCCAGGTCGCCCAATCCCAGGCTGTTCTGGAGAAGGTATGCCGTTAGCACGTGCTTGTCCGCCTCGGAAAGCGTCGGGAAGTGCTTGGAAAGCAGGAAATTCGCGCGCGCCTCGAACTTGTTCCTCACCTCGTCGCGCTTCTTCGGGTCTATGATGTCGGTGATGTCGAGCTTCACCGTGGTGATGAGCTCGCCTTTCAGCGTGTTGAGCACCAGGCGCGTGCCCTCGGACAGCTCGCGCACGTTCACCTCGTACTGCGGCACGTATTCCCCGCTTTTCGTGAATATCTTCGCGAGCACCTGTATGCCCTCGTTGTCATATACGTATGAATCGAGCACGCCTTCCTTTTCCGGCATGCGTTTTTTCAAATCAGCCATGGGAAACACCCGCCGCGCCCGTGCGCGATGCTAACGCTGAAGCGATATTCGCCGGGATTGTTTAAAAGCGTTGGTGTGCGCAACGAGGGGAAATGCGCGGGCTGAAAGCCTGCAAAAGAAGCGCAGGCGCATCTTCGCGCGTGGAAAGAAAAAAGGGGAAACCGGAGGGCGCTGCTGTTGCCTTGGAATGACAAATTTCCAGAGAAATTTGTCCGCGTTGGAATATAGGAATTCCAATACAAAGAAAAGGAAAAGAAAGAAGGCGGGAATGGGCTACTTCTTTGCGCTGTTGAAATCCTCAAGCGCTTTCTCGAAATCCTCGACTGCCTTGTTTATCGCCTTGCGCTTTCCGAATCTTCCTGCCTTGGAAAGGTCGTCCTTGGTCCCCGCAAGGCTTGTGAGGGCATTTGTGGCAAGAGCGTGCTTCTCTTCAGCAGCCCTGACGGTTGCCCGGTAGATTTCAATCTTATCCCGAAGCTCGCGCACTTCCCCGGAAAGCGCCTGTTTTGCCGCCTCAAGCTCCGTGTTTTTCCGCACAAGGAGCTTGTTCACCTTGGATGTGCTGGTTTTCCTGTTTTCCTTGCGCTCGCCGTGGATGGCAGGGCTTGGCAGCACATTGAGGACGCCTGCATCATCGTGCAGGAATTTCGCAGTTTCGTTCACATAGGCATTCATTTCGTACGATGTGCTCACCAGGAAGACCATGGTATTGATGTCGGTTGCCAGGCGCGCAGCGCTTGACCCCACGTGCTGGTCGCGTTCCTTGTAGTAAGGGTCAAGAGTCCAATATTTATCGCTATATTGGTCCCTTAGATGCCCTGCAAGGAGATAGACTGCGTCCTGCCCGCTTGAAAATTGTAGCAGGGAGAAAATGCCTGTTTTTATCTTGGTTTCGTGGGTTTCATTGGCTGTTTGGCTTTCTTTGGAAATGCCGTCGAAAAAGTTCGCAAGCGCCCACTCTATGTTTTGCCTGTGCGCATCAGGAAGCTCTTTCCTGACAACTAGAATATCAAAATAGTGAGACCCGTCCCCTTTAGGGAGCTCGAGCGTATATTCGCGGCCTTGCTTGTCAGTGAAAGCAATATGCTCGCCAAGGAGGATTTTCCAAGCGTTTTTGGCTATTTCCATCTGGTCGGGCTCGAGATAGATGTCATTCTGGGCAAGCATGGGAAGGATGTTTACTGCGTCTTTTTTTATGGAGAGGAGGAAACCTTGGTATTCGCCTGGCGATTTATGCTGGTCGTGAATGCTGCGGAAAATGAAAAGGTGCTCGCCTTTGGCGAACCATTTCCCGCTTTTCAGGTCAATGATGTCGAGAGCATCAGGGGTGAATGTGAGCTCTTTCCAGGGCTCTCTTGTAAGGAGTACGCGTATGCTTCGCGGGCTTTTCTCGTTCAGCCAATAGTTTTCTTCCGAAGCGTTGAAAGAAGCCTTGCAGGCCGTTTTGGTCCCATTTGAAACAATGCTGTTCGAGAATGTGCGCTTTTCCCGGTCATAGTTCAGGTAGAGGTAGCTCTCTACGAACCGATAGTTGAGCACGGCAAGCGTGGGGATGTTTTTCAAATCAGGATAGACATATTTCTTGAACGTTTCCTTTTTCCTCTCTTCAGGGGAGAGGTTCTGGCGCGGATTGGTTTGTGGAACATGTGTTATGGGCATTGGCATCACCTTGTGCAATAGTGTGTTAGAAAGAGTTTATAAATGTATTGGATGGGAAAGGGACAGAAAAGGATATTTACCTAGCGCATGAAAGAGGGGCATGGACCTTTTTGCAATAGGCACGCCAGTCATGGACCTGTTCGCGCGCGTGGGCGAGAGGGAGCTTGCCGCGCTTGGCGCCACGAAAGGCGCAACCAACTTCTATTCCGTCTCGGAGCTTGCGAAAATCGAGCGGAGCATTTCCAGGAAAATATCATACCGCTACCCGGGCGACAATGCGAGGAACGTGTGCGAGGGGTTTGCCGCGCTTGGCGGCTTTTGCGGCTATGCAGGCACTGTTGGCGATGACTTGGCAGGCGCAGAGTTTGCTGCAAACCTGCAGGAGTGCGGAGTGGGCAACTTCCTTCAGGAGAAGCGCGGGGCAACCGGGAAAATACTTGCGCTTGTGACGCCTGACAAGCAGAGGACGTTCTGCGCGCATTTGGGGGTTTCCACGGAATATGGCGGGGCTGATGGCATTGCCGCGAAAAACGCGCGCATGCTCTACGTTTCCTCAATCACTCTTTGCGGCGACCATCCTGCCTCGCGCGCATGCCGCGCATGCATGGAGGAATTCAGGAAAGCCGGGAAAAAAATCGCGCTGGCGCTTGAGAGCCCGCCCATGGTGGAAAAAAACAGGGAGATGCTGCTTGCGCTTGTGAAAAAATATGCAAGCGTGCTTTTCCTGAATGAGGACGAGGCAGCTGCCCTGCTCGGGGCGGGAAAGAATATGGAAAAAAAGCTTGCCGCGCTCATCCCCAATATGCCGGTTTACCTCAAGCGCGGAGGGAACGGCTCCACGCTTTTCATTCATGGCCGCGCGCACCACCTTGAGGCAATGAAGGCGCGCGCGCTTGACACCACAGGCGCAGGGGACGCGTATGCCGCAGGCGCGCTTTACGGGCTTGCGCGCGGCTACACGCCGCTCTCGTCCGCGAAAATCGGCTGCTACCTCGCGACAAAAGTCGTTGAGAAATTCGGCGCAGGCGTGCCGCTGAGGCATGCGAGGATGGCGATTAAGCATCAAAGAGGAAAGCGATAAAAACACTATTTATAATACTTTCCAACACTAGTTTAAGCGATGGGAGACCAACAGAAACAGCTATTCACAGTATATGGCGGGGGCTATACAAAAGACCAGATGGGCGGCAAGGGATTCGCTATCTATACACGGCAAGATGCTTTACTGCAAGTTAGTCTCTCCCTTGTGGAAAGGCACATTCTTTCAGTGGATTTCATAAATTATTTCCTCAAGCGCTGTGGGGCTACAGATGCATGGGCGCGCGGGGCAAACTATGAAGAAGTAGCCAGGCTTATTGACAGGGGGAAGTTCAGCAAAGGTGAGCTGAAAATATTGGAAGGAATATGCAAGCTTTTGAGCAGGGAGCCTGCGCTTGCCATCCGTTCGTCAGCGCACGGGGACTCGAAAGGCACCGGCGCATACGATTCATTTTTTGCCATGAATACCCCAGAGGCAGTGGAGCATTTTGTGAAAGAGGTGCTCAAGAGCCACTTTGCCACTGATGCGGTGAACTTCAGGAAGAGCCTGGGCTTTCCAGACGGGATGGCAGTCATGGTGGAGCCGTTTGTTGCTGAAAAAGTAGGGACTTATGAAGGTTTTTCAGGCTTTGCCCCGCGCCTGTCAGGCAATCTGTCCATGTCGTCTTATTTGGGCAAGAACATCCCGCAGATCAATGCATTTGAGGGGCTTGCCAACCTTAAGGAAATGGATGCTGGGCTCATGGTGGAAATAGACGACCGCTATGACACTGTCCATGACCTTGTGTTTGACAAGGGAAGGGTGGAAGCACGGATGGTGAGGGAGCTTATAAAAAAGGGGGAGGATTGCGCACTTGACAACATGGCTGCAATAAGCTTCCTGGGGCATGCGCGCGTCGTGCGGGCGGATGGAAGCATTGCCGAGGTTACCCCGAAATGGGATTTTGATGTGGACTTTTACCATATGGACCTGACTTTTGACTGGGTATTCAACGCCCTGCTCGAATATAGCAGGCTGGGCTATCATAATGAAAAGATGGAATGGTCAATGCGCGCTGAAAAGGGAAAGCCGGTCTTTTACATAAACCAGTGTTCGAGCGGCTCAGGGGTTGAAATATTCCATTTTGACCTGGCAGGCAAGCGTCTGGGCACAGGGGTGCTTACCCAGGTAGATGGGAAGGTGGAGTCCCCGCTCCTGGTCAGGATAACTGGATTGGGGGGCTGGTTCAATATCAGGAAGATAAACCAGGCCAACAAGAGCTACATACTCCTTTTGGACTATGACATGTTCAAGTCCAAATGGCTAGCCGAGCTGCTTCTTAAAATGGATGACATAAGCAATGCCAAAGGCGTGGTATTTGTTCCGCCGGAAAGCGCTGGGGAAAAATACGATGCATCCGCGAAATTCCTGGACACCATGCTTGGGCACAGGCAGGGGATTTTTGCGGGATATGGGAAGATAATGGCGGAGCTGCAAAAGTTCGACTGGGGCGCAATAGCGCATTTGAAGAAGGACTTCGAAGGGTATTGCACCTACCAGGTGGACACCAGGCTCCTTTCAAGCGAGCGCGACAGCCGCGTGCACCTATACATGGCTGAATGACAAGGCAAGCGCGCGCAATACTGTTTTTATACCTTTTGCAACAGGAAAGGGGATATGCTGCATCTTCTGAAAAAAGGGGAACTTTTCGCCTCCGCGGGAGGGGGCAGCTCCGGAGGGAAGTTCCTGAGCCTTCAGGTCGCCAAGGACCATGCGATGGAGGCTGGATTTGCGCTCAAGCCCAGGATTGAGGTGAAGACCGGCTTTTTCCCTCGCCTCCTCAAGGATTCGGGCATGGCAGAGGCATGCAAAAGCCAGGAGCCGTTTGAAAAAATCAGCGCTCTTGCATCGAAGGCAAGCTGGAACAAGAGCGAATTTGGGCTGTTTGAGCAGATAAGCGAGGAATACCGCATGCTTGGCGAGCAGGTTATCATGGTGCGCGCGAACTCGGTGCTCGCGGATGCAGGGGGCAATGGCATCTACCTTTCAAAGGCAGTGCTCAACACCCCGGAGAATCTCGCTGATGCTGCAAAGGAAGTCCTGCTCAGCTTCTTTTTAGACAAGGCAAGGATGGCAAGGGAGATGGCAGGCATCCAGGAAGACAGGATGGCACTGATGTTCGAGCCGATGGTGCATGACAGCGGAGGACTGATGGTTTCCGGTCACCACCGTAACCCGACAACCAATTTTTACAAGGAAGACTTTGGCCCAATGTATGCGCCGAGGCTCTCCGGGGTCGGAAGGACCATGACGCCCTACGGGGTGGCGCGCATAGGCTTTGTGGCAGGGCTGGCGTTCAATTATATGGAAAATCCCAGAAGCGGCATGGCATTGAACTACTATCAGAAGGACACCACGCTGGAAATGATTGTGCTTGCCGATTCCATGTCGCCATTCAAGCGCGGCACTGCATATAATGAGGATGTTACCGGAGGGACAGGTACCTACATGACGCCTGCAGGCGGAATCTTCAATGGCAAGATGCTGTTCCCCCAATATTACCTGGAGTGGCAGGAGTGGACATCTGCACAGCTTTTCGACATGATGGAAAGGCTGGAGAAAACAATGGGCAGGGAGCAGGCAATCGAGTGGGCAATGGTGCGGGACAATAAAATGAATCCGATTTACTACCTGAACCAAAGGGCGGATTATGACCAGCCGTTTTTCGATGTAAGCAGAGATGTGGATAAGGAATTGGTTGCCGGGACGGACGGTCTGGTCATGGGTGCTGGCAGGGTGAGAATCAGGCACATTGCCAGGATAATCCAGCCCCGTGCATGGAGTGACTTGCAGATAGTGAACGAAAAATACCCGGGCTATGCCCTTTCGATAGGGGAGGAGTCGGACAGCTTCAACATCCTTCCGCCAAGCGTGGACATAAGTTTCAGGAACCTTTCCAATTCCTCCGCCCTGCTTGCAGACAGCGGCTGCGAAGGCCTGATAGGACTGGTGGAGGCGCATGTTGGAGGAAGCCTTACCTTGACAAAAAAAATGGTGGTGGCGTTTGATGAATTCAGCTGGGATTTGGTCAGAAAAAATGCCGAGCGCGTTGATAGAATGCCCCATGGGATAGACATCTATGAAACCGACCTAATTCTTGAGGCAAGCGAAAAAGGCCAGAAGGCGGTGCTGTACCTGAACAAGCAGGGCTAGCCAGCCAGCTTTTCCACTTCCTTCTGCGCACACCTAACCCTTCTTCCGCGCCTCACGCAACAAGCCTCTCCGCCTCCTTCTGCGCGCGCTCGACAACTTTTTCCTCGTCAAGCGTGAGAAGCTTCCTCTCGCGCATCACCACTTTGCCGTTGATGATGCTGTCAGTCACATTGCCTGCGTGCGCTGAGTAGACGAGGTTTGCGGCGATATTGTGTGCAGGCACCAGGTTGGGTGCGCGCGCGTCAAGGAGTATGATGTCGGCAAGCTTCCCGGCGGCAAGGGCGCCGGCGTTTATGCCAAGCGCGGCAGCGCCGCCCTCTGTTGCCGCGAAAAGCATCTGCTGCGCAGTCGCCGCAGTTGCGTCCCAGCGCGCGTTCTTCACACTTAGCGCGAGGAATTTCATTGTCTCGAACATGGAAAGCGAGTCGTTGCTTGCGCTTCCGTCGGTCCCCAATGAAACGTTCATGCCAAGCTGCTGTATTTCAGGCAATGGCGCGATTGCGCCGCCTGCAAGCTTCATGTTGGAGACTGGGCAGAGCGAGGCGGAGACCTTGCGATTCGCAAGCAGGCGCACCTCCTCCTTTGTGAGCCAGACGCAGTGCGCGGCAATTGTGCGCGAAGATAGGAGGCCAAGCGAGTCCAGGTAGGGAACCGGGCGCAGCTTGTGAGCAGAGAGGCAGTCAAATACTTCCTTGCGCGTCTCGGACAGATGGATGTGGAGGGGCACGCTGTATTTTTTGCTGAGGGCTTCGCTTGCCGCCAAAAGTTCCTTGGAGCAAAGGTATAGGGAGTGCGGAGGCACGGATGCGCTGATGCGCCCGTCCGCTTTCCCTTGCCAGTCCTTTATGAATTGCTCGCAAATTTTCAATTCACTTTTTCTCTTGCCAACATCGCCCATGTCCACCATGGAGTAGCCCAGCACCGCGCGCATGCCGCTTTCCTGCACTGCCTCCGCAACCTCATCCATGAAAAAATACATGTCATTGAAGCACGTGGTGCCGCTCCTTATCATTTCCGCCGTAGCAAGAGCACTGCCTGCGCGGATTTGCCGGGGCGTGACTTTCACTTCCACTGCGCGCACTGCAGCAAGCCAGTCGTGGAGCGTTGCATCCTCGCCAATGCCGCGGAAAAGGGTCATTGCCGCGTGCGTGTGCGTGTTTATGAGGCCTGGAAGCGCGATTTTGCCGCTGGCATCTATCTTTTCCTCTGTGCGCGCTGTTATGGAAGGCGCCATTTTCGAGATAAGGCTGTCCTCGATTAAGATGTCTGACTTTTTGCCTGAGGGCAGCGTTGCATTTTTTACCAGGAGGGACATGAGGGGATTTTAAGCTTCCGGCTTTAAAGTGTTTGTGCTATGGAGCTTGATGAGCGAAAGATTGCGCTTGCCGCTGCTGTTTTTGCAGTGGCAGGCATAGCCCTCCTTTTCCTCCTTTCAGAGACCCCTCGCGAGGCAAGCATCGCCGAGGCATTGGTTGCGCCTGCAAATTCCTACCTAAGCCTGTCAGGCGCCGCGCAGAACATCACCGCAGACAAATTCTACCTCTGCCAGCGCGAACTTTGCATAAGCATGAAAAAAGGCGGGCTTGTTTCCGCGCAGCTGGTGTCGGATGGGAGCGGATTGCAGGTGCTTGGCAGGGTGAAGGAATACAAGGGAAGCAGGTATTTCGAGGCGGAAAGCATTGAAGCGAAGTGAAGAGGGGCGCAGGCAGCTGGCTTGCGAAAGAGGTGTTGGCACGCAGAGGGCAATGGAATCCTGCTGCCAATGAAGATGATAATGTGTTTGCCGCAGTTCCAATTGTAGCGGGAATCCTTCTGGGCATTTTCTCAGGCATGCTGCCGGGCATCCACTCGAACACAGTGGCGTCCGTGCTTGCCACCTTGCCCATCCCTCCGGATGCGCTTTCGCTTGCAGTCGTTGCGGTGGTGGGTGCGCACCTGCTTTTCCAGTTCCTTCCCTCGATATTCCTGTCCATTCCGGATGACACTGTCGTCGCATCCGTGCTGCCGGGGCACAGGCTGGCACTTTCCGGAAGGGGGCGCGAGGCGATAACCGTATGCGCATTTTCCACGCTTGCCGCGGCGGGCGCATCAGTTCTCCTCATCCCTGTTTCGGTTGTGGTGCTGCCTGCCGCATATGCGATAATAGAGCCCCAGATGGCGCTTGTGCTGGTTGCCGCTTCCATATTCCTCCTTTCCAGCGAAAAAGAATGGAGGAAAATCGCAATTGCCGCGCTTGTTTTCCTGCTTTCAGGCGCGCTTGGCATTGCCACGCTTCGCGGCGCGATAAACGACCCGCTCTTCCCGGCATTCTCAGGCCTGTTCGCGGGAAGCGGCATCCTTCTTTCCTTCACGTCGCGCACAAGGCTGCCTGTGCAGAAAAGCGAGAGGACCGAGCTTGATTTCCTGCCATACGTCGCGGCAGGGGTGCTTTTTGGCATGCTCTCCGACCTGCTCCCAGGCCTGGCGGCGCCAGCGCAGATTGCGGTGTTTGCCTCCGCCGTATTTGCCACCGATGATGCAAGGAAGTTCCTCGCGCTCGTCTCCTCCATCGCAGCCTCGCACGCTGTGTTTGCCTTCTCTTCGCTCCTATCCATAGGGAAGGCGCGCGAGGGCGCGCTTGCGATAATAAACGGCGTGAAGCCCGTCACTGCCGGCGATTTGCCCGTGCTTTTGGGCGTGCTCCTCCTTTCAGCAGGCATAAGCGCTTTCCTTCTCATGAGGCTGTCCAGGCACGCCTCCTCGCTTTCCTCATTTGACACGCGCGCGCTGAACCTCGGCGTGCTTGCCTACCTTGTATGCGCGGTCGCAATAATTTCAGGCGGCGAGGGGCTGCTGCTGTTTGCCACTGCCACTGCCGTGGGCTTGCTGCCGCCCCTTCTCGGCGTGAGAAGGACGCACGTGATGGGGCTTATCATCGTGCCGTCGGTATTGCTTGCGCTGTAGGCAAAAAAAATAACAAAAGCAGAAAAAATTCAGGAAAATTCAGAGAAGCTTCCCATTAACCACGCCGTCCTGACCTACCCTGTTTGTTATCTTGACTTTCCCTATTTCCGTGTCCACCACCGCGCCGCGCGTGATAATGTTCTGGCGCGCGTAGTGGCGGTTGTCGAGCGTTTCGAGCACCGTCCTCAGCGTGACTTTCTTCATCCCTTCCTTTGTGAGCACATTGACGAACTTGGCCGTGCGCAGCTTCACCTTTGCCGTGTTCCCGCGCCCGCGCCTCAGCGTGCGCTGCTCCTTTGCGCCCACCTTGGTCGCAGTGAACGTCCCGCCCACGAAGCGGAGCTTCTTGTCCGCAGCCTTTCCGCGCTTGCCGCCCGTGCCTTTTGTAGTCGAGCCGCGTGCGCCGTGATAGTTTTCCATAATGATTCCTCCGCATGAGTGTAGGCAGTATATTCGGAGTTGTGTTTTTAAATGTTCGGGCGCCCCAGTGCTGCATGCTTGTGCTGCACTGCTCGTCTGGAAAGCCGCTTGGCGCCATTGTGGAGGCTGCCGAGGCGCATTTCGCGCCCTGCCTTCTGCTTTCCCCGGAGGCAGTGAAAGGAAGGACAGGAATGGAGCTTGAGGCCGCGTTCTACCTAGCCGGCCGCACATTTGCGGGGAAGAGCAACATCTCTTCCAAGCTTTCAAACGAGACGCTGCTTTTCCTCGCGCGCGAGATGAACTTTGCCTCCGCCCTGCGGAAAATCGGGGCGAAGGATGCGCGCGCGTTTGTTTTTGTGTGCGGAAAGGGCATGCCTATTGCCAAAATGAAGAAAACGCTTGGGCTAACTTCGGCAAAACCAATTGCGCTTTCAAAAATGGGAAAGAAGAAGGGAAACTACTTCGAGGGCGAGCTTGCGTTCGAGCAGATGGCGCTTGCAAGGGCGAGGAACTAATTCCAATCGTCCACGTAAAGCATTAAAAAACCATCTATGCATGAACCGCTGGAAGAAGCGGTGAAGTGATATGACCAAGCAAGTTTTGAAAGAACGCTATTTGGATACGTTGGCAAGCTCGTGGCAAGAGCTGAAGCGCATGAGGGAAAGGCCCGGAATCTATGACAATGCATTGGAAAAGCTTGTGCACCCCATAGATACCAAAACCATCCCGGGCTTCGGGCAGTGGCTCTTTCTGAACGGCTACCGATACCCGAATTGGGGCCACGCAGCATTCGATTTTTCAGCCTGGAAAGATGAGAAGGGCAGGATAATGCTTGGGCTGCCGAGGGGGACGCCTGTCTTTTCACCCCTCCCAGGGGTTGTGGCAGAATCCTCGTATTACAGTTACAGGAGTGCGGAGAAAGAGTTTGACAAATACCAGGCAGGCGTCAAGATAATCCACAATGCGACTGGAACGATTGCCACTAGCTTGTGGCACATCATGCCACTAGTCGAGCCAGGGGAAACTGTAGATGCCGGGCAAAAAGTCGGCGAAGTATATTCCACTAAAGGGACGAAAAAGGGCTGTTTGATTCACCTGCATGTGGCAATGAGGCCCCTGTGGCCAGGCTCGTATGCCCCGCGTGATGGCGACGGGAACATCGATCCGTTGGAAATATTATATCCAAGCGGCCCGGGTTTCGAACGCTTGGCGCTTCCTTCAAACGGCCCGGATATAAAAAAGGCAGAACTGACCAGGAACGGCATTCATGTGGAATACGAAGTATTGATGTATCAGCATATCGTAGATTAGATGCCTATTTCTTCAAGCCAATCTGCCTGTAAATGAGGTCGCGGTCGAGCGGGATGTCAAGCCCGAGCACCTTGTGGATGAACGAAAAGATGTCAATCGCGCGGTCAGGGTCCACCCTGCTTTTCAGTATGATGTCGCGCAAGGACGCCTCCTTGCCGATCATTTCGTAGATGAGGAGCCCGTCCCTTCCGAAGCGCTTGTAGATGGCGAACCCGTCCTCGCCGTACCTGTCGCGTATCTCGTTCCTGTCAAGCTGCCGGAATGAGATGAAGCCCTTCTTGCCGAAATATGCCATTGCGGAGTCTATGTCAAACAGCGGCATTCCGGTTGACAGCGAAAGCCCCACAAAGTCGCGCTTGCCGTCGGCCATGTCGAAAAGCTGGCGCGCCATGGGGGGGAACTTGGTGGAAAGCTCGGTGAACATCATTGCCTTTTGCAGCATGGAAAGCCGCGCCACGACAGGCACGTCCACCATCACGATGTCCTCGCCGGGCTCGTCTATTTCCTCCTTTTTCTGCTTTTCCTCCTTTTTAGGCGCCTCGGGCGGCTGGAAAGGCTTGCCTTCGGGCACGTCCTCCACGATGGGCTTGAAGCGCGGCTCGCGCGCCGGCTTGTCGGAGCCCTCCTCGGAATCGTCGCCCTTATCGTCCCCGTCCTCGCCGCCCCCCTTGTCTTTGAAATCGCCCCCCGCGTCTCCGCCTCCGATTTCAGGCGCATCCTCATTTGCCGTTCCCTTGCCCGCGCCGCTTTCAGGCGCGGCTTTCTCTTCCGGCTTTTCGAGCTTGATGATGCCCTGCTCGTCCATGAACTCGAGTATCTCGACAAGCTTTGCCTCGGACACGCCGGTCTCGCGCAGAATCTCCTCGGCTGTTTTCTCCCCGTCAATCAGGTTGTATATCCTGACGCCAATCGAGCCATGCTTCCTGTAAAGCACCTTTTCAAGCGGGGAAAGCGAGTCCTCGTCAACCTCCTTTTCCGCAGGCGCAGATGGCGGGGCGCCAGCAGGGGGCTTGCCGCCAGGGGCAATTTGCTCGCCTGGCGCGCTGGCTTCGTCTTCAGAGGCGCTAGTTGCACGCTCGCTCTCAGTGGTTTTCGTTGCACGCTCGCCACCCGCAGCAGCATGCCAATCCTGCTTTTCAGGGGCCCCCGATGGGACAATGCTCACCATGGCATTGTTGTTCATGAATTCCAATATCTCGACGAATGCTTCCTCCTTCATGCCAAGCTCGGACATCATCCCAGACGCGGTCTTGCCGCTGTCCACCAGGTTGTAAAGCTTGACCGCATCGTCGCCGAATTTGCGGCGGAGGAGCGACTGGTCGCGGAATGCCTGAAGCGAGGATTTTGCCTCCTTTTTCAGCCGCATGTCAAAATCCATGTCTGCCATCAATATCCCCGCTGGCCGTGACGCGCTTGCGGACGGTTCAACTGACGATAGCCTTCAGCACAAATCTTTATAAGGATTGGATTTGCAGGAAACTGCCATGGCGCTTGACGACTTGCTCATCTCAACCGGCGTAGACAACCTGATACGCCTTGTCAAGGAACGGGGCAGGGTGGAGATAGGCGCAGCCGCAAAGGAGCTCAAGATCCCTGCACGGACAACCGAGGATTGGGCGCACGTCCTTGAGGAGGAGGGCATAATCACCATCGAGTACAAGCTCACCAAGGTCTACCTTGTGTGGCGCACGCCCGCGATAAAGGAGGTCGAGCAGAAGCGCGAAAAGCTCGAGGAGAAGGCAACCGATGTCCGGGGGGAGATTGAGCAGCTTTTGACGCGCGTGGAGGAAGGGGGGAAGAGCCTCTCTGCGATGCAGGAGGAGATCGCCAACCTCACCACAAGGCCCATGTCGGCGTCAGAAGTGGAATTGCTCAAGCGGGAACTTTCAAGCCTCCAGGAAACATATGCCGGAAAGATAAAGTCGACTTCGGGCAAGCTTGACGCGCTTAGGAAAAAGGCGATTGCGGCCGGGCAGAGGGCAGGGGAGAGGAGCGGAATCGGCGATGACGAGCGATCCGCCGCGGGCGAGCTGACAAATGAGCTTGAAGTCCTCAAGAAATTCGAGGAGACCTTAAGGTCGCAGCAGTCGGACACGGAGATGTTCTTCGAGGCTTTTGAGACCCGCGTGGACGACTTGCAGAAACAGGTCGAGGAGGGCAGGAACTCAAATGCGGTGGAGGAGCTCAAGGCGGAAATCGCGGACACGCAGGCGCAGAAAAAGGAGCTTGCGGAGGCGGTGGAAGCCGTGCTTGAGGAGCAGAAGTCGCTTGAAGGCAAAATCGCGGGCATGGAAAAAAAGCTCACTGAGCTGACCGAAGGGGAAAACTCGCTTTCGGCCTCCAGGAAAAAAATCGCGGAGATACGGAGAATGGCGGAGGAGGCAAGGAAGCAGAAGAAGGCGGTGCAGGGCCACCTGTCGGATTCCGTTTCGCTCATAAAGAAGCAGTCGTCCAAGATCGAGGCCATGCTCAAGAAATATTCCAGCGTTGACGACGGCTCGAAAACGCTTGTTGACGAGTATGTCGAGATATCCGAGGAGATGAGCCGCGCGAACGAGGAGCTTGCCGCGCGCCAGAAGGACATCGGCCGCAAAATTGCAGAGCAGGTCTCGGCGCTCGAGGCCGCAAAGTCGGCGCAGGCAGGCGGCAGCTTCTCGAAGGAGGAGATACAGAAGGTTTCCTTCCTGCTTCGCGAGCTTTCCCACGAGCAGGAAATGCTGGAGGACAAGGTAAAGGTGCTTGCCAAGGAGTCGGACATCCTCAAGATGGAATCCCAGCCGGGCGCACAGGGCAAAGGGGCGGATGCAACGCCCGGAGCGGAAACATCGGAAGGGGCGGGGGATGGCGCGGCGCCCGCTCTTGTGGAAAGGGTGAAGCTGTCCCAGAAGGACGAGGCGGAGTTCGAAAGGAAGCGCGACGAGCTGCGCTCGCTCATCAGGAAGATGTGGGAAGATGGGAAAGGCGGCCGGGGAAGCTAAAGCGCCTGCAAGCCCACCATTATTAACCATTTGCTTTGAAGGTTTAGCCATGGCAAACGTTTATCTCAAGGCAGCGATGCTGACGGCGGCACTGGCGCTTCTGGGGTTTTTCTTCATAAGCCAGCTGGACGCCATGAGGACAAATGAGCTGAAGAGGGAGGTCGGCAACCTTGCGATGCAGGCAGAGTCTGAAAGGCAGATGTTCCTTTACTGGCAGCTCCTGGGCAACGGCAGCGGCGAAATGTGCTCCTATTTCTCAGGGGAGGCGGGCAGGCGCGCGTCCGCGACTTATGACCTGACGCAGAAAATCTCAGCGTACGAGAAAAGCAACGTGCTGGGCTCCGAGTACGACGGCATCCGCAGGCAGTATTACATCTCCAATGCAGGGCTCTACATAAATCTCCTGGCAGCAGAGAAATACTGCGGCACAGCGCCTTACAAGACGATACTTTTCTTCTACAGGATAGGAACTGATTGCCCTGAATGCCGCGCGCAGGGAGGGGTGCTGGACAGCCTGCAGGCGGGGCGGAGCGACATCCGCGTGTTCGCGTTCCCGATTGACAGCGGCGAGCCGGTGATAGGCATGCTTGCAAACAGGAGCAATGTGACAAGCGTCCCGGCGGTCGTTGTCGGGGACGGCAAGCCGCTGTTCGGGCTTGTCGGGCAGGGCGAGCTTGAGCGCATGGTCGGCAAGCCAGGCGGCAGGTGAGCATTTGGAGGGCGCTTTGCAGGGCAGGTCGACTTTGAAGCTCAAGGAAAGGAAGGACCTGGCGGTATTCGGGATAGCCACGCTCGCGCTTCTGGCATTCCTCTTCCTGTTCATATCCTACCAGCTCGTCTTCATGGCCTATGCCCTGCTCACAATATTCGTTTTCATTTCGTACCTGCTGCTGTGGAACGAGAGCGGGCAGAAGGAGTGCAGGCTCCCGCCGCCCGCCAGGTGGCCCTCGCTTTCGATAATAATACCTTCATACAACAGCAAGGGCACCATATTCCGCTGCATCGAGGCCTGCAAGCGCGCGGCTTACAGGGGGAAGAGGGAGATAGTCGTGATAGACGACTGCTCGAACGACGGCTCCTATGAGGCGCTGCTGAAGTGCGAGGGCATACAAGTCCACCGGAAGGAGAAGAATGCGGGAAAGGCTTCCGCGCTCAACTTCGGGATAGGGAAGACTGGCGGGGAAATAGTCGCCTGCGTGGATTCGGACACCTACCTTGAGGAAAACACCCTGGAGGAGGCGGTCAAGTGCTTCTACAAGGAGGGGGAGAAGGAAGTAGGCGCATCCGTAGTGTTCGTGCAGAGCGAAAAGCCCTCCAACCTGCTGCAGTCCATCCAGGAAATCGAGTACTGGCTTTCGTTCGGGTTCTTCTTCAAGACGATTGCAAGCATCGGCAGCATGTACGTGACTCCGGGGCCCACTGCGCTTTACCGCCGCTCCATGTTCAGGAAGCTGGGCGGATTCGACGAGCAGAACATCAGCGAGGACCTTGAGATAGCGTTGAGGCTCCACCGCAACGGGTACAGGATAGAGTCCACCCACGAGACATTCGTGAGGACCGACACCCCCCGCTCGCTTGGCAGCCTGATGCGCCAGCGCGTCCGCTGGTATAGGGGGGGCATTGCGAACATCATCAAGTACGGCGACTTGTTCATGAACCCGCGCTACGGCCAGTTCGGGCTTTTCGTGCTGCCCACCATGCTGGGAAGCGGTTTTTTCGCCGCTGTGTTCATGGGCTGGACGCTTCTTTTCTGGCTGCGGGGGGTGACGGACTGGCTGCTGCCTTTCGCATACGACTTTGCGGGGGGCGTGGCGCTCACGCAGGCAGGGCTTGGCAACGGCATGGCATTCATCCACTCTGGCTGGATACTCTGGCTATTCTCGATATGCATCTGGGCGTACTTCCTGATAAAGAGCTTTGAGCTTGCCGGGCAGGAGCCGCGGCTGCGCCATG
Organism: Microcaldota archaeon; assembly: GCA_026396415.1. Taxonomy (GTDB): domain Archaea; phylum Micrarchaeota; class Micrarchaeia; order Anstonellales; family Anstonellaceae; genus UBA10161. The sequence continues at coordinate 116,738 of JAPLWX010000035.1, forward strand.
CAGTGCCGCTGGTCTGCATGCTCACAATCTATCCCGTCTTCATAGGCTTTGCCTTCCTGATAAGCTATCTTTACGAATTTTTCGGGGTAAAATACACCTGGTAGTGAAGGCATGGCATACGGGCACTGCATAGTCGGCGGGACTTTCACCTGCATACACGAGGGGCATGTGAATCTCCTTTCGGAATGCAACATGTTCTCGCGCATCACAATAGGCCTTACATCCGACCGGTTCGTGCGCGCGCACAAGATTTACCCGTCATTCCCTTACGAAAAGAGGCTGGCAAACCTTCAGCGGAACCTCGCGCACAACGGGATGCTTTCGCGCGCCACCATCGTGAAAATCGAGAGCGAGCGAGACGTTGCCGACAGGCTTGAGGCGGATGCCATAGTGGTGAGCGAGGAAACCGAGGGCGCTGCGCGGAAAATAAACGCCGCCCGCAAAAAACGCGGGCTGATTGCGCTGGAAATAATCTCGGTGCCCCTTGCCTATGCAGGCAACCTGAAGAAAATCTCGTGCGAGGGCATCTACAATGGCAAGTACGACGAGAGAGGGAGGCTCCTGAAGCCCGTGCGGGTGCAGGCGGGCACTGACAACCCCACCAAGCTCTCCGGCGCGCGCATTGCGCTTGCGCGCGTGTTTGGCAGGCGCAATGTAATGCTTTTCGGGCACAAGGAGGACTCGAAAGTGAGCCACCACCCCTTCAATTCTGAAACATTTGCTGGCGCTGCGAACCGTGCGCATGCCGCGTGGAGGAGGGCGGGGGGAAAATGCGATTATTCGCTTGGAATTGAGAGCGGCCTGTTTTCGCTTGCGCGCGGCATCCATATGGACATCACAGTCTGCTGCGTTTACGACGGGCAGCGCGAAACTTACGGAACCGGCATGGGATTTGCGGTGCCCGAGTGGATTGCGAAAAAAATACGCGCGCACGGAAGCGACCTGTCGCGCGTGATGGCTGAGGTCGCTGGCGTGGAGGGCATCGGCAGGAAGCAGGGCGCGCTCGGCTGGTTCTCGGACGGCAAGATGCACAGGCGCGACCAGATCGAGGCTGCTGTGAAGTGCGCGTTCGTGCCCAGGATTGCGGAGGCAAGGAAAGGCATACATTACTAAATTGCTAATTTTGCATCAAACTGCGCAGCAGGGCTGTCTTGCGATTGAAATCAGAAATTGCCACTAAATACCAACATATAAATAACTACCCCCTGAAGGGGGTAGTTTTCGACTATATGTAGGAGACCAGATTCATCTGTCCAAACTCTTTTTCCACAGCAACAACTGACTCAGTAATCTCTTTGCTCCTGTGTTCAGTTATGTACCTGTAGATTGTGTCAGCTCCGACGTTGCTTACTGACCGGTAGAAGCTGCCGCGGCTCCAGAAGTGTCCCTTATGATAGACATTTCTGAAAGATGGGCACTGCACAAAAATTTCCCTGGCACTCCTGCCCTTGAACAGGTTGATTGCTTGACTCGGTCCAAGCATACCGGGTAGATTCACAAACATGTGCAGATGGTCAGTTGAGATTTCCATGGCAAAAATCTGAATGCCATACTGCTCTGCTGTTTTGCAGAGGCTTTCAGTTAGTACGCGTCTCAGCCAGTTGCCGTCAAGCACATTGTACCTGTACTTCGGGCACCACTCAAGGTGAAAGGCATTTATACCTACACTGTGCTGTCTTCTCACAAAGCTTCCGCTGTTCATATGGACATCTCCAATAGTCGGCAAATCATGGGCGGCGCGCCAGCGCCGCCGCGCCGCTATTGGTACTTTTTCTAAGCTCAAAAAGAAGAATGTGCTCGCTGTATCCCCCGCCTGAAGGCGGGATAGCGAGCTTCGCTCGCTGGATTTAGCGAGCACTAGAGTACATCCTTAAAAAGAGTATTGCACAGAATGAGAGAAGAGGTGGAAATTATGAGGCTTTCCGTAATTCTATTCGCAGTTGCAATGCTTGTTTCAGCTGCATGCGCATCTACATATAACGTTGCGCCGATGACATACACCGCGCTTTCAGCCGACACTTATCGCGTGGCAACGCAGCAGGGCGATGTCGCCTGCGGCGCAACTGCTTCGCAGGACTGGATGTACCAGAGTGCGAAGCTGATTGAAATGAAATCAACCACGCCCATTTTCGGAGGGCCTGGAGACGTTCTTTCAGGGGACTATTATTTTGCCAAGGTGCTGTTTGACCCAATCGGCCTTACTGGCACGGGCTCCACCTCGCTCAACGGCACTTACTTCCAGTCGACCAACACCGCGCAGTGGGCGCCGCGCGTTTTCTGGAAATTGCCGGGAAGGGACTGCTATAACTGGAACAACATCGCATATGGCGACACGGGAATTGGCAATGCAATAAAACTGGACATTGCAGGGCAGAACGCTGCGGCGCAAGGCAGCATCTATTTCACCACCACGGCGCAGAACCCGACCCTTGCGGACGCAAACGTCAACATTGCGCTGAAAGAGGATGCAGGCAAATCCGGCACAATCAGCAACACGGCGGTCAGCGCACTCGTGCCTGTGATTGCCAACAATACAGGCATTAGCACGCACAGGTTCAAGAAGAACGACGCTGCCACCTCGGCTGTTTATTACATTGGCACGGCACAGGGCGCGCCCCTTTCCTATGAGCCGGTCTTTGTGACCGAGCGCGGCTCGCGCTGGCTCTCCATTGGCACAACCGATGTGAGCGCGCAGATTGCCACCAAGCTTGCAAAGCCCTCGTTTGTGTTCAGGACATCGGCGCTGCCGGTGAACTCCACCACCTGGCCGCAGTACGTGTTTGAAACACTGATAACGGACACCGTGGACAAAACGCCGCAGAACAGGCAGAACACCCTGCCAGAGGACGAGTACCCATCGCAGCTGTCAGACATTGACACTGGAGGGGCGATAACCTCGCCGCTGCGCGGCTCCTATTACCAGGGGAGCGTGCTGGCAAAGAATCTCTACCGCATCGGGGCCGCTGAATATGCGCCGTTTGCAGACTACGCCGTGGTGGACAACCTTGCATCCAACGGCACATACGTTGAGAAACAAGCCTACTGGGTCGGAAGCACGCCTTCAGGGGTGGCTTACGACGCAGGCGCAAAGGACGTGATTGTGAACAAATATAGCGCAATGGTGCACAGCGCCAAGTTCGAGGGCAATGACTTTGGCGTGCCAGTGTGCACCGATGACCTCAACCCAACAATGCCTGGCGACTGGACTTCGTGCATGAACAGCAGCGGAGGCTCGTCTGGCTACGTGGCGCTTTCCGACAGGCACCGCGTCGGGATAAGGTTCCTCAACAAGAACTGGATAATTTCCGAGATGCAGTGGCCAAGCGCGCCGCTTGCAAGCGGAACTGCAGCAATAAATGGCGGGGAAATAAAACTTGCAAAAGAGCAGACCTATGGAATAATCAATGCCGGGACGACTTTGCCCGCAACGCCTTTCTCGATAAGGCTGAACGATGTGTCGGTCGTACCTTGCTTTGACGGGGAGTTCCCGGCGATACTGGACATCCTGGACTCAGGCAACACCATGATTGGGCAGATTATGCAGTGTCCAGGCACCACATACACATTCACCCAGAGCGGGACGGGGAATAGCATCAAGGTACACGTCTACCAGACCCATCCGGGCTTCACGTTGATGGAAAAGTGGGCGGAGCTCTCAGTCTATGATGATGAGATAACCCTTAAGGACGGCTCACGGTACAATCTTGTGAGCTCCCAGGACCCGGACAAGGACTTCAGGGTGACGCTTCTCTGGAAGAACCGCGATTACGCCAGCGGCTCAAGCACGGTTGCGGACTCGCTGCGCGAAATAGCGGTATACGATGCCGACAACTTCGGCAAGACATACCGGATGCAGACGTTCAACTTCCTGAACAGCCAGCCTGCCTTCAGGGTTACATATGGCGGCATAACCCCAATCCAGCCCGGCCCGGTGCCAATGCCTGTGCCTGCTACGATTGGCAACGCGGGCAATAAGGAGGATCCGGCCAGCATTGCCAAAGTGACAACTGAGGCAACGCAGGAGCCGGCTTCTGTTGATACAAAGCAGGTGCCAAAGCCAATAGCCAGGAGCGGGGCAAAAGCCAAGCCCAAGGCGCAGGCAAGCTGGGCAGCTGTGCAGAAAGAAACTGTGGCTGAAAAAACGCTCAACGGGAATGCGCGCACTGAAAATGGCGCAACGCCAGCAGCTGCGCAGGTGCAGCCAAAGCCGAAGGAAATGCCTGCTCCGGTGAAGGAATCCGTGAGAAACGCGGCGCCTGAGAAAAGCGAAGCCAAGGCGGCAGAACCTGCAAAAGCAGCAGGAGAAGCCAGGCGCACGGAAGCTGCAGACAGGTAATTCCCTTCTTTTTATTTTTCTTTTTTCCTTATGGAAGAAACTAGCCTTCCTTCTGCGCTTTCTCGAGTATTCTCTTCGCGCGCGGCAGGCACTCCTTTTTCCTTTTCTGGTGCGCGGCTAGCCAGTCAAGCATGTACGGGACGTACTTCTGCTTGTACTCGCCGCTCAGCAGCCGGCCAGTCACCATGTCCTGCTTCATTTCCTCAAGAAGCGCGTCGTCATCGATGAAGTGGAAGCGCGCGAGCTCGTAAAGCACGTCCTTCTCTATGTCGCCGCCAAGCTTCCTCTGCTCCTCCGCGGTGGCGCGCCCGCCCGTGAAGGCGGCCATGAGCTTCTTTTTCGCAACCTCCTGAGAATCCGAGAGGGATAGGGTGGACATTGGGTCGCGCTTGCTCATTTTTGTCTCCCCACGGAGGCCGCGCATGGTGACGTGGTAGGTGGCGCAGGGAAGGGCAAGCTTTTCCTTGAAGGCAATGTCGCGCGCGAAGCGTATGTGCGGGTCCTGGTCTATGCCCACGGGCACCAGCACGCGCTTCGGGCCGCCGAAGTCCTTGTGCTGGGGAAGCAGAATGTCGGCCACCTGCACAAGCGCGGAAAAGTAAAGCGAGTAGTTCCTCTCCCCGTATATTGCGTTGAGCATGGCAGGCGTGGCGCGCTTGCTGTAGATGAACGCCGCATTCATCACGCGCCGCTCCTCCGACTGCTTGTAGATGTGCGCGTTTTTCTCGTCAAGCCCCAATGCAAGGAGGTCAGCGACGTTTGACACTGCTGTTTCGTGGCTCTGCTCAAGTGTTATGCCATTGTCCGCAAATGCTTCCAAATCCGCAATTGCATAGAATACCTTTGCTCCGAAATTTTTCTGGTAGAAGATGAGCTCCTGGGCGGTTAGCTTGCTGCCGAGATGGAACTCGCTTGATGGCTTGATGCCGGACATCACTGCGACCGGCTTTCCCTTCTCAGAGTCAGCCAGCCAGTGGTCCAGCTCGCGGTGCGCGAGCATGCCGCCCCTTTTTGCAAGAAGGAAGCCCTGCAGCCTTGAAGCAAGTGCCGGCGTGAATGAGGACATGCCGAATTCCTCAATCAGCTTTGAGACGTCAAACCGCTGCTCGGATGCCCAGGGGTCGATTCCGTTCATTGTCAACAATTCTCCTTTGCCTTTCTGCCGCACCGATTCATCGCCAACCTTCCCATTTGCCTGCCGCGCATCATTCATCAGGATTCTCCCTTTTCGCGTTTTTCGAAGGGAGCGCGCCCACCACAAACCCGTGCTGGGTTATCTGCGCAGGCACTATGTCGTGCAGGTGGCTCGCGCCGCGCATTTTCACTATCTCGACCGCGCGCTCGCGCTTCCCCGCCCTGCGGAGGTAGGACAGGTGGATGAAACCGTCCGCGAACGATTCCACCCCCGAGATGGTGTGGGGGATCTCCTGCTCTGAGGAAGGGAGGGTCTCCGCGGAAATGAGCGCGGTCACCTTCCAGCCGCGCACCGCGTTCACGAAGCGCAGGGTATTCATCCTGCGTTCCTCAAGCGTGGAAAATAGGAGCGCGTAGGGGGAGATGGAGTCTATCACCACCCGCCTGATGCCCAGCGTGCCGATGAGGTCGCGAAGCGCGCCTTCCTGCTCGGCTATCGCGGAAAGCTCGTTCTGCGGGTAGTCGATGAAGACGATCTTCTGTTCCCGCTCGAGCTCCATCATGTCCCAGCCGAACGAGGCTACGCTGGAGTATACCGACTCCTTTTGCGCGTCAAGCGAGAGGAATAGCCCGGGCTCGTCAAAATCCACCGCGCCCGCGGCGAGGAACTGGGAGAGGAAAATCGTCCTGCCGCTCCCGGTGCCGCCTGCCACCGCCACCACGCTGTTCCTCGAAAAGCCGCCAGCGAGCATGGCATCAAGCCCGGGAATGCCTGATTTTACCTTGTGAGCATCCATTTTCCCGCCCCTATCTCTTGTTCTCGAACAGCTTTTTCCCAAGCGCGATGCGCTGCGACAGCTTGGTTGCATAATCCTTTTTCTCGCCCTCGCTCAGCATGCGCTCCATTATGAGCCTGGTGAAGTTCTGGCTGGTCTGCGAAACGTCAAGCAATGACCCCTGCGCCTCGCCCAAGGTCATCCTCACCTCGCCAGGGCGGAGGATCTCCACGCCTATGGGCGAGTACTGGGCTGCTATCTTCACGAGCGTGGGGAAGTCGGATGCCAACAGCTTCACTTCCGCCCAGGTGGAGAACATGCCTTCCTTCTCGATTGGCTTGTCTATTTCCCCCACCGCGTAGATGACGCCCGGCTCGCGGGTGAGCTTGCCGATGAATCCCACCATGAGGTTCTTCACCGCATCGGGCGTGGTGCCGTGGAGGTCGAAATACACCATTGCAAGGTAGCCGCCCTGGCGTATGGCATCGTCGGTCATTTCGTCCACTGATTTGTCCTTTGGCATGGGCATTACCGAAGCGTAATTGAGGAGAATAGCTTTTTAACCTCACTACTGGCGCGCAAAAAGGTGCTCTGGTGAACAAATAGCCTGAGCGGCAGGGCTGCTGCCGCAGCCAAACCTTTTCAGTCCCACAAAGCAGGAAGATTCCCTTCAAGAAGCATGAATTTTGCACAAACCTCATCGTGCAATGTTTTCTGTTTCCTGCTGA